>JAUYDS010000052.1 GCA_030691735.1 Candidatus Aminicenantota bacterium
AAAGACTGATTTGATTTTATCAAGCAGCTTTTTTGTAGGCTGATGTCCGCCTCTCTCCCATCCGGCCCGCGTCTCTTGTTCAACCCTAAGTTTTACGATTAGCTTAGGCCGAAGTTCAATTGATTCGGCGCTTCGAACTTCTCCAAATAAATTGCTTCCCCGCAAGAAAGACATTAAAAAGCATAAAAAGTAGTTGGCTCGCCAATCGGCTCGTTTGTCTCAGGATTTATTTCTTGGACTACGGCGCATTTCAATTCGGAATCCTTGACGATTTTTGAGCTTCCGCAGTGTTTGCAAACGAATTTTTCTTGGCGCATGATATTCCTCGCAGACTAAACATTAGAATAAACGAGAGGCTTTGATTTTAGCAAGTAGCTTCTCAGTAGGTTTGTGTTTTCCAGTTTCCCATCCCTCTAGAGTCGATAGGTCTATCCCCAATTGTTCAGCGAGCTTTTTTCTCGATAATCCGCGAATCCGCCTAAAATCTTTAATTCGCTCGGCCAAAATATCGGTTTTTTTCTCAAACGGATCTCGTCCTAAGAATTCAATTATCCTCGGAATTTGGGCCAAAGAAGGCTCCACCTTGTTCTTTTCCCAGAGATATATCGTAATGTCCGAAACATTAAAGAATGTAGAAAGTTGGACTTTTGTGAGCTTCAAATCGATCCTTCGAACTCGAATCCAGTCGCCCCACGTGCGCGGAAAATCAGGGTATTTCTCCCTGTGGATCGGCTTTCGTGCCTTTAAAGTTAAATGGCAAAAGGGCAACGCAACCCTGCGAGGACGTCTTTCGCGGCGCGGCGGACCGGGATGCCGAATGCACCGAGGCCCAGCGCAGCCGGTATTATTCGAAGATCTCAGGCCCCCTCCTCGACCGCATCGACATCCAGATCGAAGTCCCCGGGGTCAAATTCAAGGACATCGTCTCGAAGGCCGAAGGGGAGAGCTCGGAGGCGATCCGGGATCGGGTCGTCAGGGCCCGAGAGAGACAGCTCGATCGTTTTGCGGGACGGAGGATGTATGCCAATGCCCAGATGGGGCCGAGAGAGGTCAAGGCCTACTGCCGCATCGACAGGGAAGGAGAAAAACTCCTTGAAGCGGCGGTCAACAGGCTTGGCTTCAGCGCCCGGGCTTATGACCGTTCGCTCAAGGTCGCTCGGACGATCGCGGATTTAGCCGGAGAGGACGACATCACCCCGGCCCACTTGAGCGAAGCCATTCAGTACCGAGCTATGGATAGGTATTATTGAAAGCGCATCATTTTGTTCGTTAGAATATGCAAAAAAAATATGAACCATCGGGGAGCAATAAGGTTTCGGTCGAATTGGCATTGACAAGCAATCGGCTTTGTAGTATTTGTATTACAGAGGTGCAGAAATATGGCTACTCTAAGCTTGAGATTACCTGACGAGGTTTTCCAAAGACTAAACCGTCTCACGAAAATAACACGGAGGACAAAAAGCTCTTTTATTCAAGAGATTATCGAAGAGTCCTTAGAGGACTTTGAAGATGGCTATACCGCGTTGGAACGGTTGAATGAAAAAAACGCCAGATATCTGACAACGGAAGAAGTGGAGAAAGAGCTTGGCCTATAGAGTGCTGTGGCACGAACACGCTCTGAATGATCTGAAGGAGCTTGACCGACAGACGGCGGGAAAAATCGTCAGCCGCGTTAAGGGCTATCTTTCACAAGACCCGGAGAAGCTAGGGAAACCTCTCAAAGGAGTGCTGAAGGGACTTTATCGATATCGGATAGGGGATTATCGAATCATGTACTCCATCGACAGAGGAGATAAACAAATTTCGACTTTATATGTCGGCAGACGAAAAGATATTTATCGATAAAAACTTAAATTGGCGGAGCAATTCTAAGTTCCCTTTTTGCATTTATGCGCCTTTATTTAAAAGGATCAATAAATCTGGCTTCGATGATCAAACCAATATCTATTGTGAACCGATCGATAATGAAAGAAAAACGAGTCCCAGAATGAAGGATTTTGTCTTATTAGTCCTAACCAAACTAGGAAAACGAAGATATATAATTATGAAAGGGTCGATTCGAGTTGTTTAGATTCCGAGCGCTTCTATTTTATCGGACGTAAATATCGTTAACGCTTGTGAAGAATTATTACGATCCCATTGAGTAAATTATCCCGGATTCCCCCAGTGGAAAAATATTATTATTTCTTGCAACTTGGCATGATGATTGCTGGTTTAATAAGACATTCAGGGTATTTCTGGGAATAAAAATGGCTCTAATTGGCCGCGGGTTTATTAAGGAGGGAGAATACCATGCGTTACCGATCTAAGTTTATCGCCGTATTTATGTGCCTCTCGTTTTGTTTCCCGTTATTGGCTTCAGCTCAAACAAATCCGAGTCCGCCTTCATCTCAAGTGGATGTTGAAGCTCTCAAAAAGACTGCGCCGAGGGTGTTCATTGACTGCAATTATTGCGATATTGAATACATGAAAACGGAAATCACGTACGTCAATTACGTCCGTGACCGGAAAGAAGCTCAAGTCCATGTTCTGATCACGGTCCAATCTACGGGAGCTGGCGGCGTCGAATACACTATGACCTTCAGCGGGCAACAAGAATTTATTGGAATGGACGATGTTCAAAAGTTCGTTTCTAATAAAACTCAAACATCGGATGAGATACGACAAGGACAAGTCCGAGTCTTAAAAATGGGCCTTATGCGATATGTCGCGAAAACGCCGATCTCTGAAAAGGTGGCCATTGTCTTTCAAGAAAAGGTCAAGCCGACCTCCGTCATCGATAAGTGGAATTTCTGGGTCTTTAGTCTCAGCGCTCGCACGTCGATGAGCGGACAAAAAACCACGAGCTATAACTCCTATTACGGCACGATCTCCGCTAATCGGATAACTCCGGAGTGGAAGATAAAAATGAGCCTCTATGAGTCGACATATAAGGACAGTTTCACCTATGGAGGCGAAACGATTTCGAGCACATCTAGTTCTCAGGGCTTCTCAGGATTAGTTGTAAAAAGCCTGAATGATCACTGGTCGATCGGCACGTATCTCTCGTTGAGCTCATCTACTTATAGCAACGTGAAGTTTAGCCTTATCCCTGCTCCTGCAATCGAATATAATTTATTTCCTTATTCTCAATCGACGCGACGCTTTCTGAGTTTTCTCTATAGACTCAACTTCCAAACCGTAAAATATCGAGAAGAGACTATCTATAATAAGACATCGGAAAGCCTTTGGAGCGAAAGCCTGTCCATTACCCTTGATCTTAAGGAAAAATGGGGATCTATCAGCACATCGCTCGAAGGTTCGCATTACTTCCATGATTTCAAGAAAAACCATTTATCGCTCTACAGCTCCATCAGTCTGAAGCTTTGGAAGGGCCTAAGTTTTGATGTTTACGGTAGCTATTCGATGATTCATGACCAGCTTTCGTTGAAAAAGGGCGAGGCGACTCTCGAACAAGTCCTGCTCCGGAGGACAATGCTCGAGACCAATTATTCGTACTATTTCTCGGTCGGGTTGAGCTATACGTTCGGTTCGATCTACAGCAACGTCGTGAATCCGCGTTTCGGCGGCGGATCTAGTGGCGGTATTTATTATTATTGAGTATATGTGATCGACTCCAAATACGCCGGCGCCGTCTTCAATTGATATTACTTTGGCTTTTATTGTAGAAAAAGAAAGACAGAATAGAACGGGCTTATTTAAATGCATACTTTTTTTCTTTGAAAAGCTTTAAGCAGGTATCCACTACAGCAGGATCATAAAGGATTCCTTTGTTTATCGATATTTCATCCAAGGTATTTTTCAGACCAAGACTTGGCCGATATGGCCGATGAGAGGACATGGCTTCAACAACATCAGCCACAGCCAGGATTCTGGCTTCAAGGAGGATGCTGCCGTCGGAAAGACCTTGGGGATAGCCCGAGCCGTTCATTCGTTCGTGATGTTGATAAATTATTGAAGCTATCGGCCAGGGAAACTCGATGTCTTTTAGAATATCAAAAGCAATCTGTGGATGCATTTTGATTAACTCGAATTCTGTCTTACTCAACTTGCTTGGCTTGCTTAAAAGATCGGCTGGTACGCCAATCTTACCCAAATCGTGGATAAGCCCGGCTGAACGCACGCCTTCGATCTGGTCTTTCGGCAATCCCATTTCCGTTGCAATTGTCCGAGCTAGATCAGCAACTCGGCGCTGATGACCGGAAGTGAACGGGTCTCTAGCCTCCACTGTTAAAGCAATGGCGTTAATCGTACCATTCAGTGTTTTCCGCTGTTTCTGCATCGTTTCCTGGACTTCTACTTCTGTTCTCTTGCGGTCGGATATATCCCATAAATAGGAACGGGTGCCCACGTTTTTCCCGGCTTCTTTAAGGGTAACGACATCCACTTCAAGATAAAATAGTGAACCGTCTTTTCTGATTCCTTTAAATTCACAGCGGCCAGGCACTTTATTGCCGTTCAGCCGGCCTTTATGAATTTTGAGGACCCGCTCAATGTCATCCGGGTGGACAATGGATCGAATAGACTGGTTCTTTATTTCTTCAAGGCCGTATCCGAACATTTCAGCATACCGTTCATTGGCATACTCGAGATTTCCTTCTCGGTCGTCAATCGTAATGGCGATTCCCGCTTTTTCCACTAAATCCCGATAGCGCTCTTCGGATTTTCTCAGCTTATCCTCGAACCTGCTTGTCTCTTTGGATTGTCGAGGAATATTGTTTTGCTTAGATATGAAGGTGCTTAAATCTTTTTTAGGCATTAGGCGTTCTTTTTACAGACCTATCCTCTTTATCGATTTAGTCGGCAGATTAAAAGATTAATTGAAAAAAAGGTCGAGAATTATTGGAAATAATTAGATTTGGACCTGATTATCTCATTCGGCGGCGAAGAGGAGATCTCCCCCCCGTCTCTCCGAGGCCATCCAGTACCGGATGATGGATAAGTATTATCAGCAGGAACTGTCTTTTTTATGGCAATTAGAAATCCCACTTTTCCGTTTCTTCCCATAGTCGTTTCTCATACTCTTTTTTGTCTGAGAGAAAACAATCCTCCACAGACTTGACCTTTTTTGATGTGTAAATCATCCTCTCCATGAACTCAGGCGCGCGTCTGATTCCCTCGCCAATATTGAGCAGCACAACATCCCCTTCTCTGATATGGCCTTTTCTCAAAGCTTTTAAAAATCCGGCTACAACGATTGCCGCAGCCGGTCCCATTCTGACCGACTGCTTAAACGCAACCAAACGTGCCATGAGCACGATGGCCTGTTCATCGCACGAAATGATCTCGCCTCCGCTCGCTCTGACCAGCGGGCTCAAGACAGGGTAGGTTGTAGGATACCCTGTTGCCAACGTAGGAATCATCGTCTCTGGATTGTGATAGATGGGGTACGTTTTCTCCCAGCCTTCTGGAAATCCTTTTGACTTCGCTTCTTCCCACGCGTCTGCCATCGGAGAGCATTTGTCAGATTGGACGAGGATAAATCTCGGCATCCTTTTGATCAGATTCAAAGGCTCAAGCTCTTGGCATCCTTTGGCGATAGCCAGCGGTCCCGTGCCTCCGCTCAAAGCCTGAAAGTACACAGTTGGAAATTCATCCATCATTCTCAGCCATTCAAAAAGCATCGTCTTCTTAGCTTCTTGTCTCATCGGATCAAAATTGCCGGCCGCAAGAGGGATTTTGAATTTATTAGAAAACTCAAGCGCCGTTTCTTTCGCTCTCGAATAATCCCCCTTGACCCGGAACACCTGCTGTCCGAAGCAGGCGATTTCCGCCTCTTGAGATGGGGAGGAATTTTCAGGGATAAAGGCATAGAGGGAGATCCCTGCTGCGGTCAAATATCGTGAATAGGAAACCGCGATGTTCCCGGTGCTGGCAGCCACATAATTTTTGATATTGTTTTCTTTAAGAACGCTCGCCACCACGGTCCCGGAGAGGTCTTTAAACGTTCCCGTGGCGTAATTATCATCATGTCGATGAGCATAGACGTTACAATGAAGGCGAAACCTCACCCTTGCATACTCCTCCAGGAATTTCCATCTGTCTATGGGGACAATACCCTCTCCAGCGGTAACGATATTCTTCCTCTCATTTAGAGGGAGAAAATCAAAGTAATGCCAAAGGCCGTTCGAGGCGATGACGTTTTTTTGAATAAGATGTTTCGCTCTTTCGATATTCTCACGATATTTCACATCCGCCCTGTTGCTGCCGCACTCCGGACATCTCTGGTCGGAGCTAAACCATTTTGAAAAGTCTTCGATTTCAGAGCCGCACAGACTGCATCGCAGATAGAATTTCTTGCTGGTTCCCATATTTCTTCATCCTTTCTTTGAGGTTATCATTCTTCTTTTGCTTTTCTCGGCTTTCAAATCCGTATGTAAACCACACTCCAACTTGCTTTTTCCATTCCAGCGCCCGGCCCTTTCTCCATCTTCAAGTTCATTTTTAGAAGTGCAACAGGGAGGAAAACAGCCAATGGACGTATATCCCTGGTCGTACAACGGATTGCAGGGAAGGTTGTGTTCGCGAATATAAGTCCAGACTCTCTGCCCTGTCCAATTCACGAGCGGATGGATGCGCAAATTCCTCTCATTGTCACGCATGAAGGGCTTAAGATTTTTTCTCGTTTCTGCCTGGTCTTTCCGGATTGCCGAGATCCAGTTTTTCACGCCGATCTCTTTTTTGAGATTCCTGAGAGGAGTCACCTTATTGACAAGGCAACAGAAATCAGGGTCTTTCTCGTACAGGAATTGACCGTGCTTCTGTTCGAGCTTCCTCTTGCTTATCATGGGGATGATCGTGTGAACATTGAGATTCCATTCTTTTGTTATTCTGTTTTTGAATTCGAGCGTTTCTGGAAAATGGAATCCCGTATCGATGAAAAAAACGGGAAAGTCAAAAGTTATCTTTTTTATCATATGGATGATGACGATCCCCGAGGCTTGAAAAGAAGAAGTCATGGCAGCTTGATAGGGAAATGTCTTTATCGTCCATTCGAGAATTTCTTCGGGTTCTGAATGCCTGAATTTCTCATTGAGCTCTTCTAAACGCATGGTTTCTTGCTGATGTGCGCTCGCCGAAAACCCTCTAGGTCCTGACAGGGAAAAACGGGATTTCACTTTGACCCTATCATCCCGTTTTTCGTGGTCCTGCAAACAAAATCATATTGGTGCAGGAATAGGAATTTCGTTTTCCGCCGGTATGATATTTCTTCGCCTTTGTCACATATTCCTTAGCCGGATATCGAGGATCGAATTTATCACCCTTGAGGAATCCCTGTCAACAATTCCAAACGCCGGAAATCAGGAATGAGAGGTGCTTTCCTGAGTTTCTTTTACTAAGTTGTCTTGCCCTTTTCCGGGGATTTTATTAAAATCGAACCGCTATGAACCTGGCCAGAGGCGTAGTCCGAGGAACGGCCCTTCAAACTCGACGAACGGGGGCTTGATTAGCGCGGATGAAGGCCCTGGTCACGGGAAGCAACGGGTTCATCGGGAGCCATCTGGCTGAAGCCCTGGCCCGGCGGGGCGATGAGGTCTTCTGCCTGGTTCGCAAAACGAGCCGGACGGACTCCCTGGCGGGATTGAACGTCCGGTTCGTGGTCGGCGACGGCCGGGATAAAGAGTCGCTGCGACCTGCCGTCCGCGGCATGGATGTTGTCTTTCACCTGGCCGGTGTCATCAACGCCGTGGACTGGCCGACCTATTTCGAAGCCAACACTCAGGGGACGCAAAACCTCATCGAGGCCTGCCTCGAGGAGAACCCGCAACTCCAGAAATTCGTTTTCGTCTCGAGCATCAGCGCTCTCGGCCCCAGCCCCTGCGGCAAGGCCCTCCGCGAGGAGGACGAATGCCGCCCGGTCTCCGATTACGGCCGGAGCAAGCTCATGGCCGAGAAGATCGTCCTCGGCTTGGCCGACCGTCTGCCGGTGACGATCATCCGGCCGTCGAACATCATCGGTCCGCGGCAGAAGGAGCTGTTCGAATCCATCAAGCTGTTGGCCAAGAGGATCAAGCCGCTCATCGGGACCGGCGAGCCTCAGACCAGCCTGGCCGGCGTGGACGATCTCGTCCGGGCCTTCACCCTGGCAGCGGACAGCCCTAAAAGCAGAGGGCAGATCTATATCGTCACCGACGGCCAGGCCTACGCCTGGCGGGACATCACCGAGGCTGTGGCGGAGGCGCTCGGCCCGCGGCGGCTGTATCTCAAAGTCCCGTATCCCGTCCAATACGCCCTGGCCGCCGTCGCCGAACTCGGAGCGCGTTTCAGAAAAACGCCGCCTCTTCTCACGCGATCGAATATTCGAGCGACCCGGGAATATTGCTGGATTTACGACGGCTCGAAGATCGAGCGCGAGCTCGGCTTCAAGCCGGAGCTGGACATGAAAGAGACCGTCCGGCGGACCGTGGAGTGGTACCGGAAAGCGGGGATGATCAAATGACGAGAAAGCCCCGGAACGGCATCCTCAAGAGCGCGGAACTCGCCGGCCTTTACGGGAAGCACATCCACGTCCTCGGCGCCCAGCTCCAGGCCACCGACGCCGTCGTCATCGCCTCCGTCCTCTTCTTCGATCTTCTCCTTCTCATCTTCCATGCCCGCGTTCAGGACCCCTGGACGCTCCTCGGCAAGAATTCGTTCTATCTCATCCTCTACATATATGCCGTGTACATCCTTCCCCGGACCTCGAATCGTGTCCTTCGTTTTTTCATCCGGGCGGGCTCGGTCCAGCTCATCTTTGGCTATCTTTTCCTGTCCGTCCTTCCGATGCAGTTGATCTTCGTCCGGCACTGGCAGGACCCGGCCGTTCTCCGCCTGGAGCAGACCCTGTTCGGAGCCCAGCCGACGATCTGGCTCCAGAGGTTCATCTCCCCGGCGCTCACGGAATGGATGATGTTCTCCTACGTGATCTATCTGGTCATCTATCCCGTCCTCTGCGCCGTCATCTGCTTCAAACGCGGGGAGAACGCCATGGAGGATTACCTTTTCACCCTCGCCCTGGCCAACGTCCTCTGCTGTCTGGGCTTCCTGGCCTTCCCCGTGGCCAGCCCCTTTTATCACATGAGCGAAGCCTACACGGTCCCCCTCAAAGGCTTTTTCTTCACGGCCTGGGGCGAATACATCAGGAAGCACATCCACCAGATCGGGGGGTCGATCCCCAGCCCTCATACCGCCATCGCCACGGTCATGTGGGTCATGGCCCACCGCTATTACCGGCCGGCGTTCTATGGACTGGCGCCGGTCATCCTGTCCCTCTATATCTCCACCTTTTACTGCCGCTATCACTACGTGACGGACACCTTCGTCGGCGTTCTCGCCGCGGCCGTCTGCATCCTGGCCGCGCCGCCGTTCATGCGGCGGTGGAACGCCGCCGTCGAGCGCCGGAGGATGGGGAGGCCATGAAAATCTTCATCACCGGCGCCAATGGATTCGTCGGCTCGAACCTTTGCCGTCACTTCCTGACCGAAGGCTGGGAGGTGTACGGCCTGGTCCGGACGACATCCGACCTCCATTTTCTGAACGGGCTCGAGGTCAAGCTGGTCACCGGCGACCTTCTCCGTCCTGAGGAGATCCGGATCCCGGACGGAATCGATTATATCGTCCACGCTGCTTCGATCGTTTCCGATGTGGCGGACGATGAGACCTGCCGGAAACACATCTATCAATTGGCCGTCAACCTCGTCCGACGGATCCAGAGCCTGCCGCACAAGCCGAAACGGCTCGTCTATATCTCGACGGCGGTGACCTTGGGGTTCAACGCGCGGAACATCTCGGAGGAGCGGCCCGGCGAATCCGCCCTGTTTCTGGACTACACCCGCTACAAGGTCAAGACCGAACGGATGTTCCTGGACGAATGGAGATCCAACGGACTGCCCGTCGTGATCCTCCGTCCGGCGGACGTTTACGGTCCCTACGACCGGACCTCGTGCGCCAAGATCCTCCGTGCCTGTGAGCGCGGCGTTCAATTGATCGTCGGCCACGGCAACTGGCGGTTCGGCTTCTGTTACATCGATAATCTCTGCCAGGCCGTTCATCTGGCGCTTCTCAAGGACGGGATCGAAGGCCGGGCCTACACCGTGACCAACGGGGAGCTTCCGACCTGGCGGATGTTTTTCTCGGGACTCCAAAAAGGGCTCAAGAAAAAGCAGAGGTTCTATCAGCCGGTCTGGTTCGGCTTCGCCGTCGCGGCTTGCATGGAAGGGATCCGCAAGCTCTATCCGCATTATGAACCGACTTTGAATTATTACCGGATCAAGCGCATCACCACGGAAACGACCTATGATATCAGCCGGACCATCGCCGAGCTCGGCTATGCGCCGGACGACCGGATCGACCGGCAGATCGAGGCGATCGTGACCTGGTATCTCAAGGAAAGAAGAGATGGGTTTATTAAGTAGCGGCACGGACATCCTAACGGCCCTGTATGTCTACCTGGCCGCGGCGTTCGTCCTGATGATCACGGTCTTTCACCACAAGACACTCCTTCGAAAATACGGCGACTATCAGGCTTTCCTTCGCTATTTCGGCTTCTTTTTTGTGATGTTTTTCGCCCTCCCCGTCCTGATCATCTTATTGTCCTCCGCAGAACCGGGGACCTTCCTGGCCTCCTGCGGCTTCACCTTCGGCCGGAGCCAAAAGGGGCTCCTTTTCATGGGCCTGTCCGTCCCGATCGCGCTCATAGCGGCCTTCATCGGATCGCGCGACCCCGTCATGAGAGCGCAATATCCGTTCTCCAAGGAAGCCTGCTCCAACCCGAAGAGGTTCGTTTTTTTCGAGATCTGCTATCTCGTCCTTTACTATCTGCCCTGGGAGTTTCTCTACCGCGGCGTCCTCTTTTTCCCCCTGATCCCGGCGCTCGGCTTGGTTCCCGCGCTGGTCGTTCAAACCCTCATCTCCACTCTCCATCACTTTGGACATCCCGATTCGGAAATCTTCGCCGCTCTCGGCGCCGGATTCATCTTCGGGCTCATCGCCTACGCCACGGGCTCGTTTCTTTATACGGTCTTCATCCATGCCCTGGTCGGCATCGGCAACGACACGTTCCTCTATCTCCGCTATCACCGGCCGCGACAGCGGCCGAGTTGAGCCCATGAAGATCCTGGTCACCGGCGCGACGGGCTTTGTCGGCGCCGCCCTGATGCCCCGGCTCATCCAGCGATTTGGGGCGGAGTCGCTCACAGCCTTCGTCCTGCCCGAGGATAAAGTTCCCCTGAGCTGGGCGGGACAAGACGTCCGGATCCGCTGGGGCGATATCGCCGATGCCGGGGCCGTGGAGAACGCCATTCAAGGGTATCCGCACGTCATCCACATGGCCGGCCTTATCTCCTACTGGAAGCGGGACCTGGCGCAGCTGATGAGGGTCAACCGTGACGGCACGCGCTGCGTCGTCGAGGCCTGCCTTCGTCACGGCGTCAAGCGACTCGTCCACGTCTCGTCGGTCGGCGCGATCGGCTTCCACAAGAAGGGCCAGGTCGCCACTGAGGACACACCATTCAACTGGCCTTCGGACATCCACTACATGACGTCCAAGCATGAAGGGCAGAGGATCGTGGAGGAAGCCGTCCGGGAGCGCGGCCTGCCTGCCGTCATCCTCAACGCCGCTTCGATCATGGGGCCCGGCGACCATAATATCGCCACGCCGCACAACCAGCTCTATCGGATGATCTGTCGCAAGCGGCCGTTGGGCTCATTCTCGGGCGGCTTGGCCGTCGTCGATGTTCGCGACCTGGCCGACATCATCCTCAAGGCGCTCGATCAGGGGAGGATCGGAGAGAAATATCTGATAGTCGGAGCGAACGTGAGCTATCCCGAGATGGTCCAAATGATCAGCCGGTCCTCCGGCCGGAAATCCTACCCGTTCAGGATTCCGCCGCCGCTCGTTGCGGCCGCCGGCGGCCTGCTCGAGCTCGTCAGCGCCTTCACCAAAAAGCGGCCCCTTCTGACCTTTGCCTACGGCAGGCTCAGCGGGTGGCGCGCCTATTATTCGAACGAGAAGAGCCGCAGGGAATTTTCCCATTCTTACATCCCCGTCGAACGAACGGTCGCCGACGGCTATGCCTATTTCGCGGAGACCTTCGGCGCGGGGGAGTGACGTTCCGCCGCCTCCCGAGACTCATCGAGCCGTGGTCATGGTCGCCGCGAAAAAATCTGGAAAAGAAATGTGAAATGAGGTAATCTCCCAGCCATGGAAACCACAGAGCGAAATCTTCCCCGGGTTCTCGGCCTTTGGGATATCGTCAGCATCGTCATCGGCGGCGTCATCGGATCGGGCATCTTCCTCGTCCCCAAGGACATGGCCGCCGCCGTTCAGGTCCCGCTCCTCATCCTGGCCGTCTGGGTGGTCGGCGGCCTTTTGAGCTTCTTCGGGGCGCTGTCCTTCGGAGAATTGGGGGCCGCTCTTCCGGAAGCCGGAGGGGCTTACGTTTTTCTCCGCGAGTCGTACGGAAAATCGATCGCGTTCCTCTTCGGCTGGACACTTTTTCTGGTGATCGATTCCGGGGCCATCGCCACATTGACGGTCGCCTTTTCCTCGAAATATCTGACCCAGCTCATCCCCCTTTCCCCGTTCGCTCAAAAGATGGTCAGCATCGGTTTCATTCTCTTCCTGGTGATCGTGAACTACGCCGGCGTCCGGTGGGGGGCCAACCTCCAAAACCTCCTGACGGTCATCAAGTTCGGGGCCCTGGTCGGCATCTGCGGCGTCATCTTCATTCTCGCCAAGGGCCAAACCTCGAACTTCGTCTCGCCGTCCCCTAAGACGTTCACGGGCAACCTGGTCGGCAGTTTCGGCATCGCCTTGGTCGCTTCGCTCTGGGCTTATAAAGGATGGGAATCTTCGACCTACAGCGCGGGCGAGACCAAGAACCCGCAGCGAAACATCCCCCTGGGGATCTTCATCGGGACCGCGGCCTGCGTCGTCATCTACCTTCTGGCCCAACTGGCCTATTTGTACGTTCTCCCGGCCGCCGCCATCGCCCAATCGGACCGCATCGCCGCGGACGCCATGGCCATCGTCGTGGGACCCGTCGGGGCCACCATCATTTCCTTCATCATCCTCTTTTCGATCATGGGCGCGGCCAACCAGAACTTCCTCTGCTCGCCCCGGGTCTATTACGCGATGGCCAAGGACAGGATCTTTTTCAAGCAGCTGGCCGCCGTCCATCCGAAATTCCTGACCCCCCACATCTCCATCATCGCTATGGGCGTTTGGAGCATGATCCTCATCCTCTTTTTCGGCACGTTCGAGCGGCTCTTCACCTACGTCATTTTCGGCCAATGGATCTTTTTCGGCCTGACCGTCGCCGCCGTGATCATTCTGCGAAAGAAAAAGCCCGATCTGCCCCGGCCTTATAAGACTTGGGGCTATCCCGTCACACCGATCATCTTCATCCTGGCCGCGCTTTTTATTTCCATCAACTCGCTCATCACCCAGTTCTGGAACGCCATGACCGGCCTGGGGATCATCCTCCTTGGTCTGCCGTTCTATCTTTATTGGAAGGCCAAAAGCAAGACGGCCTGACATTCCGGCGGGGGAAATATAGTCCCCCCCGTTGCGGGGGGGTTGGGGGGTATGGGAAGAAGGGATAAGGGGCTTAGGTCAAGGGACGAGCCTTCGCGGCGGAAGTGGACCCCTCGGGCAAGCCCGGGGCCCCGGCCGCCGTGGAATAGGCCAGGCGCCCGTCCTTGACGACGAGCGCGCCGTTCTTTATGACATGCGTTACGGGATTGACGCCCAATTGATAGACGAGATGGGGGAACGCGGGAACGTCGCAAAGGAGGAGATCCATTTTTTTCCCCGGCTCCAGGCTGCCGACCTCGTCCTGCCTCCGGATCGCGTAGGCGCCGTTGGTCGTGACCGCGTTGAGGGCCTCTTCGATGCTCAGCTTTAAGGTGAACACGCCGAGCTGAAGGATGAACAGCATCGATCCGATCATCGAGGTTCCTGGATTATAATCCGAGGCCAGGGCCACGATCGCGCCCGCCTCGACGAGCTTCCGCGCCGGCGCTTTCCTGTCCAACATGAGGAAGAACGAGACGCCCGGGAGGAGCACCGCCGCGGTCGCGCTCTTCGCCAGCGCCTCGATCCCCGCCTCGGTGATCGCGATCAGGTGTTCGGCTGAGACGGCGCCGGCCCGGACGGCGAGCTCCGCGCCGCCGAGCGGCGCGAACTCATCGGCATGGACCTTGATTCCAAAGCCGGCCGCTTTTGCCGCCTCCACCAGCCTTTTTGTGTCTTCCACAGAAAACACGCCCTCTTCACAAAATACGTCGAAAAACCGGGCGAGGTCCTGATGGCGAACTTCGGGGATGATCGTGTGAATAAGAAGGTCAATATAGTCCTCCTTTTTCGAGCGATATTCCTCGGGGACCTCGTGAGCCCCCATGAACGTCGGGACGAGGTCCACCGGGTGGGCCCGGTCGGCCTCCCGGATGGCCTCGAGCTGCTTGATCTCGTCCCTCAGGTTGAGGCCGTAGCCGCTTTTCGCCTCGGCCGTCGTCGTCCCGTGGAGGAGCATCTGATCCATCCGTTTCAAGCAGAGGGCGGTCAGCTCGTCTTTCGGGACCTGGCGGGTGGCTTTGACGGTCGAGCGGATGCCCATGCCTTTCTCGGCGAGCTGCTGATACGTCCAGCCCTTGAGCCGGAGGGAAAATTCTTCCGCCCGGTCTCCGGCGAAGGGGAGATGCGTGTGGGCGTCGACGAAGCCGGGCAGGGCGATAAGGCCGCCGCCGTCGATCCGAAGCCCGCCGCGCTCGAAGTCCACCTCGCGCCGGAACTCATTCTCCGTACCGATGAAGACGATCCGGCCCTTTCGGGCGGCGATCCAGCCGTTCTCGATCAGGCCGACGTCCCCGAGGGCGTCTTTTCTCTTCGGAATGCCTCCGCGGCACGTCACGAGCTGACGGCAGGCGGTGACGACGCAGTCGGCTTTGATCATGAGGGATGTTTGCGCATCTGGGAATGTTTTTTCCGGACGAACGACGGGGAATCGAAGTCTTCCCATTGTTTATCCCAGGCCGGTCGGGTCCAGGACGGCGCGGGCTCGCTGCGATCCAACCCTTGAGGCTCGAAGAAGAAGGGCGGCGTCTCGGCATAGGGAGGAACGGGGAACGGAGGCGGGGTGGTCGCGTGCGGCTTGGTCCGCTGGCGCAGGACCGGCGCGGCGGCCGGGGCCGGCGCTTGAGCCTGGGCGACGGTCCGCCGCTCGGCGCTCCGATCGAAGCCGGTGGCGATGACCGTGACCTTGACCATATCCTTGAGGGCCGAGTCGATGACCGCGCCGAAGATGATGTTCGCCTCGGGATGAGCCATCTTGAAGATCATTCGGGACGCCTTGTCGACCTCGTGCAGGGTCAGGTCGTTGCCGCCCGTGATATTGATGAGGATGCCCTTGGCCCCTTCGATCGAGGTGTCGATCAGGAGCGGGCTGGAGATGGCTTTGTTGGCCGCCTCGGCCGCCCGGTTCTCGCCCGAGGCGATCCCCGTGCCCATGAAAGCCACGCCCATGCCCTTCATGATGGACTTGACGTCGGCGAAATCGAGGTTGATCAGTCCGGGCTTGGTGATGAGGTCGGAGACGCCCTGGACCGCCAGGCGGAGGATGTCATCGGCCATCTTGAAGGCGTCCTGGATGGACGTGTCGAGGCTGACCGTCTGGAGAAGCCGCTCGTTGGGGATGGCGATGACCGTATCGACCGCCGCCTTCAGATCGTTCAAGCCCTCTTCGGCCTGTTTGGCCCGCTGCCGGCCTTCGAACTCGAACGGCAGCGTGCAGATGGCGATGGCTAGGACGCCGAGCTCCGCGGCGAGGTTGCCGATGATCGGCGTCGCCCCCGTCCCGGTGCCGCCGCCCAAGCCCGACGTCAGAAAGACCATATCCGAGCCGTCGAGGATCTCGATCAGCTTCTCCGTGTCTTCCATGGCCGCCTCTTTTCCCCGCTCGGGCCGGCCGCCCGAGCCCAGACCTTTCGTCAGCTGGCTCCCGATCTGGATCTTGTTCGGGGCCCGGTTGTTGTTCAGCGCCTGCAGGTCGGTGTTGACGGCGATGAAGTCCACGCCCTCGATCCCGGCCTCGATCATCCGGTTGATGGCGTTACCTCCCCCTCCACCGATGCCGACGACGCGGATCTTGGCCCCGAAGCTGTCCTCAACGAGATGAAATTTCAGTTTCCCTCCCAAATCATGGCCCATACCTTCCTCCTATTCTTCCTTGAATAAATCCTTGAATTTGGCGAATAGCCCTTTTTTTCGGTCCTTGGTCGATCCCTTCTCCCGGATCAGGCCGTGGCCGTAGTGCAGGAGCCCCACAGCCGTGGCGAAGTCGGGTGTGCTGACCCTGTCCAGAAGTCCCCCGACGCCCGTCGGGTCGCCGCGGCGGACGGGCACGTCGAAGATCTCCTCGGCGACCTCCTCGAGGCCTTCGAGGAGGGCCGTGCCGCCGGTCAGGACGATCCCCGAGTTGAGGGATTTCTCGAATCCCATCCGCTTGATGTCGCTGTCCACCAGGCGGAAGATCTCTTCGGCGCGCGGCTCGATGATGTCGGCCAGGAGCTGACGCGAGAGCACGCGCGGCTTCCGCCCTGTGCCGACGGAGGGCACCTCGACCGTCTCCTGCTCGTCGGTCACGGGCGAGATGACGCAGCCGAACTTTTTTTTGATCTTCTCCGCGTCGGGGATGGGCGTCCGCAGCCCGACGGCGATGTCGTTGGTGAAGTTGTCGCCGCCGAGGGGGATGATCGCCGTGTACCACAGGCTGCCGCGCTCGAAGATGGCGACCTCGGTCGTCCCGGCGCCGATGTCGATGAGCCCCACGCCGAGCTCCTTTTCGTCGTGGGTCAGGACCGCGGCGCTTGTCGCGATCTGGTTGAGGACGATCTGCTCGATGTTGATCCCGGCCCGCTCGACGCAGGTCCGCAGGTTCTGAACGAGGGTGATGGCGCCCGTGACGATGTGGACGTTGACCTCGAGCTTGATGCCGTTCATGCCCAGCGGGTCGCGGATCCCGTCCTGCTCGTCCACTACGAATTCCTGGGGGATGACGTGGATGATCTCCCGGTCGGGCGGGATCGAAACGGCCTTGGACTGCTCGAGGACCCGGCGGATGTCATCACGCGAGATCTCCCGGTTCTTGCCCGAGACGGCAATGACGCCGCGGCTGTTGAAGCTCTTGATGTGCGCGCCCGAGATGCCGATGAAGGCCGAGTGGATGGCCACGCCGGCCATGAGTTCGGCCTCCTCCTGGGCTTTTTTTATGGCCGCCGAGGTGATATCGAGGTTGACCACGACGCCCTTCCGAAGTCCCTTGGAGTCGGCCGTGCCGATCCCGATGACCTCGAGCTTGCGCTCTTCGGTGATCTCGCCGATGACGGCGGTCACCTTTTTCGTGCCGATGTCGATGCCGACGACGTATCCGTTCTTGGCCATTAGCGTCTCTCCTTATTCGGTTCAGGGATGGCCGCGTTCTCCGCGGCGGCCGGGGCCCCGGGCATTGCCCGGGGGTCCACTTCCGCCGTACTCGCCCGTGGCTTATATCCACGGGCGAGTGGCGAGCCTAAGGCTCGTCCCTTGACTTTCGGGCCGGCGGGCTTGAAATAGATCCGGCCTTGGATCCGGAGGTTGGCGTAGTCCGGCGGACCGAAGGCGTTCGCCATCTCGTCCTTGTTCTCGCGAAAAAAAGTGATCTTCTGGGCGAACAGGTCGTCGCCGAGGAGGAGCCGCGTCGGGCAGGAACGGAAGGTCAGAACCACGTTGAGGGGCTCGCTCAGGTCGAGACTTTCGACATCGGCCCGGTCTTCGGCGGACAGGCTGCGCAGACAGTCCCAGGCCAGGGCGATCTTCTCCCGGCGGTCGTTTCGGAACAAGCCCTGGTCGACGAAGAGGGGAAGGCCCGGGTACTCCTCACGGCCCGCCTTGGACAGTTCGACGCCGTCCTCGGCGATGAGGGTATCCGCGTCCGTCCGGATCAGCGCAGCCGGAATCCGGGGCGTGATCTCGATCTTGACCGACGAGGGGAAAACCTTCCGCAGGCGGGCTTCCTTGACCCAGGGATCGGATTCGATCCGGGCCTTGACCCGCCGGAGGTCCAACAGCAGGACGTTGCCCCAGCGGAGCTCGCGGATCATCCCGGCCAGGCTTGTTTTAACCGTCCCGTCCGGACAGGCGATCTGGACGTCTTTCACCTCCAGGTTCTTCCAGGAGATGACGAAAATATAGATTTCGTAGAAGGCGATGAACAGGATCGCCGCCAGGCCGACGGCCAGCAGCGTCTGGCGGGCTTTGGGCTGGGTCCTCCGTGTGTCCTTCTTCGGCCGGGCCTTGCCCTCGGAGCGCTGGAACTGCAGGGTATGGACGAAGAGCGTCTCTGGCCTGCTCATCGCTTCGCCTCCAGTCTTTTGATGAAGTCGGGGATGGCCTTGTAGATGTTGCCGGCGCCGAGGAAGAGGACCATGTCGCCGCGGACGACCAGCTTTTTGAGAAGAGCGGGCAGTTTCGTCAGGTCCGCCTCGAAATGGACGTTCTTGTGGCCGACCTGCTTGATCCGCTCGTAGAGCGCCGCTCCGGAGACGTTGGGGATCGGCTCTTCGCCGGCGGGATAGATCTCGGTGATGACGACGACGTCCGCCTGGTTGAAAGAGGTGGCGAATTCGCTCATCAGGTGGGACAGGCGGGTGTAGCGGTGCGGCTGGAACGCGGCGACGACCCGTCGCGGCCAGCCCCGTTTCGCGGCGTCGAGCGTCGCCTTGATCTCGGTCGGGTGATGGGCGTAGTCCTCGATGATCATCACGTCGTTGACCGCTTTCTTGAACTCGAAGCGGCGGCCGGTCCCGGCGTAGCTTTCGAGCGCCTCGAAGATGAGCGAGGGCGGGACGTCCAGGTCCAGGGCGACGGCCGTCGAGGCCATGGCGTTGAGGATGCTGTGCTTGCCGGGGACGTTCAGCCGCAGACGGCCGAGCTCGCGGCCCTTGGTGTGGAGTAGGGATGTGCTCGAAAATTTATTGAACTGCATCTCCCGGGCGAAGATATCGGACTGGGTCGAAAAGCCGTAGGTGATGATCCGGCGCTCGAGCCGGGGGATGATGTTCTGGAGGTTGGGATCGTCGAGGCAGAGGATGATCGGGCAGTAGAAAGGAACCTTGTTGGCGAAATGGACGAAGGTCTTCTGGAGCTCTTCGACGTTGTGATACTGGTCCAGATGTTCCGCGTCGATGTTGGTCAGGACGGCGATAAAGGGGGACAGGTACAGAAAGGAGCGATCGCTCTCGTCGGCCTCGGCGACGAAGAAGTCGCCTTCACCCAACTTGGCATTGGCCCCGATGGTGTTCAGCCGGCCGCCGACGATGATCGTCGGATCGAAGCCGGCCCTGTCCAGGATGGTGGCGATCATGGACGTCGTGGTCGTCTTGCCGTGCGAGCCGGCCACGGCGATGCCGTACTTCATGCGCATGAGCTCGGCCAGCATCTCGGCGCGGGGGATGACGGGAATCTTCCTCTGGCGGGCTTCCCGCACTTCGACGTTGTCCTCTTTGATGGCCGAGGAGATGACGACAACGTCGGCGCCTTTGATGTTCTCCGCTTTGTGGCCGATGCAGATGCCGGCCTTGAGGCCGGCCAGGCGACGCGTGGCCTCGTTGGCCTGGACGTCCGAGCCGGTGACCTTGTAACCGAGGTTGAGGAGCACTTCGGCGATCCCGTTCATGCCGGTCCCGCCGATGCCGATCATGTGGATGTGTTTCAGTTTCCGGTACGTTCTCTTGACCATCGGGGCCTCCTAGCGGCGCGTCTCCATGAGTTCAAAGCATAGCTCGGCGATCGCTTCGACGGCGGCGTCCTTTTTCAAGGAATCGAGGTTCTTTTCCATGAGCGAAATCCGGTCCTGGTGCTCGAGCAGATCCAGGATCTTCTCGGCCAGACGGGACGGCGTCCATTCGCTCTCGAGGAGGACGTCGGCCCCCCCCGCGTTCTTCAGCAACGCGGCGTTCCCCGCCTGGTGATCGTCGGCCGCTTGGGCGAAGGGGATCAGGATCGAAGCCTTGCGCGCGGCGATGAGCTCGGCGCAAGTCGTCGCGCCGGCGCGGCCGATGACGAGGTCGGTCTTGGCGAACAGGTCCGGCATGTCGATGAAGAACGGAGCCACGACGGCCGCCGCGAAGCCTTGGTCGGCGTAGCTCGTCCTGACCCAATCCAGGTCGCGTTCCCCGGTCTGGTGATGGATCGCGAGCCGGTCTTTGACCGGGCCGAGGAGGGGCAGGGTTTCGACGACCGACCGATTGAGGAAATGCGAGCCTTGGCTGCCGCCGAAAACGAGTAGCGCCAGCCGACCATCCCTTTTTTTTTGCGGGACGGCGTAGAACTCTTCGCGAACCGGATTGCCGAGGCACACTCCCTTGCCTTTGAAATAAGGCAGGGAGGCTTCGAACGCGGCCACGGCTTTCTTGACCCAGCGCAGGAGAAGCCGGTTGGTGAATCCGGGGCGGACGTTCTGCTCGAGGATCAGGGTGGGGATCCTCAGCCAAGAGGCCAGCAGGACGATCGGACCGGAACTGTAGCCTCCGACGCCCACGACAAGAGCCGGCTTGATCCGCATCAGAAGTCCCAGCGATTTGAGGAAGGCTCCCGGCAGAAGGGCGAGCGCTTTGAGGCGCCGCCAGCCCCGGCCTTTCAGGCCTTCGATGCGCATGGGGACGAAGCGGACCTCGTGGCGGGCCACGATCGTCCGTTCGGTCTCGCGCCCGCTCCCGACGAAGGTCAACTCGATCTTGGGGTCCTTTTGACTGAGCTTTTGGCCGAGGACGAGGGCGGGGAAGAGGTGACCTCCCGTTCCTCCGCCGCTGATGATCACCCGCTTTTCCCTCATGCGTTCCCTCGGTTGATCTCCTTGCGCTGCGAGATATGGAGAAGGATCCCGACGGCGAAAAGGGTCGTCATGAGCGACGACCGGCCGAAGCTGAGAAGGGGCAGGGGGACGCCCTTGGCCGGGCCGAGCCCAAGGACGACGGTGATATTGAGCAGGGCCTGGGCGGCGATCAGGATCGTCAGACCCGCGGCCGCGAGCTGGCTGAAATGGTTCGGCGCCTTCATCGCGATGACGATGCCGCGCCAGACGAACAGAGCGAACAGAAGGACCGTAGCTACGGTCCCGAGCAGGCCCAGTTCCTCGCCGATGACGGCGAAGATGAAATCCGTGTGGGGGCAGGGCAGAAAGAACATCTTCTGCGTGCCTTCGCCGAGACTGACGCCGAGCAAGCCGCCCGCGCCGAGGGCGAGCTTGGACTGCAGGACCTGGAAATTGATGGAATGGAGGTTCTTGCCCGGCGAGAGGAAGCCGAGAAGCCGTTCCAACCGGTAGGGAGAGGCGAAGACGAAATAGGCGAAGAAGGGAACGGAGGCCAAGCCCAGATAGGCGAAATATTTCGGCCGCACGCCGCCGAGGAAAAGAAGGACGGCGCAGACGGCGAAGATCAGGAGGGCCGTCCCGAAATCGGGCTCTTTGAGGATGAGCAGGACGAAAAAGAGGATGATGCCGAGGGGGATGAGGAGGGAGGACCATTCCTGGATCCGCTCCTTGCGGCGGTCGATGTACCAGGCCAGGAACAGGACGAGGCTGATCTTGGCCAGTTCCGACGGCTGGAAGCGGAACCCCGACAGGACGACCCAGCGATTGGTGTTGGCGACCGTCGGCATCAGGAAACACAGGAGGAGCAGGCCGGCCGAGAGGGTCAGCAGTCCGAAGACGAAGCCGGACTGTTGATAGACGGGTTTTCTCATCGAGAGCAGGACGACGATCAAGCCCATGCCCGCGGCCGCCCCGATGAGCTGGTGAAGGAGATAATAGAACGGCTGATGAAACTTCTCCGTCGCGGCGACGCCGGAGGCGCTGAAGACCATGACCAGACCCAACGTGATCAGGAGGAGGGTGGTGAAGAACAACCCCTTGTCGCAACCGTAGGGCCGGAAGACTTCCATGGCTTAGCTTCGCTTCCTTTCGATCCTTTTTGACAGCGCCCGGACGTTCCGTTTGAAGACCCGTCCGCGCTCTTCGAAGTTCTTGAACATGTCCCAGCTCGTGCAGGCCGGAGCGAGGAGGACGACGTCGCCGCGCGACGCTGCCGCGAAAGCCCGCGGAACGACCTCGGAGAACGACTTCGCCTCCTCCATGGGGACAACACCGTCCAGGGCTTTCCGGATCTTCTCCGTCGCCGCTCCGACCAGAACGACCTTTTTCGCCCTGGCTCTGACGAGGCGACGGAGCTTGGTGAAATCCGCACCCTTGTCCTTGCCGCCGAGGATGAGCACGACCGGCGCTTCGAAGCTCTGGAGCGCTTTGAGCGTCGCGTCCACGGTCGTGGCCTTCGAGTCGTTGACGAATCGCACGCCGCGCACGCTCTGGACGCGCTCCAGTCGGTGCTCGAGGCCTTCGAACGTCCGGATGGAATCCCGGATCCGCTCCGATTCGACACCGGAGAGGCGGGCGGCCAGAACCGCGGCCATGACGTTCTCCTGGTTGTGGAGCCCGGGCAGGCGGATGTCCCTGATCGGCAGGATCTTCCTTTCGTCCTCGTCCCGGACGACGATCCAACCGTCGCGAAGGAAACACCCGCGCCGAAGAGGCCGCTTGCGGCTGAATCCGAATACGTCCGATCTCGCCTCGTCCTTCAACCGCCAGACCAGGGCATCATCGCGGTTCAGGACGGCCCGGTCCGTTTCCCGCTGGGCGGTCACGAGCTTCTTTTTGGAGGCGAAATAGCCGTCGAATGTCTCGTGCCAGTCCAAATGGTTCTGGGAGATGTTCAGAAAAACGGCCAGGGACACCCGGAAGGCGTCGATATATTCAAGCTGAAAGCTCGAGATCTCGGTGACGTAGAGGTGCTCGTCCCGGCTTTTGTCGACGAAGGACAGCAGCGGCGTGCCGATGTTGCCGGCGAGATATGCTTTGCGCCCCGCCTCTTTAAGGATCTTATGGAGGAGCGTCGTGGTCGTCGATTTGCCGTTCGTGCCGGTGATGCCGATGATCGATCCTTTGAGGAAGCGGAAAGCGAGCTCGATCTCGGACAGGACGGGGATGCCCCGATCTTGAGCGGCCCGGAACTCCGGAAGCGGCGGCACGCCGGGGCTGGGGATGATGAGGTCGGCCTCGAGGAAGGAGGCCGGCCTGTGTCCGCCGGTCTCGACCGAGGCGCCGCGCTCCGTCCATGCGGCGAATTGAGGGCCGAGTTCGGCCTCGGTCTTTTTCTCGCTGATCGTCACCCGGGCGCCCCGGCAGAGAAGGAAATCCGCCGTGGCTTCGCCCGTTTTTCCCAGGCCGACGACCAGAATTTTTTTATCTCGCAGGTCCATGCTTATCTCAATTTCACCGTAGCCAGGCTGAAGAGAGCGAAGATGATGCCCAGGATCCAGAACCGGATCACGACCTTCTCCTCGGGCCAGCCGAGGAGCTCGAAATGGTGATGGAGCGGGGCCATCTTGAAGATCCGTTTGCCGCCGCTGAGCTTGAAGTAGCCGACCTGGAGGACGACCGAGAAGGCCTCCAGGATGAAAACACCGGCGACGGTGAAGAGCAGCAGTTCCTGCTTGATGAGGATGGCGATGGCCGCCAGCGTCGCTCCGATGGAGAGCGCTCCGACGTCGCCCATGAAGATCTCGGCGGGATGCGAATTGAACCAGAGGAACCCCAGGCAGGCGCCGGTCAGGGCCCCGGCGAACACGGTCAGCTCCGCGGCCTGCGGGACCTGGGCGATCCCGAGGTAGCCCGAAAAGATCTTATGGCCGGCGATATAGGTCAGCGCCGTCAGGGCCGTGGCGCTGATCAAGGTCAGGCCGATGGCCAGGCCGTCGAGCCCGTCGGCCAGGTTGACCGCGTTCGAAGAACCGACCAGGATCAGAATGATCCAGGGGACATAAAGCCAGCCGAGATAGGGGACCCAGTTCTTGATGAAGGGAAGGGAAAGCTGGAGCTTGAACTCGCCCGAAAATCCGAGGGCCATGATGATCAAGGCGAAGACGGCCGCCAGGATGAATTGGAAGATGAGCTTGTTCCTGGCGATGAGGCCCAAGGACCTTTTCTTCTTGACCTTCAGATAATCGTCCAGGAATCCGATCAGGCCGAAGAAGAACATCGTTCCCATCCCCAGCCAGACATAGCTGTTGCCCAAGTTCCCCCAGATCAAGGTGGGGATGAGCGTCGCGCCGATGATCAGAAGGCCGCCCATGGACGGCGTGCCTTTCTTGGCCAGGTGGGACTGCGGTCCTTCGGTCCGGATCTCCTGGCCGATCTGATTCTTTATCAACAGCTTGATAAGCATCGGTCCAAGCAGAAGGGACAGAAAGAGGGCCGTGATGCCGGCCAGCGCGGTCCGGACGGTAATGTACCGGAAGATGTTGAAGAAGAACCATTCGTTTCTCAAGGGTACAAACAGCCAGTAGAGCACGTCAGGTCTCCTTAAAAATCTCTTTCAAGGCTTCGATGATCGTTTCGGTCCGGATCGCTCGGGACCCTTTGACCAGGACCAGGTCGCCTTCCCGGAGCAGAGCGGGAACCTGAGCCGCGGCGTCTTCGCCCGTGGCGAAGGAGAGGATCCTGTCCATTCCCATGCCGGCCCGGCGCGCTCCCCCGGCCATGTGCCGGCTCAAGGGCCCGACCGTGACGAGGAGGTCCCAGCCGAACCGTTCCGCCTGTTGGCCGGCGTCTTCGTGGAACTTGGCCGCGGCCTCGCCCAGTTCGAGCATGTCGCCGAGCACGGCGACGCGCCTCCGGGCGGGAAGCACCGCGTAGTTCCGGAGGGCGGCTTCGAGGGCCCGGGGATTCGAGTTGTAAGAATCGTCGATGACGACGATCTTCTTTGCCAGGCGGAGGAGAAGGCCTCTTTTCGCGTAGGGCTTGAGGTCCTGGATCCCGTGTTCGATCTCGTCGAGCGAAAGGGACAAGGCGCGGCCGACGCCGACGGCCGCCAGCAGATCATAAATGTAGGTTTCCGAGAGGAAGGGGAACCTGATCCGCCGCCGGTCGCTGTCAAGGACGAGATCGAACTTGAACCCGTCGTAGCCCAGTCTCTGAAGGTTCTCGACCCGGATATCGCAGCCGCGGGAGAGGCCGAAAAAGATCTTCCGCCCGTTCCACGCCTGGGCGATCTTTTCGACGAAGGGATCATCGCCGTTGAGGACGGCGATCCCGTCCGTCTTCATGCCTTCCAGGATCTCCTTTTTTGCCGCGGCGATGGTCTCCATCGTCTTGAGGAACTCCAGATGGACGGGACTGATGTTGGTGATCACCGCCACCTCGGGCGGGGCGATCTCGGTCAGCGTCCGGATCTCCCCGGGCGCGCTCATGCCCATCTCGAGGACGGCCGCGTCATGCCGGGTCTCGAGGCGGAGCAAGGTCAAGGCCAGACCGAGGTGATTGTTGAAATTTCCCTCGGACTTGAGCACGCGGAATTTCCGCGACAGGATCGCCGCCGTGAATTCCTTGGTCGTCGTTTTGCCCACGCTGCCGGTGATGCCGACCACCTTCAAGCTTCGTTCCTCGAGGACTTTCTTGGCCAGGATCTGCAAGGCTCGGACGGTGTCCGGCACCTGGAGGAGGGCGAAGTCCCCGGGGACCGACGGCACGGACCGCGAGACCACGGCCCCGGCCGCGCCCCGTTCGGCCGCGGCGGCAACGAAGTCATGGCCGTCCCGGCGGGCGACGATGGCGAAGAAGAGCTCGCCGGGCGTCGTCTGGCGCGAGTCGATGTTGAAGGCGCGGAAGACGCGCTCCGGAGGCCCCTGGAGAATCGTTCCGCCGGTCGTTTCCGCGATCCGGTCCAGTCGCAGTTCTGCCATGATCAGTTCGATCCCATCTTCTTGAGAATCTCTCGAATCACATCGCCGTCCTTGAACGGAATGACCCGATCCTTCAAGACCTGATAGTTTTCGTGGCCTTTGCCGGCGACGAGGACATGATCGCCTTTTTTGGCGAAGGCGAGCGCCTTTTCGATCGCCTCGTATCGGTCGGGGACGACGCTGTATTTCTTGGAGCCCGTCTTTAAAACCCCTTTTTCGATCTCGCCGAGGATGGCCAGGGGGTCTTCGGAACGAGGATTGTCGGAGGTCAGGAACGTCCAGTCGGCGAACAGCCCGGCGACCTCGCCCATCCGCTCCCGCTTGGCTTTGTCGCGGTCCCCTCCGGCCCCGAAGACGAGGATGATCCGGCTGGGCTTGAGCTCGCGCGCGGTCTCGAGAAGGCTGCGCATGGCGCTGTCCGTATGGGCGTAATCGACGTAGATATGGAGTCCGAGATCGTTCTCAATCTTTTCGAACCGGCCGGGGACCTGTTTCAGAGCGGCGATCCCTTCCTTGATGACCTGGGGAGGGATGTTCAAAGCGAGCGCGACGCCGAAGGCCGCCAACACGTTGTAGAGATTGTGCTTGCCCGAGAGGGAGGAGGCGACGACGGTCTGCCCGCCGGGGTATTTGACCAAGGCCTCGAGGCCCGCGCCGTTCAGCTTGATCCGTTCGCCCCGGACGAGCGCCGCCGGTTCGAAGCCGAAGGTGATCGTGTTCATGGGCAGCTCAGCGATGAGCCGTTTTCCCCACGGATCGTCCTCGTTGACGACGGCCGTTCGTTTTTTGGAATTCAGGAAGAAGAGCTTCTTCTTCGCGGCGAAGTAATCCTCCATCGTTTGATGGTAATCCAGGTGCTCGCCGCTGAGATTCGTGAACACGGCCACGTCGAAGCTGATGCCCCAGACGCGCTTGAGACTGAGCGAATGCGAGGAAACCTCCATGACGCAATGCGTCACGCCTTTGTCGAGCATGTCTTTGAGCATGGCTTGGAGGTCGGGGGCTTCCGGTGTCGTCCGCTGGGCCTCGAGCTCGAAATCCGGCCCGCGGTAGCTGATCGTTCCGATGACGCCCGGCTGGAAACCGGCGGTCTTAAGGATGGATTCCAAAATGAACGTGATCGTCGTTTTACCTTTGGTTCCGGTGATGCCGATGACCTTCATCCTCTGTGAGGGGTGTTCCTGAAAATTCGCCGAGCACAGGGCTAGAGCTTCTCGGGGATCGAAGACCTGGACCCAGGGAGCCTTGATCGCGTCCGGCCGCGGCCTGTCGCTCAGGACCGCCGCCGCTCCTCCGGCCAGGGCTTGGGCGACGAAGTCGAATCCGTCCCTTTGCCCTCCTCTGAGGGCGGCGAAGAGGAACTTCGGTTTGACGGCCTTCGAGGAATAGGCGATCCCCTCGATCTCGACCGCCGCGTCGCCCTGAAGGACGAGGACAGGGACGCCCTTCAGGACATCCTGGAGTTTCATGTCTCGTCCTCTCCGCCGGTATTGGCGGCGATGATGGTCCGGCCGGTCACTCTTGGAAGGAAACCCTGGGAGGGGGTTTCCTTCCAACGGTCGCTTCGCTCCCTGCCATCCATCCAAGGAGCATTTTCCCAAGAATTATTGTATGAGCTTTGAGATTCGTGGATGGATTGCGAAATGGTCCGGACGGGTTCCGTCCGCGGATGGAACTCGAGATAGCGTAGCGCGCGCCTGGCGATCTCGCGGAACACGGGCGCCGCGACCTGGCCGCCGTAGTACTCATCCGTCTTCGGTTCGTTCAGGACGACGATGATCGAGATTTGAGGGTTTTCGACGGGCGTGAAACCGACGAAGGAAGCGATGTGCCGTGTGCTTGAAAAGCGTTTCTGGGCCGGGTCATAAATCTGGGTGGTCCCCGTCTTTCCGGCCGCGGAATAACCTTTGACCAAAGCTTCCCGACCGGTCCCCTCGAGGACGACCTTTTCCAGGATCGAGACGATCTCCCCGGCCGTTCGCGGCGAGAGGACCTGCTCGAGGGGAGCGGTCGGCAACTCCCGTCCCGGCAAGCCCAGGTTGCTTTTCGTGATATGCAGGGGGATCCGGATTCCGCCGTTGGCCAGGATGTTGATGGCTTGGAGGACCTGGAGCGGCGTCACCAGAGTCTCGTATCCGATGGAGACGGAGTCGATCGATCGCTTTGTCCACTTGTCGAGGGGCCGGACCAGACCGGCGGCCTCGGCGGGAAGCTCGATGCCTGTCTTTTCTCCGAATCGGAACGCTTTGATGGTTTTGTAAAGGTCGTCCCTTCCGACCCGCCGCCCGATCTGGATCGTGCCGACGTTGGAGGAATGGATGAACACCTCCGGGAATTTGAGCAAGCCGAAATTCTTGTGATCGCGGATCGGAGCGCCGGCGCTCTCGATGAAGCCTTTGCTGCAATCGAACGTCTCGTTCATGGACACGAGCCGGTTCTCGAGAGCGGCCGCGGCGGTCACGATCTTGAAGGTCGAGCCGGGGTCGTAGAGGTGACGTATGGCGCGATTGAACTCGTCTTCGGCCGATTTCGGGGGATAGGCGTTCGGATCGAACGTCGGACAGTTCGCCAGCGCCAGGACGTCGCCCGACTGGGGATTGGTGATGATCGCCGTTCCCCAGCTCGCGCCGTGGTCCCGGACGGCTCGGGACAGCTCCGTCTCGGCGATATATTGGATGTTCTCATCGAGGGTCAGGACGATATCCGTCCCTCTTATGGACGCTTCGAGGATCTCGTCGTGATATTCCCTCCGCATGACGTCGAGAAGGATGAGCTTTTTGCCTTTCTTCCCGCTGAGCACGGAGTTGAATTTGTATTCCGCCCCGCCGCAGCCCTTGTTATCGGCGTCGACGCTGCCGAGGATGTGGGCCGCCAGCGAGCCTTTCGGATAAAAGCGCATGGCTTCTTCCCGCGCGGAGATCCCGTTCAATCTCAGGTTTTTGATCCGGTCCGCCACTTCCTGGTCGAGCTTTCTCTTGACGGGGATGTGAGCGACCCCGTTTTGGATCGCGGTCTGGATCCGTTCGATGTCGCGGGAGCCGAGCCCGAGGACCGGCTGGAGTTGGAGGATCGGGGCCATCTGTTCATCAAACCGCTCGCCGGCCATGGCCGGCGAGTAATAGATGGTCTGGGAAGGAATGCTTTGGGCCAGGATGACCTTGTTCCGATCGTAGATCGCGCCCCGTTCCGGAATGATATCGATCCGGGCTTGATTCTGGCGGAGGACTTGGCGGCTCAACTGGGCGTGGCTGATGACCTGGAGATGGACGAGCCGGACGAGGATGCCCAAGGTCCAGACGGCCAGTCCCAGGGCGAGGATCTTGGTCCGCTGTCGGATCTTTTTCTGGTACTGGACGGTGGCGATGTTCACGGTCTCACTCGACGGTCATCGGTCCTTGTAGATGATTTGGTCCTCTCGGGTTTCGGTCATTCCCAATTCTTCCCGGGCGATCCTTTCGACGCGCTCCAACGAACTGAACGCGGCCTTGTGGGTCTCCAATCTTTTTATTTCGTCCCGCAGTTCTTGCTTTCGAACCTCTCCGCGGCCGATATCGTAGCCGAGCCGAACGTTCTCGGTGATGTGCCAGAGGTAGAACGTCAGGGTCACGATGGTCATGAGACTGGCCAACACCCAGAGCGCGATCTCTTTTCGATTGAGCTTCCTACGAACCATAGGGTCTCTTTTCCGCGGCCCGCAATTTGGCCGAGCGCGCTCGGGAATTGCGGGCTATCTCTTCTTCCGACGCCGTGACCGGTTTTTTCGTCAGGATTTCGATCAGGCCGGGTCCGTCATCCAAGCGGGCCAGGCCGACCAGGGTGTGTTTGACGATGCGGTCTTCCAAGGAGTGAAAGGAGATCACCGCGATCCGCGCGCCGGGCCGGACGAGGCGGACAAGCTGCTCGAGAAATTCCCCAAGGCCCTGGAGCTCCTGGTTGACTTCGATCCGGAGCGCCTGAAAGACTTTGGCCGCCGGATGGATCTTGCCTTTCTGGGGGATCCAGCGGCAGACGTCCTCGACGATTCGTCTCAACTGGGTCGTGCTCTCGATCTTCTGGGTCCGCCGGATGGTGGCGATCCGACGGGCAAGCTTGTTGGCCTGTTTGAGTTCGCCGTATTCGCGAAAAATCTGGGCCAGCTTGGCCTCGGTGGTTTTGTTCAGGAGCTTCGCGGCCGTCATTTTGTTCCGGGCGTCCATCCTCATGTCCAGGGGGCCGTCCAGCGTGTGGCTGAAACCGCGATCGGGGGCGTCGAGCTGGAAGGAGGACATGCCCAGATCAAGGAGGATTCCGCGGACGGACGTGAAATCGACATCGAGTTCGGGGATATAGCGAAAATCGGCATGATAGAGGTCGACGCGGTTGGCGTAGGGGCTGAGATAATCCCTGGCTTTCAGGATCGAGCTCTCATCGAGGTCGAGGCCGATGAGCCTGGCTTTGGGATTCCGTTTCAGGATCTCGCTGGCGTGACCCGCCATTCCCAGCGTCCCGTCGATATATGTGCCTTCTCTCCGGATGTCCAACAAGTCGAGGGTTTCTTCGAGGAGGACAGGGATGTGTTCTCGACGGCTCATTCCGGCTTCCTGTCCGACATGAGCTTCGTGATCTTTTTGAAGTCCTCGTAGGCCAGGGGCTTTCTGGCCATCTTTTCGTCCAGGCGGCCGCGGTCCCAGACCTCGAGGTAATCGTTGACACCGATAACCTGAACATCCGTCTGCAGACCGGCTTGTTCACGGATGGACGGGCTGATGAGGACCCGGCCTTTGGAATCGATCTCGCTCTGATTGCCGAGCAGGTTGGCTTTCCTGTTGAACTCCTGGATATCCGGATCCGGATAACGGGCGCCTTCGGCGGGCGGTTTCATCATTCTTTCCCATGTGGGGAGGGGAAAGATCTGGACGAAATCGTCCTCCAATGAGGTGACGAAAAGCCCTTTCCCGAATTGCTCTTCAATAGCCGTCCGGAACTTCTCGGGGATTTTAATCCGGCCGCCTTTGTCGAGCTTGGCCTTGTAGCTTCCTATCAATAAATTTCCCATTTCGTCCCTTTCTATCCCATTTTGGTTTAAATATAGAGAAAATCAGAGGGGAAGTCAAGCGAAAATCGCTAAAAAAATGAAATATTTTTGGGTTCGAGGACGCCTAGAAAGTCTTTGTAATTAAATAAGTTAGAAGGCCATGACCGGTCTTCAGGTCTGGCCGTTCGGAGATTCGTCCCCGAATGGGGGTTTTTGTTCGAGATTTTTAAGGAGTTCTTTGGCCGTTTCCAGGTCCTTCTCCGGGACAAGAATCTTTATCTCTCCCAGGCCGTCCGCGGAGAACGGATAGATCGTCTGCAACATCAGGCCTTTGAAAAAACAGGATATGCCTTCGCTTTCCAGCAGGTTCTTGATGATCTCGGATTCGACCGGTCCCCAGACTCGGACGAGCTCTTTGAGGTCCAGGTTCTGCTCCGGTTTTTTGGTCTTCGTTTCATGGTCGGTCATGTCAAATCCTCCGTTTTCTCCGGACGCCGGCCGCGGTTCCTTTCACGGGTTCCTGCTGCACGTAATAATCGGCGAGGATTTTTTCGTGATCGAAGGCCAGGGGAAAATCGATCTCCTCGCGGCTGAAGATCCCGATATCCCGGGCGTCATCCCGGGCCTTCGGCGCGCCGGCCGCTCTGGCCACGAAAACCGTTGAGATCGTATGTTGACGGGAGTCTCGATTCGGATCGGAATACGTGTGGAGCTGATATCGAATCTCGATCCTGAGCGATGTCTCCTCTTCGGCTTCGCGGACCGCTGTTTTTTCGAGAGATTCTCCATAATCGACGAACCCGCCGGGAAGGGCCCAGCCGTACGGAGGGTTCTTTCTTCGGATGAGGACGATCCCGTCCTTTCCCTTCGCGTTCTTGATCTCGATGATGACGTCCACGGTCGGGACAGGATTCCGGTAGGTCCGAAAATTTTTCTTTTTGTCCATGGCCGCCGTTATTCTATCAGAAAAGCCGCGTCGGGGCCATTTTCCAGGGGAAAAAGGCCTACAGATGTCCTTTCATGGGGACAGACGAAGCCTGTTCCTCGGGCCTCTCCCGCCTGATGAGGTTTGGCATAAAATTTGCTTAAGTTTATAACGGTATTCAAAGAAAAGGAGCAGAGCGATGAAAAAGAAAGGTTTTAAGATCATCGTCTTGAGCGTTCTTTGGATCTGCCCTTTCCTCCTCTCCAGCGACAATTACAGGGTCGTCAACGGTCCCGCGGAATTCTATTACGGGCATATCAGCCTCGTCGACATTAAAAACGACGGGAAAGACCCCCTGGTCTTCCGGGAAGGGGCGGCCGGACCCGAGATCGCCGTCCTGAACTTCCCCCTGGGTCCAGGCGATACGATCCGGACGTCGGACGAGCGCCGCTGCGAGATCCAGTTCGACAACGCCACGATCGTCCGGCTCGACGTGAACACGGAACTGAAGATCGAGACCATTCTGGCCCAGAGCCTCAGCTCCAGGAACAAAGTTTCCAACCTGGTCCTGCGCAGGGGCCGGATCTACGCCATGTACAAGGAGTACGCTTCGAGCGAGATGTTCCAGGTCCTCACGCCCAACGTCGCGGTGAAGTTCCGTCATAATTCCGTGGCGGCGATCGCGGCTAAGGACGACGGAAGCACGGACGTCCAGGTCGAATTCGGAAAAGCGACCGTCCTGTTCGGACCCGACCCGGCCAAGCCCGCGGACAAGGCCGTTTACAAGAACGAGCAGCTCACCGTCCTGGCGGACCAGACGTTCGCCTTCGGCGAATTCACCTCGGCCACGGATTTTGATCTTTGGAACAAGGAGATCAACAAGAATTTTCTCGAACTGCATAAAGGGCTGACCGCCATTCCCAAACCGGTCCAGAAGCTGCCCAAGGCCGTCTTTTATTTCGCCCAGACGTTCGGCAACCACTATGGAGAGTGGCTCTACGACGACTTCTACGGCTACGTTTGGCGGCCGTTTTATAACGATACCTATCCCTGGGGAACGTGGCAGCCGTATTTCTACGGCCGGTGGTCCACTTACGCCGGACAAATGTATTGGGTCCCCGAAGAGCCCTGGGGCTGGGTCCCGTATCATTTGGGCGTATGGCAGTGGGACGATAAACGGGGCTGGCTGTGGCTTCCCGGCTCGGCCTTTGCTCCGGCCTGGGTAGACTGGGCCTTCTTCGGCGGATCGTTTTGTTCATGGCGGCCGTGGTCGCTCTGGGATTGGATGTGGTACAACGACATGTCCATGTTCGGCTACGGCATGTATGATTTTTACTTCCCCTACTACGATTGGACCTTTATGGGCCGCTGGGGATACGATCCGTACCTTCCAACGGGTAGCGGCCCATTTAAGCCGGCCCTTGGCAAGGTCCGGATCGATCAGCTGAAAAGCCCGGGAGATCCGCCTCTGCCGATCACAAAAGAGATGGACAAGATCTACAAAACCCTGCGCGAAGCGCTGATTCACGGCGATCAGAGAGCGCTCGTCTCGTTGCGGAGCCTGACCCGGCATTCCGTTTTCGTCGGCGCTCAGGACCTGAGCGCGTCGAAAATCCAGACCAAGGCTTCAAGGCTCGAGCCTTTCCTGAACGCGGTCCAGAGCCTGCCGTCGGGATCGCCGCTCAAGACGATCTTGAATCTCCGGCCGCAGTCCCCCCACTCTTCATCTTTCTTGGCCGTGAAAAATTATGAGCTCCACGCGCCGGTCGGCGAGATCCGGAATTCCGTTTCACCGGACGCGAGCCGCCGGGTGAGCGCCGGATCGGCCGTCCGGCCGTCCCGGCCGGTGCCGTCCGGTTTGAGAACCGCCGTCCCGGCCCTTCCGGCACGGACCCATGACTGGAATCCGGATACGCGGATCGGCCGCAAGCTCGGCGTGGACATCCTCTATGCGAGCCGGACGAACGAGATCTACAGTCCGCAGCTGCGCATCTCGTCGGCCATGGCCGGCGCCCGGCCCATCCTTGACTCGAACGGAATCATTCGTCGTGTCGTGCGCTCCAACGGGGGTTCTGATCCCGCTTACAGCGGAAGCTCTCCGGGGTCCTCGAGCGCGTCCGGCGGAGGATCGTCCTCCGGATCCGCCGGGACCATGAGCACGGGCAGTTCGTCCGGATCGTCCTCGAGCGGCAGCTCGTCTTCCGGGGCCGGCAGCAGCGGCCATATCCGACACTGATCGATCGGAGGACACTCTGAAAAGGGGACACGTACCTGTTTCTTAATGTCCCCGTTTCTTGTTCAGCGGGATAAAATCCTTCGCAGAACGAGCGGAGCGTCGAGCATGAGGCGGCCGACCTCCACTCGCTTTTTGAACTCCTCTTTGAACTCCGCCCGGAGCGGCTCGGCGGGCAAGAATTTCCAGGAGAGAGGATTGACATAGCTTCCCCCCTGTTTGACCCGGTAATCGAGGTGCGGTCCCGTTGATTCTCCCGAGTTGCCGACGGTCCCGATGATCTTTCCGCCCGCCACCTGGTCCCGAGCCTTGACGAAGATCCTGGCGAGATGAAGGTACATCGTCTCATAGCCGTTCTTGTGCTTGAGATGGACCATGTTGCCGGCGGCCCCGTTCAACCCGGCGGAGACGACGACGCCGTCGGCTGTGGCATGGACCGGCATGCCGACGGGCGCTCCGTAATCGATGCCGTAATGGGCCGTGTAGATCTTGCGGATCGGATGGAGACGGTTGTAGCTGAACCGTGAGGTGATGGGTGCTCCATAGGGGAGAGGAGAGCGCAGGAACTCCTTACGCACGGACTTCCCCTCCAGGTCGAAATAATCGGCCTTCTTGGTGCCGGGGTATTCGAAGCGGAAGGCTTCATACGCCTTGTTTTGGCAGATGAATTCCGCGGCCAGGATCTCGCCGTAGCGGTAGAATTTTCCTTCCAGATATTTTTTCTCGTAGACCATCCGGAACGCATCGCCGCGGCGGAGCTCCGTGTAGAAATCGATGTCCCAGGCGAAGAGGTCGGTCATGCGGATGGTCAGCGCGTCGTTCTCGCCCCGCCGGGAGACGGCGTTGATCGGATTGTCCTCGATCATCCCCCAGATATAAGCGAGCTTCGTCTCGAACGCGTAGGACTTTTTCTCGGCCTTGAAATCGGACCCTTCGCGGGCCACGACGAGATACGATTTTTCGTCGATCAGGTATTCAATCGCCCGGACGTTGCCGCCCCCGTCCAAGGTGAGACGCAGTCGGCGGCCGGCCACGATCTTGTCCAGCTTGAAGAGCGGCTTGACCTGCTGGATCAGGCGATGGATCTCCTCGGTCGAAAAGCGATAGCCGGCCAGGATGTCGGAGATCGTTTGGCCTTTTTGAATGGTGATCTCCTCGGTCGTCGGGGCGGGAGGGCCGGCCTCGGCCGGCGGGGGGGCCGGGCCGGCGGGAGCGGTGTCCTTTCTTTCGGTCACGAACAGGGCGACGAGACCGATCAAGAGGACGGCGGCTCCGGCCAGGATAGCGATTCGTCTTCCGAGGAGGGTCATGACGCTCTATGAAGTATACGCGGCGGCTGCCATCTTGGTTTCATCTTTTCCTCAGGATTTCTTCGAAGGCGGCTCGGACTTCAGATTCCGGCGGCGTTCGATCTCCTTGAGCACGGGCTTGTGGAGGACGAGAATATAATAGAGAATGAGCCCTCCCGCGATCACCCCAAAGCGCGTCGTGTTGCCCTGGATGAGATCGATCACAGCGAAGACGAGGAGGGTCGCCAGAGCAAAAACATGAAAGAGGGCGAAGATCGTGTCGCCGAGCTTGGACCTTGGTTTGTCGTCGGGGGGCAAGGCTGGTGTCTATTAAGCCTCGGCGCGCCGGACCGAGACGATCGTGATCGGCTGCCGGGGAGCGTCCGCATAGCCCTTGATCGTGCCGGTGGGCACGGCCGCGATGGCATCCGCGACCTCCAGTCCCTTGATCACTTTGCCGAAAACGGCGTATTTCATTCCGTCGAGCGAGAGATTGTCCGCGTGATTGATATAGAACTGGCAGGTCGCGCTGTTCAGGTCGTTGCCGCGGGCCATGGCGATCGTTCCGCGCAGGTTATTAAGCCCGTTTCCGGCTTCGTTCCGGATCGGCGGCTTGGCCTTCTTCTCGATGAAGTCCGGGGTGAGCCCGCCGCCCTGGATCATGAACCCCTTGATGACGCGGTGAAAGATCGTCCCGTCGTAGAATTTCTCGTCGACGTAGGACAGGAAGTTCTTCACCGAGACGGGCGCTTTGAGCGGATCGAGCTCGATGGTAATGTCGCCCTTCGTCGTCTTGATCACGACGATGGGGCCCGCCGTTTGGGCGGCGGCATTGAGCGCCGTTCCGAACAGAATGGTCAGCGTCACTGCGGCCAGAACCATTTTATCCCACATGAGGACCTCCTTGAGCGATGCTCGGATGCCTCGCGGCTCCGAAACGGGACGATAGCAGAATCGCCCCTTCAAATCAAATGGAAGGCTCGGGGAAGAAGCTCGCTCGCTTCTTCGCTCCCCAACGACTAAATCAGCTCGTCACCCTCGATCCTTCCCCTTTCTTCTTGCTTTCCCCGCACTCTTATAATAAAAAATGATTGTCAAAAATCGGTTTAGGAGGAGAGGATGAGAAATAAAAAGATCTGGATCGGACTGTTCGCCTTCGTCTTTGTCCTGAACGTTTCGCTGGCCTCGGCCCAAAGCCAGCGCGGCCAGGCCGCGGCGCCGCTGACCGATGAACAGAAGCTCCTCGCCGCCATGCATCTCATTTCGAGCGACACGCTTTACGATTATGTCAAAGAGCTCGTTTCCGAGAAATTCGGCGGCCGCCTCACCGGCACGCCGGAGTTCAACGCCAGCGCCGAGTGGGTCATCTCGCTCCTCAAAACCTGGGGCGTTCAGCCGGTGGGGGACAAAGGGACGTATCTCCAGGCCTTCCCCAATCCCTTTACGCTCGTCTTCAAGGGCGGCCTGCTGACGATGAACATCCCGGTCAAGGACGGCGTCATCAAAAAGCCTTATAAATATGAGGATGAATTCATCCCTGGTGGAACCACGGCCTCCGGCGAGGTCACGGCCGAAGTTGTCTTCGTCGGCTACGGAGTGACGGCGCCAGAGCTCGCTTACGACGATTACGCGGGCGTGGACGTCAAAGGCAAGATCGTCCTGATGGACCCCGAAGTGCCGATGGGAGCCAGCGACACGTCCGATGTTTTCAAGAAGTGGCGGCCGTATTCCTTTCATCAGTACAAACTCGAGAATGCCGTGGCCCACGGGGCCAAAGCCATGATCTACAACTACGGCCCGATCGGAAATCCGAACAACTCCTATCGCGAAGGATTCGTCTACCATCATGTGGGCCCGGCCGTGGTCAGCGACGTTTTCGCCGGGACGGGCAGGACCTATGCCGAGACGGTGGCCAGGATCAGGAAAGAGCTCAAGCCCCAATCCTTCGCCACGGGCAAGATCATGACGATCAAGAACGTGGCCGAGCGTCATCCCGAGGGAATCGGCTATAACGTTCTCGGTGCCATTCCGGGGACGGACCCGAAGCTTAAAGACGAGGTCATCATCATCGGCGGGCATCTCGATCATCTCGGCCACTGTTGGGAGCTCATGCCGGGCGCCAACGATAACGCTACCGCGGTCGCCGTCGGGCTGGGCGTGGCTGAAGCCATGGGCAAGTGCGCGATCAAACCCAAGAGGACGGTCCTCTTCATCTTCTTCGGCAGCGAGGAGCAGGCCGTCGCCGGCTCGGACTTTTACTGTGAGCACCCGGTCTATCCGCTGGACAAGACGCTCGTTTTCATCAACATAGAAGGACCGGGGATGGGCGACAGGATCTCGGCCTCGGGCGCGCGGACCTATCCCGCCTTCTGGTCGTTCATCGAAAAGACCAATGAGAAGTACATCCACCGCCAGGTGTCCGGCGGCGCCGCGTCGTACCCCGGTCGGCCGCGGCAGGACTCGGCCCGGTTCTTTTGGAAGGGCGTGCCGTCCTTGACCTTCGGAGCGAGCGGAAAATCCCTGCCGTATTCGACCTATCACAACACCAAGGACACCGCGGATCTCGTGACGCCGGAGATCATGGAGGACATGGCCCAGCTCTTCTTCATGGCCGTGATGGACATGGCCGGACAGGAGATGCTGAATTTTCGTCCCGAAAAGAAATAGCTTAAGTAGGGACATGTACTTTGGGGACACATACTTTCCCCGAATGAGGTGTCCCTCAGGTACGTGTCCCTAAAGTATGTGTCCCCAAAGTACGTGTCCCTGATTTAGAGGTGGAGCTCGCAGACGCCCTCGCCGACGAGGACGGTACTACGGGACTTCATCCGGCCTGACTGATTATCAAATGTGCAATTCGCAGACGTCCTCGTCGGCGAGGACGAAATCGCGGGTGATCATCTGGCCCGTGTATTCGGTCCCCCGCCAGAGGCGGGCGTAGGCCAGCTTTTCGGCGAAGTCCTTATGGACGGCCCGGGCCATGTCGATGACGGTCGTCCCCCGCTTCAGAACGAAGGGTTCGTTGTGGTCGAGTTTTTTCCCGGGGACCTTGCTGTAGACCCGGATCACGTGGAGAAAACCGAAGATCCGCTTTTTCAGGTCGTCCAATCCCTCGCCCGTCACGGCCGAGACGGGGACGATCGTCAAGAGGCCGTCGAAAAAGAATCTCAGAGACTCCAGGTTCGCTCCGCCGGCGTCGAGATCGGCCTTGTTGGCGATGAGGAGGGTCCGTTTCCGGAACGGGTGAGGACCGGGGCTTCCTTCGGGCGGCTGATCATCCTCCCGCACTAATTCGACCCGCTTGTCCCTGAGCTTAGCCACGAGGGTTTCGAGAAGCGACGGGGCGTCCGCGTTGGCCAGATCGACGACGATGAGCGCGGCGTCGGCGACCTTGACCAATTCCACCTGCGAGCTTTCCATGAGGTCCGGCGTCATGGGCGGAAGATCGATCAGCTGGACGCGGATATTTTCGTAGCGCATCATGTAGGGAGCGGGAGCGCGGGTCGTGAACGGATAGTCGCCGACCTCCGGCTCGGCTCCCGTGAGGGCTTTGATGAGCATGGATTTCCCGGCGTTCGGGGGGCCGATGACGACGACCTGTCCGGCGCCCTGCTTGGGGATGATGAAGCTCACGCTGTGCTTGGCCAGCGGCTGTTTCTCCATCTCCTCTTTGAGCTTGGAGATCTTGGCCTTGAGCTGGGCCTGGAGCTTTTCCGTGGCCTTATGCTTGGGCATAAGGGCCATCATCTCCTGCATGATCTCCAGCCTCTCCTGCGGTATCTTGGCCGTCCTGAGCTTTCTTTCGGCCTCGAGGTATTGGGGGGTCAGGTTGGCCGCCATGGCGTCCTCTCCGTCAAAATGATCATTCGACCCAGGCCAGAAGCCGGTCGCGTTTGAGGTCAAAAGAATAGCCCTTGGGGGCCTTGATCTTCCAAACGACGGACTGCAGGTTGTTGGTCAGGTCCATGACCGTGATATGTTCTTCCGTTCCCTGGCTGTAAAGGACGGCCGCGTATTGTTCCCCCGCGTCCAGGAGCGGCCGGTTGACGATCTGCCCGGCTTCAACGTCCGGGCCGCGTTCCGTCTGCCCCGATTCCGGGTCGATCATGGTCACATATTCCTTCAGCCCCTTGTCCGTGGATTCGAGCGCGACCCCGAACAACAGGCTCGTTTTGGGCGTGAAGAACAGGGCCAGCTCTCCGGTGACACCCCAGCTCCCGTTCTCCCAGCGGGTAATGTTCTGGGGGATCTCGTTCTCGAGAGAGATCTTGTCCCACTCCTCGAAGCGGGGAGCCACGACGGCCGTACTTTGAAAGAGGTTCACATTCTCGGGATTTTTTTCCACGGACAGGAGAACCAGGTCTTTGTCCTCGGAGACGTCCACGAATTTCCACCGTTCCTTTCTCGGGAAATCATGCGGCACGATCTGCGGAGGGACCGTCTCGAGCCGGACGAGATAGGCTTTGTTCGCGCACATGTTCACGAGATCGGGCTGGCGGGGCAGAGGCGCATCGAAGACCGAAAAGACGAGGGTGTCGTCAGTCAGGAAGATGATCCCGGATACCTCTCCGCAGACGGGTTGAGCCGGAGCGGATCCGTCCGCCTGGTCCTCGACCCGCGGCCGGCCGATCAACCCCTGGAAGATTTTCGTTACGCTCCCGTCCGTTTTTCCGGCATAGAGGCGGTTGGCCCCGCACCCCGTGAAGACATAAAACCTCGACCCATCGGCGTTCCAGCCCAAGGTCTGGCCGCTCTCGCCGAGGACCGGTTTGTCCGTCGAAGTCGATAGTTCCCGGAGAATCGTCTGGTCATTCGTGGAATACAGAAGGTACTTTCTGTCCGGCGACAGAGCGGCCGCGACGACGTCCGTGAGGAGAGTCTCGGCGGAGTCCTGGCTGACGGCGTAAATGTTCGACTGGGAAAGAACGTAGAGGACTCCGGGGATTTTCATTTTGGCCCCGCAACCGGGCCAGGCGATGAGGGCGATCATCGACAAGACGAAAAGGGGGTAACTCCGGACCCGTTTGAGGACGCGCATAGGACATTTTCTCACGGCCGAACCTCCTCGGACGATGGCCCCCCCATATTAACAGAAAAAACCCTTCAAGACCATCCTCTAAGCCGCTTGAAATCGGTCCATTTTCGCTAGGTTGAGAGGCCGACGGGAGCCCCTCATTTTTCTGGAAAAAGATATATTTCCGTTTTTTTTGAGATACCGCAAAATATTGTGATTTATCCTTCCGGGGGCCACAAAATATTGTGGATTTCAGTCCGGAAAAGGCTTTACTTCTTGGCCTTTTTTTTATATAATTCAGGTCTCGAAAATAAGCGCGGGTCCGGTGAGAATCCTGCCCTCATAACCCGTCCTTTTTGAATGAGATAAAAACCATGAAAGAAGCCAAATATACAGCCGAAAGCATCAAGGTTTTAAAAGGGCTGGAAGCGGTCCGGAAACGGCCGGCCATGTACATCGGGAGCACCTCGACCGAGGGGCTCCATCATATCGTCTATGAGGTCGTCGACAACTCCATCGACGAGGCCCTGGCCGGCTATTGCAAGAACATCGAGGTCTTCATTCACGTCGACAATTCGATCACGGTCATCGATGACGGCCGCGGCATCCCCGTCGAGCAGCATAAGAAAGAGAAAAAATCCGCGGCCGAGGTCGTCATGACCATGCTTCACGCCGGCGGCAAATTCGACGACAAGTCCTATAAAGTTTCGGGCGGCTTGCACGGCGTAGGCGTCTCGGTCGTCAATGCCCTCTCCAAGCGCCTGGATCTCGAAATCAAGCGCGACGGCGGGATCTACACCCAGAGTTACGAGCGCGGTATCCCCGTCACCAAGTTGAAGCAGGTCGGCAAGACCAAGAAAACGGGAACCAAGATCACCTTCTGGCCCGACGACGAGATCTTCGAGCTTCTGGAATACAATTTCGAGATCCTGACCCAGCGGCTGCGCGAGTTGTCCTTCCTCAACCGCGGGATCCGGATCTTCATCACCGACGAGCGGATCGGCAAATCCCACGAATTCCAATACAAGGGCGGCATCCTGGAGTTCGTCCAATATCTCAACCAAAACAAGGCCGTCCTCAACCCCCGGCCGATCTATTTCGAGTCCCAGAAAGACGGCATCGTGGTCGAGGTCGCGTTCCAGTACAACGCCGGCTATTCCGAGACGATTTTCACCTTCGTCAACAACATCAACACGACCGAGGGCGGCACCCATCTCATCGGCTTCAAGTCCGCCCTGACGCGCTGCATCAACAATTACGCGGTCGCCCATAACCTCCTCAAAGACTTGGGCGCCGGGGCCCTCTCCGGCGACGACACGCGCGAAGGCCTGTGCGCCGTCCTCAGCATCAAGATGCGCGATCCCCAGTTCGAAGGGCAGACCAAAACCAAGCTCGGCAATTCCGAGGTCAAGGGCATCGTCGAGTCGCTGGTCAACGAGCAGCTCGCGGCCTACCTCGAAGAGAATCCGACGAACGCCAAGCGCGTCGTCCTCAAGGCGCTCGACGCCGCCCGCGCCCGCGAAGCCGCCCGCAAGGCCCGCGAGCTTGCCCGCCGAAAAAGCGTCCTCGAATCCTCGTCGCTCCCCGGCAAGCTGGCCGACTGCCAGGAGCGGGATCCGGCCCTGGCCGAGATCTACCTCGTCGAGGGCGATTCCGCCGGCGGCTCGGCCAAGCAGGGCCGCGACCGGCGCTTTCAGGCGATCCTCCCCCTCAAGGGCAAGATCCTCAACGTCTGGAAAGCCCGTCAGGACAAGATCTTCAATAATGAGGAGATCGGAATGATGGTCGCCGCCTTGGGGACGAGCATCGGCGAGGAGGAATCCAGTCTCGAGAAGCTCCGCTACCACAAGGTCATCATCATGACCGACGCCGACGTGGACGGCTCCCACATCCGGACGCTGCTCATGACCTTCTTTTACCGGCAATTGAAAGCCCTCATCGAGAGGGGCCACCTCTATATCGCCCAGCCGCCGCTCTACAAGATTTCCCGCGGCAAGGAAATCCTCTACCTCAAAGAAGAACGGGCCTACGAGAAATGGATCGTCAAGAAGATCTCCGAGGACTTCAAGGTCCGGGTCAAAGGACGGAAGGAGATCTTCGAGGGCGAGAAGTTCCGCAAGCTCTTTCTCCGGATCATGCAGAAGAAGAACTACATCCAGCTCCTCGAACGGAAGAACTATCCCTTCTTCCTGATCGAGCTCCTCATCAAGGAGAAAGTGAACGGGCTCGAGGTCCTTCAGGACAAGAAGGCGATGAAGCGCCTTCGATCTCTTATCGACGCCATGGGAGATATGGAAACCGCGCTGACCAAGGACGAGGAATACGACGCCTGGGAGATGTCGGTCAAATTCGGCGTCAACGGCATGTCCATTACCTGCAAGGTCAATCTCGACCTGGTCAATTCCATCGAGTACAAGAACCTCCTCAAAATCTTCCAGGAGCTCGAAGAGTTCCGCCCGCCGTACGAGGTCATCAGCGACGCCGAGACCGTGACGGTTGAGAACGAAAACAAGCTCCTCGACTATCTCCACGAGAAGGGGAAAAAAGGAGTTTCGATCCAGCGCTACAAAGGCCTCGGCGAGATGGCGCCCCAACAGCTCTGGGAGACGACCATGAACCCCGAGAACCGCGCGCTCTTGAAGGTCTCCATTCAGGACGCCGTCGCGGCGGACGAGATCTTTTCCATCCTCATGGGCGATGACGTCGAACGCCGGCGGGATTTCATCGAATCGAACGCCCGGCTGGCGACCAATCTGGACATTTAAGCCATGGCTAAAGATAAAGATAAAGATAAAGACAAAGAAAAAGAGAAGGCCAGGGAAAAAGACTCCGGAAAGGAAAAAGAGCCGGACGTCCAACAGCCGCCCCCGCCCATCGCCGCCAATATAACCGTCGTCTCCCTCGAAGAGGAGATGAAGCGCTCATACCTCGATTACGCCATGAGCGTGATCATCGGGCGGGCCATCCCCGACATCAAGGACGGCCTCAAGCCCGTCCATCGCCGCGTTCTGTACGCAATGTACGAGACGGGGACGCAGTGGAACAAGCCCTATAAGAAGTCGGCCCGCATCGTCGGCGACGTCATCGGGAAATACCATCCGCACGGCGACGTGGCCGTTTACGACACGCTGGTCCGCCTGGCCCAGGACTTCAGCCTGCGCTATCTGCTCGTTGACGGGCAGGGGAACTTCGGCTCGATCGACGGCGACCCTCCGGCCGCCATGCGGTACACCGAAGTCCGGATGACGAAGCTGGCCTCGGAGCTCCTGGCGGACATCGAGAAGGACACGGTCAACTTCGTCCCCAATTATGATGAAAGCCTGACCATGCCCGAGGTCCTGCCGGCCAAGTTCCCGAACCTCCTCGTCAACGGCGGGTCGGGGATCGCCGTCGGCATGGCCACCAACATCCCCCCGCACAACCTGGGCGAGGTCATCGACGGCATCATCCACCTCATCTTGCACCCCAATGCGAGCCTCGACAAGATCATGGCCTACGTCCCGGGCCCCGATTTCCCGACCGGCGGTTATATCTTCAACCGCCAGGGCATCCGCGACGCCTACACGACGGGACGCGGCAGCATTCAGCTCCGGGCCAAGACCATGATCGAGCACGGCGAGAAAGGCGAACGCGAGAGGATCGTCGTCACCGAAATCCCCTACGCGGTCAACAAGTCTAGGCTCATCGAGAACATGGCCGAGCTCGTCAACGCCAAGAAGCTCGAGGGCATCGCCGACATCCGCGACGAATCCGACCGGGAAGGCATCCGCGTCGTCATCGAGATCAAGAAGGGCGAACTGCCCGAGGTCGTCCTGAACAATCTCTACAAGCACACCGCTCTCCAGACCACGTTCGGCATCATCATGCTGGCCATCGTCGACAAGCAGCCCAAGTACCTGGGCCTGCTCGACATCATGAAATACTTCATCTCCCACCGCCAGGACGTCATCCGCCGCCGGACGCGGTTCGACCTCATGAAGGCCGAAGCCCGGGCGCACATCCTGGAGGGGTTGACGATCGCCCTCGACCACCTCGACGCGATCATCAAAATCATCCGGGCGGCGAAGAACGTCGACGAGGCGCGGACGGGCCTGATGGAACGGTTCAAACTGACCCAGATCCAGGCCCAGGCCATCCTCGAGATGCAGCTCCAGCGGCTGACCCACCTCGAACGGGACAAGATCGTCAAGGAGTACGAAGAGGTGAAAGCCCTCATCGCCAAGCTGAAGAAGATTCTCGGCTCGGACAAGCTCGTCCAGGAGATCATCGTCGACGAACTCAAGAACGTCAAGGAGAGCTTCGGCGACGAGCGACGGACCGAGATCCGGGACGAAGTCATCGGCGACATCCGTCCCGAGGACCTGATCAAGGAAGAGGACGTCGTCGTGCTCTACACCCAGTCCGGATACGTCAAGCGGACCTCGCTCAGCACGTATCACTTCCAGATCCGGGGCGGCAAGGGGCGCAGGGGCATCAGCATGAAGGCCGAGGACGTCGTCGAGAACCTCTTCATCTGCTCCACCCACAACTACCTCCTCTTCTTCACCAACAAAGGCCGCGTCTATTGGCTTAAAGCGCTCGAGATCCCCGACGTCGGGCCGGTCGGCCGCGGAAAATCGATCGCCAACCTCCTCGAGTTTCAGCCCGAGGAACGGGTCACGTCCGTGCTGGCGATCAAGGACTTCGACGAGGAAAAGTATATCGTCATGCTGACGACGAACGGACTGATCAAGAAGACCAAGCTCGGCGATTTCAGGAACATCCGCCGGGGCGGCATCATCGCCGTCAGTCTCCGGCCCAAGAGCGAATTGATGTGGACGCGCCTCACCGACGGCAAGCACGACATCGTCCTGGCCACCAAACTGGGCAAGGCCATCCGGTTCAAGGAATCCGACATCCGGTCGATGGGCCGCCAGGCCGCCGGGGTCCGGTCCATGTCCCTCCGGAAGAAGGACGAGGTCATCGGCATGGTCGCCATCGGCCCCGAAGACAAGTACATCTTCACCGCGAGCGAGAAAGGCTACGGCAAGAAGACCGAAACCGGCCTCTATCGCCGTCAGCGCCGGGGCGGGAAGGGTTTGATCAACCTCAAGATCACGCCGAAGATCGGGAACGCCATGGGCGTCCTCGGCATAGCCGACGAGGACCTCCTCGTCGTGACGGTATCCGGCAAAGTCATTCGCTTTCAGACCAAGCAAGTGAGGGCAGTGGGCCGGGCGACCCAGGGCGTCCGCCTGATCAACCTCGACGAAAAAGACCGAGTCTCGTCCGTAGCCAAAGCCGACGAAGAAAACGAATAGAAATCCCCGGGTCGCGTCTGCGAGAATCCTGGGGTCGCGTCTACATTTGGCCGAAAAAAAGTGGAAAATGTAGACGCGACCCCCTATCCATGCCGCCCCCTCCATCCCCGCCGGATAGCACTAAATCCATTGAAAATAGCGCTTGACTTTGCTTATTTTCTTGTGCCACAATTCGGCCCAAGACGGGAATTCCTTAACATCATAAAGAGAAAGCTTTTTGTCCTGATGGGGAAAGGGATGTCGGAGTTTACCCTTTTATTTTTCGAAGAGAGCGATCCGTTTATTTCTCTGCATTCTGACCCGCCATCACCCGAAAAAACCATCTAAAGGGGGTTGCCATGTCCTACCGCCGTATCTTCGGATGCGTTTTCTTCTCGATCTTGCTGGCCGTTTTAGCCTGGAGCCCGTCGGGGTCGATCTCGCAGCAGAACGCGAGCCTCGCGGAAACTACTTTACTCGCCGGCCGAAACGTCAATATGGTCTCGGGGACGACCCTGCCCGGCGGCGATCCCTGGCTGCAGCGCCAGAACGAGCCGTCGATTGCCGTGTCGACCCGCAACCCGATGCATCTCCTCGCCGGGGCTAACGACTACCGGACGGTCGATATGCCCGGCTCGGAAGGGGAGCTTCCGGGAAACGCGGCCAATTCGCCCATCGCCGCCGGCGATGCCTGGCTGGGAGTTTTTCAGTCGGTCGATCGCGGCGAATCCTGGACGAGCACCATGCTGCCCGGCTATTCGCAAGGCGGATCGGGTTCCCCACTCTATGGATATACGGCCGCCGCCGATCCCGTCGTTCGCGCCGGGACGAACGGCATCTTCTATTATGCAGGGATCGCTTTCAAGAGACTTTCCGCCACTCAGAACGGGGACAGCGCTCTCTTCCTAGCTCGCTATATTGATAACAACAACACCGACGGAACGCCTCCGATCAAATACGTCGATACCCGCATCGTCGACAGCGTCACGGCCGCGTCCGGCCAGTTCATCGACAAGCCTTGGATCGCCGTGGATATTCCCAACGCCGCCAACCAGACGGTGCCGATCTCCGCGCCCGACGTTCCCGCCCAGACCATAGCCGCCAACAATGTCTATATCGCTTACACCGTGTTCTCCGGGAGCGCGGCCGCGAATACGCTCAAGGGAAAGATCCTCTTCCGCAGCTCGGAGGATAACGGGGTCACCTGGAGCTCTACCGTCGAGATCAGCTCTGGGAGCGACATCAATCAAGGCGCGGTGATCGGGATTGATCCCGGATCCCCCAAGATGCTCTACGTCGCCTGGCGCCGGTTCAAAAAAGGAACTCAGACCGACGCCATCATGCTGGCCACCTCCAATGACGGCGGCAAGAATTTTCAGAAAGCCGTTCAGATCGCTTCTATCACGCCGTTCGACCAGGGATCGTCCGGCGCGACATTCCGTTCCAACAGCTATCCGGCGATGACGGTCGATGACAAGGGCTACATCCACGTGGCCTGGACTGCGCGCGGATTCGGCCCGTCCAATGACTCCCGGATCGTGATCTCATCCTCCAAGAACGGGGACTCGTGGTCGACGCCCAGGGCCATCGATAACCATTCCGGCCGGGGACATCAGTTCATGCCCTCGCTCGTCTACACGGGCGGCAAGCTCATGATGGCCTGGTATGACGCTCGGAACGACGTCTCTGGAGCGTTTACGGATTACATGGACGAGAGCACGAGCGGGACCTTGCGCCATACGATCGATGTCCGGACGACCACCGCATCCCCCGGGAGCAGTCCGCCTTTCGGGTCCTCCATCCAGGTCTCTCGCTATCTGTTCGCCTTAGTCGACAACACTCAAAATAGCAACACGAAAGAAATCTGTCAGGTTCAGTTCAATCCGCTGAATTATCCTCTGTTTAAGGGCGGGACGCAGCCGTTCCATGGGGATTATGTCGATCTCGCGCCGTCTCCGATGTTCGTCCTGAAAAACAAGAAATGGCAGTTCAATACCGACGCCTCGAGCACGCCCATCTATCATGTCGCCTGGACGGACAACCGCGACGTGCGGCCTCCCGCCAACAACGACTGGACGAAATACAGCCCGCCGGTCTCCTCCCAAGCCGGGAATTTCCCGAGCCCGGCCTTCGGCGCTTGCGATCCCGTCACCGCGGGGATGCGGAACCAGAATATCTATACGGCATCCATCACGGGCGGGATCACCATCGGCACGCCGAGGAACGCCAAACCGCTGGGAGGCCTGGGGACGTATTCGAAAGGCCAGATCCCGCGGACCTTCATCGTCTTCGTCAAGAACGCTACAAGCGATATCAAGAGCTTTCGTTTGGCCATCGCCAGTCCTCCGACGGGAGGGACGGCGTCTTTCCTGGAATTCAAATCCCTGTCCAGCCTGGACGTGTCCGTCGCGCCGTATTCGGAGGTGGCCCGGTCCGTTTTCGTCACTTCGACGTCTCAGAGCGCCTCGGTCACGGTTCAGGTGACCGAGATCTTTTATCCGGGCGGGAATGCCGTCACCGGCGGCTTCACCGGCTCGGTCGTCATCAATCCGGACGACAGCAATCCGGCCATCCCGAGTGGAGACGACCTGGCCTATAAGGAATACTTCAATCCGAATATCATCAATCCCAACATCATCAACCCGGATATCATCAATCCCAATATCATCAATTGGAACTACGCGAATCCGAACATCATCAATCCCAACATCATCAATCCGAACATCATCAATCCCAATATCATCAACCCGAACATCATTAATCCCAATATCATCAACCCGAATATCATCAATCCGAACATTATCAATCCCAATATCATGAACGCGGCCGACGTTGTCTGGGAAGTCGAGAACCTGGGCAACACGTACTCGACATACACGGTACGGACGCTGACGTCCGCGTCGATCCCGGCCGGAATCGATACCCACCTCTTCATTTACCGGGTTCACTACACCCCTCAAGCGGGTGGAGTGGACTGCAGGCTGAAACAAGAGCCCCACTTCGAGCTGGTGGCCAGTATCCCCAATCCGAACATCATCAATCCCAACATCATCAACCCCAACATCATCAATCCCAATATCATCAATCCGGATATCGAGAACGCGACATTCTATATCGGGCCAGGCGAAAGTGCGATCGTCGATCTGCGGGTCATCGATCCGAATCCCTCGCAGGCCAATATCATGGCCAACGGACAGATGTTCAGCTTGACCAATTTCATGAAGACGATCGATTTCGCCGCGACCTCCCACAACGTGGACACGACCGACGTCGCGGCCGAACAGACGGTCCCGACGTTCGCCGCGACGGAATTGATGATCGGCACCTCCGCCCAGCTTCCCGACGCGAAGATCGGCACCCTCTACAGCCTCACCTTAAGCGCCTCAGGGCCCGGGGGAAGCTCGGCAACCTATACCTGGAAGCTGAATTCAGGCGATCTGCCGCCCGGTCTCCTCCTGAGCTCGAACGGGGTCATCAGCGGCACGCCCCAGCCGGCGACCGGCGTGACCTATCCCTTCACCTGTCATTTCGTCCTCGAGGTCACGGACGGCTCTCTCAAGGACGAGGAAGAATTTTTCCTGACGATTTACAATACCCCCGCGCCGCCCGCTCTTTCGATCTCGACGACCTCGCCTCTGTCTAACGCCATTGTGGATTCCTTTTACGGGAAAACGCTCGAAGCCGTCGGCGGCACGTGGCCGCGATCCTGGAACGTGGTTTCCGGTTCGCTTCCTCCGGGATTGACGTTCGACACGGCCGGGGCGATCAGCGGAATTCCGACGACGACGGGAACCTACAGCTTCACGCTCCAGGTCACGGATTCCTCCGCGCCTCCGCAGACCGCCAGCAAGGCCTTCAGCCTTACCGTGATCCCGAATGCGGGCTCAGTGACCATTTCCGGGACCTGCTACAGTGTGGGGGGCAGCGGTTTGCCCGGAGTCCTGATGCACGGTCTCCCGGACGAACCGATGACCGATGCCAATGGCAATTATTCGGCTTCGGTTCCATCAGGCTGGTCGGGAGTCGTAACGCCGTTCGTCGTCGGCTGCGCCTTCACGCCCGAGAGCCGGCCGTATGCCTCGATCACGACGAATCAAACCGTTCAGGACTATAACGCCGTCGCTGGCGCGGCGGCCAAGCTGGCGTTCGGCGTGCAGCCGAGCGCGACCGCGGTGGGCGCGACGATCACGCCGGCGGTAACAGTCAAGATTCAGGATGCGGCCGGGAATTTGATCACGACCGCGACGAATGTCGTCACGATATCGATCGGAACGAATCCCGGAGGCGGAACGCTGAGCGGGACGCTGACCAAAGCGGCCGTCGCCGGCGTCGCGACCTTCAATGATCTCAAGCTCAACGCCGCCGGTACGGGCTACACGCTGAGCGCGACCGCGGCGGCCCTCACGGCGGCGACCTCCGGCGCGTTCAACGTCGTCTCCGCGGCGGGCCCGTCGGCGAAGCTGGCCTTCAAGGTGCAGCCGAGCAACACCGCGGCGGGCGTAGTGATCACGCCGGCGGTAACGGTGGAGATCCAGGACGCCAATGGAAACTTGGTGGCAACCGCCACGGATACCGTGACCGTCGGCTTCCAAAACAATCCCGGCAGCGCGACGCTGGGAGGCACGTTATCCAAGGCGGCGATCGGCGGCGTCGCGACCTTCAATGATCTCAACATTAATAACATCGGCCAGGGATACATCCTAAGGGCCAGTTCCGGCAGTTTGGCGGCAGCCACATCGGCTCCTTTCGACATCTTCACCGGGATCAATCCTTCGGCGACGTTGATCACTCCGGGCGTTTACGATCACATCGTCGTTTCAGCGGAAGGACAATGGTTTAAGGTCTTGATCAATGAGGGGAAGGACATCCAGGTCTCGACAAGCAATGCCGTCGCAACCTATAACGATCTCGATATCTACCTGTATGACAGCGCGGGGAAACTGGCGGTTGTAGCAATCGGTAACATGGGCAATGAGACGGTCTATCTGTCCAATGTCCCGGCCGGAATGTATTACTTCCAGATCTGGGCGGGGGGGGGCGTCGATTACACCTTGACCGTGGCCACGGGCGATCTCAATCTCGGCGAGATCACCGGCCGGATCACCAACGCCTTGAGCGGCAGTGCGATCCAAAACGTTTTTGTCCATCTTTATCCGGAGAATAATGGGACCTGGGCGGACCTGTTCGAAGCTGTCCCGACGGATCTAGCCGGGAATTACAAGATCGCTTATGCGCCGGGGAATTACAAACTCAACATCGCTTTCTATGAAACGATTCTGCCTTCCCCCGATCTCTATTCCCAAAGCCAATGGTACAACGGAAGCGCGGATTTCGCCAACGCGACCGTCGTCCAAATCTCCACTGGGTCGACCAACAGCGGCAAGGACGCGGCGCTCGCCAGCGGCGCAGCCATAGCGGGCCGGTTGACGAACGGGTCGGGCGGCCCGATCAGCGACGTTTATGTCAGGGCCTATGTGACAGGAAACACTACACCACAAAACACCGGAAGGTCTGACGGCAGCGGCAATTACGTCGTCAAACGGATCCCTATTTTGAGCGGCAGTCGCCAGGTCAAATTCGATACGTCGGTCTATAATGTCAATTATTTTTCGGAATGGTATGACGACAAATCATCTCAAACGGCGTCGGATCCGATCACGATCACGACCAACGCGACGACGGCGAATATCAACGCCGTTCTCGCGGAAGGCGGAATCATCAGCGGTCGGGTGACGAACACATCGAACGCGGGGCTCGCCCTGGTCTACGCCAGAGTTTATAACCCCAGCAACGTCCTTGTCCGGAGCGCCGTAACGAACGCGAGCGGAAATTATGCCGTCCAAGGATTACAACCGGGCACTTACAAAGTCAAATTCGATACGAGCAGTGACGGCAACTACGTCACGGAGTGGTATGACAATAAGACCACCTTCGCCCTGGCGGATTCAGTCACGGTCGCCATCGGCCTGCCGGCCACTGCCAACGCCGAGCTCGCCACGGGCGGCGGTATTAGCGGCCGAGTGACAAATGCGGCGGGCAACGGAATCGCGAGCGCCAACGTCAATGTCAATGACCTCTCTAACAATTTCGTAAAAAGCGGCCTGACCAACGCGGATGGATACTATTCCGCCCAGGGTTTGGCAGCCGGGACCTACAAGGTCGCTTTCAACCCTCCCCAAGGTAGCTATTACGTAAAGCAGTGGTACGACGGAAAGGCCGATTTTAATACGTCAACTTCGGTCGTCGTCACGGCCGGCGCGACGACGTCGGGGATCAACGCCCAGCTTGCCACGGGCGGCGCGATCAGCGGCCGTGTGACGAACGAGTCGGGTCAAGGCATACAGAACGTCTCTGTCTGGCCCAGCTATCCGAACGGCAATTTCTTTGGCGTGGGTGGCGGCACGGACAACAATGGGAATTATACCCTCACGTTAGCGCCGGGAAATTACAAGCTCTTTTTCCATTCGTCTGCC
>JAUYDS010000070.1 GCA_030691735.1 Candidatus Aminicenantota bacterium
CTTCCATCATCGCGACGATACCACGATCGGCCACATCGTGGCCGGGTTCCTGGCCCTGCGGCTCGAGGTCGATCTGCAGCGCCGGCTGGACGAGCGCCAGGTGGAGGTATCCTGGCCGACGCTGATGCGGGACCTGAGCCAAGTGCAGGCGGTCCATCTCCAAGTCGAAGGCCGCTCGTATCTTCTTCGCACCGACCTTCAGGGGGCGGCCCATCAGGCGTTCCAGGCGGCCGGAGTTCGGCCGCCGTCCTCGGTGACGATATGCGACTGACAGCGATGACTGTAGTGCCAAAGTCTTTCCGCGCGCCCGTAATCCGTTTATTTACAGGAAGTTCGAAAAATCAACTGTCGAAAATGAGTCTGAAGGAAGGGAGCATGGATCAGGATAATGACGGCCATCGTGGGCAGGAGTGAAGAAAAAAGCCAACCCATGCTTCGAAGCCGAACGGGTCGTTGGATTAGGACAAAGATCAGCCAAAAGAAGGCCAGGGAAATCGACAAGTAGAAGCCGAGGGAAAGATCGAATAAATATTGAGAGAGCAAAAAGACATTGAAATAGAACAAATCTTTCTTTTGGTTGTTCTTTAAATATTTTAAAAGAAATAAAAAACACAAGGGAGCCGGAAAATTGAAGAGCATATTGAGATGGGCGATGTTGTATACCCGAAAAGGCAAAAGGATGTAAAGACCGGCCGAAATGATCGATACGGTCTCGTTATCCTGCAGCTCCTTGAAAAAAAGATAGGCGCAATACCCCGCGGCCAGGTAAGAAAAAATCGTTATCCCGTTGTAAAGCGGATAGATGTTCGGAATTCCCAGCAAGAAAATGGGCAGAAGCAGAACGGATTGTCCGAATAACGTGAATCCGAGGGTCAGGGTATAGGACAGGGGAAAAAGGAAGGGCAAATGGTAGATTTGGCTGAATTGAAGATGGCTGAGTTTTTGGATATTCGAGTAGAGTATGGTCAGGGACAAGCTGACGTCACCATTGGTGGCGTAAGGCAGCATAGTAAAAAAATTTTTTAGAATAGGATAAAGATGGACCATCGACAGCAAAAAGAAAAGCGAGATGATTCTTAATTTATAGGGAATTTTTCCAAGGATCGACTTAAGCATGGCGAAAAGAGCCATGTGTCTCTAGGGAATGCGATAAAGCCAAGATTATGGGCACCGGATATATCCCAAAGCCCGGAGCTTTTTCTTCGTCTCGGCGTCGATCTCGGCCTTCTCCCCGCTGGGCTTCCCGCCCTCGGTCTGGAGTTCCTGCATGATGGCGACGAGCCTCCCGGCAAGCGAGGCTTTCCGCGAGACGATATTCGTCCGCTCCCGGGGGTCCGCGGCGAGGTCAAAAGCCTCGACCTCGGCGTATGAGGCCGGCGGGAAGAGGAACGAACCGAGGGCCTCAGGGCCGTAAGGCCTGTTCAGGATGATCTTGCTGCGGCCGTCCGTGATCGCCATCTTTTCCGGGATGGGGGAACTCAGGACCCCGGCCGCGAGGTAGGCCAGCGCGCTTCGGTCCTTTTTTTCCTTGCCTTTGAGGACGGGCATGAGGCTTCGGCCGTCGAGGTCGAAACCCTCGTCCCCGATGCCGTAGACGTCCATCACCGTCGGCATGACGTCGATGAGGCGGACGAAGGGCTCGACCCTTTTCCCTCGGAATTTCGAGTTCGGGAACTTGATGATCAGCGGCACCTTCAGGCTCTCGTCGTAAAGCGCGTGTCCGTGTTCCCAGCTCCCGTGCTCGAAGAACTCTTCGCCGTGGTCGCTGGTGAGAACGATCATGGTCTCGTCGTAGACCTTCAAGCTCTTCAGCTTCGCGACCAGGGGTCCGACCAAGCTCTCGTCCGTGGACCGGATCTCGCCGTCGTACAGTCCGACGATGTTCCGGCGCTCTTTCTCCGGGAGTTCTTTGAAGACGCCTTTGGGGCCGCCGATATGGTTCCCGACATCGATCATCGTCCAGAGCGGGTCGGGGTCCAAGAACATCGTATCATAGGGAGGCGGCGGGACGTACGGACCGTGAGGTTGGTATGTGTGGATGAACAGGAAAAAATCCTTGTCCCGGTTCTCATCGATCCACTTGGCCGCCGCAGCGAAGGTCATCGCGGCCGAATCGATCAGGGAATTTTCGCTCTGCGTATAGAGATCGAATCCTTTGGAGAACCCGAAGACGGCGCCCACGAACCCGCCCCCGGTGACGGCGGCGCAATAGAAGCCGTTCGACCTCAGGATATCGGCCAGAGTGGGCCGGGAACGATCGATTGTGGCGCTTTCGAGATTCACCCCGTGCCGGAAGCAGGACAGGGCCGTCAGGAGCGAGACGTGAGAAGGGAGCGTCCAGGGCGACGGCGCGTAGGTATTGACGAAGAGGGCGGCATCGCGGGCCAGGGCGTCCGAGTTCGGGCTGGTGTCTTTCCCGTAGCCGTAGCAGCCGAGGTGATCGGCCCTGAGCGTGTCGACGGAGATCAGGACGATCTTCCGCCCCTTCCTTCCCGGGCGGCTGACGACAGGATCGGCCCAGAACGAAAAGGCGCCCGCCGGCCCCTCGGTCGCGAAAGAGATCCGAGCCTTCCCGCCGGAAGCGGGAAGCGGCACGCGCACGGGGACCAGCTTGGCCGTCCTTTCCTCGGTCATGGGAGGAAGCCCGATGGAAGCCTGATAGATCACCTTGTTCCTTCCCGACATCTCCAGCCGGACGAGGAACAGGACGTTGTTTTCCCCGGCGGCCAGCATCTTCCTCACGTTTTCGGAGTTGACGCCCCGGACGATCCCCGTTCCGAATTCCAGCACGCTGTTCTCCAGGAGGTCCACGTCAAACGCGTACAGGCTCCCCGGAGGAGCGATGATCGCGTTCACGTCCATCCCCAGGATGGCGAGCTTCCTTTTTAGTCCTAAGGGATTTCCTCCTGAGCCCATGTCGGTGATCGGCCGGTTCTTCTCAAAGAAATAGATAGGATTTGAAGGATCGAACGCTCCTGTAGCGAAAGGGCTGGAGACGATGTTCTTAGTCTCGAGAAGATCAACGAAGCGGAGGAGCCGGAAATCCGTCCTCGGGGTTTTCCCGCAAGCGGCCAGGAGGAGAGCCATGGCCGAGAGGAGATAAACGACTTTTTTTTCAGGCATTTAAGCGGATCTCAGGAGACATTCTAAATGATCTCAGCCGGTTATTCAACCCGGGTTCGACCTGACCGTCGAACGCCTTTCGGAGTGGCCGAGACGCGGGCGGGGCGGCAAGGCTCCCCGAAACGTTAGGGAACCCTAGACAGAGAAATGCCGGACCAGATAGGAATAAGCGTGGAGTTCAAAAGCTGGTCATCGCTAGGAACAGCCCGATCGGGCTGGTTAGGGCAAAAAGGAAAATGAGCGCGATCCCCCGGCTCAGCTTTTCATCAGCGAATTCCTCGCTGACCGTTTTCTTCAGCAGCCACAGGCAGAACAATGTCTGCGGGATCATGTAGAGATCGTAATCCTTGATGTTCAAATCAAATCCCCAGAAAAGAACGATGGCCAGCTGGGTCAGCGCCGCCAGTAAAAAAACAACATCGGAAAGAGCCGGACTCCCCCGTCTTGCGCGGCGGGAGCCGAAGAAAAGCAGGGGAAGCGGAAATCCGATCAAGAAAATCCAGCCGCGCTGGAACATATATGCATTCTCGGAGAAATTCTTGTCGTGCCAGTAACGGAGCAGGGTCGGAAAGAGCTTGACGAATTTGCCTTTTCCCGCGCCGCCGAGCGCCGTGTGAAATAGCAACGTCGTCCCGGCCAGCTTGCTGACGACCACGACGAAAAGAAGCGGCAAGAGAAGGCCTCCGATCAGCAGAAGGGCGCTTTTCCCCAGAAAGCGCAGTGGACGCAACTCCGGGAACTCCTTCATCTTGAGGAACGGGAGAAGACCGAGAGCCGGCAGGGAAAACCAAGCCGAACCATGGAACAGGCCTCCGATGGTTAAAACGAGGGAGGCGGACAGCAGCCAATGGTCCCCGCCTTTTTGCCGCAAATAACGATCCGCCAGGATCAGGCTCAAGAGCAGAAACGGGAGGGCAAAATAAGCGAACTCCGGATAGCCGAGAAAAAAAGCGCTGGCGGGCAGGGCCGCGGCAAGAATGTAATACAGGGTTTTCTGCCGGTCGGATAGGGCATTTTGACGAAAAACGAAAAAATACAAAATGAAAACGTAGAAAACTCCCATGGCTTTGCCCATGATGGTGTAGACCGCCGCCGGTTCGAACTGATGGAAGATCGGCCGCAAAACGCCCAGGACCGCTTTGCCCAGCAGCAGGCTCAATGACTCGGCGAAGCTGATGGTCGACGCGCTGTAATTTCCGAACTGCCCCGGCTGGGAGCTGATGACCCGCAGCCAGGTCACGGCGTCGCCGCAGATTTCGAACTTGAACTTCGGCGTCAGGAGAATAATCAACAAACCGAACAGCAGCGGCAACGCGATTTTTTTCAGCGAGACTTTATTAATCGCCCAGAATGCGCCGGCGAGAAAAACAGCCAGGAGGAGATTGAGGAGCAATCCCTTGGCCAGAGGAACCTGCCATTCCCGAAGCAGTTTCCGATACAAGACCAGGTTCGAAAAAACAAAGATAAAAAAGGGAAAAACGGCGATCAAACTAGCCCGGGTCAACCGTGCCTGGATTCCTCCGGAAGGGCCGTTTTTTTTCAAAAATAGGCCGCCGGCCCAGAGAATCAACTCGTAAAGGAAAAAAGCCAAAAGAAAGACGGTCAGGAATTGGATGAACAGAAAAGGAAAACGGAGGAGGGGCGTGCGGCTGATGCGCATCACCAGCGTCCTCAGCTCGGGCTGTTTGGGGACGAGGTCGATGCGGGCGATATTCATGTCTTCATCGACAAGGAGAGCCCATTGCCGATTCGAAATCCTGGCGGGGAGGGCTGTTTCAAAGGGCTCCCTCCAGACAATGCTCAAGCCGTCGATATCCCGGTTAAAGGTGAATCTGATATCGGACGGCGAACGCAGACGTAAAAAATCCTGCGGCTTGAGCTTGAGGCTGAACCCCGTTTCGGTTTTCTCGCAGTCCTGGAAAATAAGGATGTTGTTTTTGAAATCCAGGTAATAATAGGCCGACAGATAAAGGAGAGCGAGAGCCAGGGCAACCAGAAGCCCCTTTTTATTCACGGCCATCCGTGTTTACCTCAAGGAGGGAAAGGATGAAATCGGCCAGCTTTTCGGCCACCCGTTGATTCCCGGCGCGGCTGGGGTGGAGGTAATCGATCCACAGCGCTTCCGGTGTCGCCATGGAGGAATTGAGCGTGGCGTTCAAATCGAGGGTAGGGACGGACAGCGCTTCGAGCTCTTTGAGGATTGCCTGGTAAAAGGCTAAATAGGGTTGGCGCATGTCGTCATTCCGGAAAGGGAAGAGAACGGCCGCGAACCGGCAAGGGGTCCCGGCCAGGAGCGCCTTCGTTCTTCGCAAATTTTCGACGGCCGTTTCCGTTCCCGACGAATAGAAATCCCGGGGGGCCGATCCTCTGTTTTGATTCCCGATCAAGGGAGCGAGCTTCAGGTTCAACAGCTTGAACAGATAGGATCGGGCCATCAACCAGTGGCTGAGTTTTGTTTTTTTGAACAGGTACGGGATGAAGATTTCGCCATACTGGGTGAGTAGGAATTGCTGCTTGGGGTCGGGACGGATACCGAGCGTCTTTTCGAAATCGTTCAAGCAGATTTGCACAACGATCAGATCAGGAGCGAATCTCAGCGCCCGCTCCTTGATCAAGTGGTACTCCTGCATCAAGTTGTAGCCTGTGATCCCCATAGCCATGATCTCGACCTTCCGTCCCTCCGATCTCAGCTTCTCGCGCGTTTGATAAGCGTACGTGTCTTCCAGGGGCAGGTCCCAGCCGAAGGTGATCGAATCGCCGACGATGGCCACCCGTTTGTCCGTTTTGAGAAAGCGGTGTTCGATGTCCCGGAAACCGAGACGGTTGATGCGATATTCGATCCCGGCGACATCGACTTTCGTTTCGGCCCGGAGCTCATAACCGAGCTCCTTGACCTTGGAAAGGCGGTAGAGGGCCGGTTTTTGGAAAGGGAATTCGTTCTTTGGCGTGAAACGGAAAGGGTCGACCAGGCCCAGCAGCAGATCAACACCGGCCAGGGCGACGGCCACGGAGAACAGCCCCACCAGCGTCCTCATGAATGCTTTTTTCATCCGTTTTTTCATGCGTGAGTGCCACTGATTTTATTTGAAGCGAGGCCCAAATGCAATTTTCTTTGGGGTTGGAACTGGATG
>JAUYDS010000199.1 GCA_030691735.1 Candidatus Aminicenantota bacterium
TCTTTCCGATATTTGGGGCACCAGACCAGATGGTAGGACGTGTCGTAGACCGAATGACTCGTTCGTCGGAGCGTCACCCCCGTAATTTATCATACCCCCGAGCACGGGCCTAGCTGGATAAGGGGGACTTTCCGGTCCCCCTTATAACCCCCTCGGAACGGCATGCATTCTTCCCCGCGGCAAGCCGCGGGGCATGCTGCAAAGGGTTTCGTCAATTAAAATGTTTTCCTTTTCTACCATATATTCCGAACAAGAATTTAATAATGCAAAAGAAGAAATCATTAACAAAAAGGATCTATTGAGAGATCCAGAATGCTTAATGATAATTCATTCATCATTTATCAGGATTATAGATAATATTCGAAAGGAACCCTTTGTTGAACTTGGCAGTATTTGTACAATCTATCAAGGAATAATCACAGGCGACAATAGTAAATACATCTCGAGCTCTAAATCTGGAAAAAAGTGGGAAAAGATTATAAGGGGTAGAGATATTGATCGCTATTGTTTAAAATTTGGTAATAATTATGTGTATTATGAACCAAAACTCCTTTGGAGTAATACAAATCTTATTATGTTTAATGTTGAAGAAAAGCTGATAAGTAGACAAACTAGCGATCATTTAGCTGCAACATTTGATCACGAAGCGTATTTTTCTCTCGATAGTACGCACGTTATCCATCTAAGAAAACCTATTTTTTCATTGAAATATTTACTTGGTTTATTTAATAGCCGTCTCATGAATTATATATACTCAAATCGAGTACAAGAAAGCAATCGGGTTTTTGCCCAGGTTAAAGCAATAAATCTCAAACCTCTTCCAATTAGAACCATTGATTTTTCAAACGCTGTCGAGCGAGACACACATAATCAATTAGTGTCCCTGGTTGAAATTATTCTTTCTTTAAATAAAAAAATACAGAAAGTCGCTGGATACGAAAAAGTCCAAATCCAACATCAGATCGAAAAAACCGACCGCGAAATCGACGAGCTGGTATATAAACTCTATGGAATTACGGATGCGGAACGCGCTATAATCGAAAAAGAAACGGACAGGAACAAATCATGAAAGAGTACAACTATACGATCATCTTGGAACGAGAAGAGGACGGCGGATATCACGCCTTCTGCCCTGCACTCCCCGGTTGTCACACACAGGGAGACAGCTATGATGAGACGATGCATAACATCGAGGATGCCATAAAACTATATATCGAAAGCCTTAAAGCCCATCGTGAGCCTATTCCTTATGAGGACATAACGATAAAGCCTTTGAGGGTATCGGTTTGACGCCAAAGCTTCCCAGCCTTAAAGCGAGAGAAATCGTTAAAGTCGCAAAAAAGATAGGGTTCGAATTCGACCGTCAATCTTTCGGCGTGTATAAAAATTGGCTCCCCGGGACGGACTCGAACCGCCAACCTATTGGTTAACAGCCAACCGCTCTGCCAATTGAGCTACCGGGGAGCGATCCGGATTAAATTATCATAAACCGACCTGGATTTCAATCTTTGGTCAGCCTCGCTCGGCCCGCCCATTTTGACAAAACGGCGCCTCTATGCTATTTGTGTCCTTCCCTTAAGGAAAGGACCACGTATGACCACGCCGCTTGAACGCTGGGTCGACGAGCAGGCCCGCCTCTTCCAACCGAAAGAGATCTACTGGTGCGACGGGTCGGAAGGCGAGGCCCATCGGCTCATCGACAAAGGCATCCGCGAAGAGAAGATCGGCGCTAATCCCATCTTCCGCGAGCTGAACCACCGCTCCTGGCCCAAATCCTATCTCCACCGCAGCCACCCCACCGACGTCGCCCGCACCGAGCATCTGACCTTCGTCTGTCATCCCGAGAAAGAGCAGTCCGGCCCGAACAACAATTGGATGGACCCGGCCGAAGCTAAAACGCGATTGACCGCGCTGTCCCGCGGGGCCATGCGCGGCCGGACGATGTACGTCCTTCCCTATATGATGGGCCATCCCGATTCGCCCTACGCCCGGGCCTGCATCCAGATCACCGACATATCCTACGTCGCCGTCAGCATGAGGATCATGACCCGGATGGGACGGCACACGATCAAGAAGATCGGCAATTCGGAGAATTTCGTCAAAGGCATCCATTCGGTCGGAGATTTCGATCCGGACCGGCGGTTCATCATGCATTTTCCCCAGGACAGCCTCGTCTGGAGCATCGGCTCGGGCTACGGCGGCAACGCCTTGCTGGGGAAAAAATGTTTCTCGCTCCGCATCGCCTCCTACCTCGGCCTGCGCCAGATGTGGCTGGCCGAGCACATGGTCATCATCGGCATCGAGGACATCAAGGGGAACGTGACCTACGTCACGGCAGCCATGCCCTCGGCCTGCGGCAAGACGAACCTGGCCATGATGGAGTCCGCCCTCCCTGAATACAAGGTCTATACCATCGGCGACGACATCGCCTGGATGAACGTCGGCCCGGACGGCCGGCTCTGGGCCATCAACCCGGAAGCGGGATTCTTCGGCGTCGCCCCAGGCACGTCGATGAAGACCAACCCGAACATGATCCGGACGCTGAAGGTCTCGAACTTTTATCCGACCCTCTTCACCAACGTCGGCCTCGACCTCGACGCGAACGAGCCCTGGTGGGAAGGATTGGAAGGCCCGCCGAAGAACATGTTGGACTGGCAGGGCCGGCCGTGGGATCCCTCCAAAGGAACGAAGGCGGCCCATCCGAACTCGCGCTTCACCGTCTCGCTCTACAACTGCCCGACGCTGTCCAAGCAGTTCGACAACCCGCAGGGCGTGCCGATCTCGGCCATCCTCCTCGGCGGCCGCCGCTCGCGGGGCGTCCCGCTCGTGACCGAAGCGTTTGACTGGAGCCACGGCGTCTTCATGGGGGCCCGGATGGGATCGGAGACGACGGCTGCGGCGGCCGGCCAGGTCGGCGTCCTACGCCGGGATCCGTTCGCCATGCTCCCCTTCTGCGGCTACAACATGGGCGATTATTTCCGCCATTGGATCAACATGGGCGGTTTCATCACCAAACCGCCGAAGATCTACTCCGTCAACTGGTTCCGCACGGACGAGAACGGCAAGTTCCTCTGGCCGGGCTTCGGCGACAACATCCGGGTCATCAAATGGATCGTCGACCGGGTGAACGGCAAGGCACGGGCCAAGGAAACGCCCATCGGTTTCGTCCCGGACCTGGACGATTTCGACAGGGACGGCCTGAAGACGTCCCGTCGGGACATGGAAAAGCTTTTAGAGGTCAAGCCCGAGGAATGGCGGGATGAGATCGGGGATATCAAGTCCTTCCTGGATCGGTTCGGTCGGCACGTGCCCTATGAAATGTGGCAGAACTACGAAACGCTGGCCTCCCGTCTCAAAACCGGATCCTAAAACCGGTAGTTCGCCTGCTTGACGAGGCGGCGGTAGTCCTTCCCCCACATCTCGACGACCTTGCACATTTCGTAGATCCGCGAGCGCAGGCGGTAACCGATGCGGTCGATCAGGGTGTCATCCCCTTTTTTGTTCATCTCGGACTTTTTGAACATAGGCTGGCGGGTGTCTTCTTCTTCCGCGGTGTCGAGAAAATTCGAGGTGAAGATCGTCATTTTCTTCTGGTTGTAGCGGTGGTTGATGATATAAAAAACCGTCTCTTCGACCCAGGAGGACGACCGTTTCGCCCCAAGCTCGTCCAGGACGAGCACCTTGCTCTCGAAGACGGGTTCCAGGATATCCGATTCGGAGAGGACGGAATCCGGGGTGAATGTGCTCTGGATATCCCGGATGAGATCGCGGAAATCGTAGAACAGGCACGGTGCGCCTTTATCCTGCATCAGCTCGCGGATGATCGCCACGGCCAAGTGCGTCTTGCCGACGCCGGGAGGGCCGATGAAGAGGAGGCCGATCTCCTGGACCGGATAATTCTCGACGATCTTCCTCGAGATTTTGAGCGCGTCGCGGTGCGAATCATCGTGGATCTCGAAATTGGCAAGCGCGCATTTTTCGTATCGTTTCGGGATGCGCGCTTTTTCGAGCAGGGCCCGGCCCTGGCGGTCAAGGAAGCATCGGCAGCGCCGGGCCTCGGAGCGGCCTTCGACGTTCTCGATGACCCAGCCGGTGTCCTGACATAAGGAGCAAGCGGTGTCCGCCATCAGTTCAAGTATCCTCTCAGCTGCCGGAGGGCGCTCGACCGGGACAACCGGTGCATCGCTTTCTGTTCGATCTGCCGGATGCGTTCCCTTGTCAGGTGGAGCCGGTCGCCGATCTCCTGGAGCGTCCGGGGCTGGTCGTCGTCCAGCCCAAAGCGCAATTTTAGCACAAGAGCTTCCTTTTCATCCAATCCTTCGAGCATTTCCCGGATCTGGTGCTGGATGGAGTTCTTGATGATCTGGTATTCCACCGAGGGCGAAATCTCGTCGCTGATCTTCTCTTCGATCTCCAGGTCGTCCTCGTTGAACCGGTCGCTCAGCGAGACGTCCTTCTCGGCGAGCATCTCCAGGTCCTCCAAATCGATCACCGAGATCCCCATGGTCCCGGCGATCTCCTCGCGGGTGGGGTCCCGGCCGAGATCGGCTTTGAGCTGGGCCGCTTTTCGTTTCATCTGCAGGATCTGATCCGACAGCTTTTGGGGGATATGGCAGATGCGCGCCGCCTGGGTCAGGGCGTGGATGACGGCCTGGCGGATCCACCACACGGCATACGAAATGAACTTGACGTTCCGCTGAGGATCGTAGCGTTTGGCCGCTTCGATCAGGCCGAGATTGCCTTCGTTGATGAGGTCGAGCAGGCTCATCCCCATCCCCTGATATTTTTTCACGTAGGAGACCACGAAACGGAGGTTGGACTCGATCAGCTCTTTGAGCGCCGCGGGATCGCCCTGGTGGATACGCTGCCCGAGCGTCTTTTCCTGTTCTTCGGCATGGACCGGGATTTTGGAGATCTGCTCCAAGTAGAGCCGGAGGTTGCGCGATTCTAAATAATCCTGGTAGTCCATGTCAGGGATGGTTCGGGATCAGATCTTTACGATCTTCGTCTGGGTCAGCGGGACCAGGCCGCTGCGCTTGCTCTCGAACTCGTCCTCCCGTCCGGAGAAGAATTCCTTTTTGACGAATTCCAGAAGCTCATTGACCTCCGTTTCGATCCGTTCGATCTTCGTCCGCATATTGAGGACGACCTCGACGCCGGCCAGGTTCACGCCCAGGTCGCGGACGAGATTGAGAATCAACTCCAACTGCTTGAGATCCTCGTCGGTGTACAGGCGGGTGTTCCCCTCGCTCCTGGACGGCCAAAGCAGGCCTTCGCGTTCATAGAGCCGCAGGGTCTGGGGATGGATGTTGTAGCGCCGGGAAACACTGCTGATGTGATACGTCGTCCGGTTGTCCTTCTCCTTGGCGCCCGATGTCCGTTTTCTCATCTCGGTTCCCTCACATCCCCTCCCGGGGGTTCGCGCCGGACAGCTTTTCCAGCTCTTTCATCAGCTCCCGCACCCTCTGGTCGGCGAACGGAGGCGGAACGATGCTCACTTCGACGTACTCGTCGCCCCGCGCCCTGCCGCCCGGCACGGGCGCTCCCATCTCCCGGATCCTGAATTTTTGGCCCGATTTCGTTCCCGGCGGGATCTTGATCGTCGAATGGCCTTCGAGAGTCGGGACGTCGATCTTGGCCCCGAGCGTCGCCTCCGGGACCGTGATCGGGAGTTTGACGTAGATGTTCGAACCTTCCCGTTTGAAGAGGGGGTGGGCCGTGACTTCGATGGTGATATAGAGATCGCCCTGCGGGCCGCCGTTGTGGCCGGCGTTCCCCCTGTCCGGGATGCGGACTTTGGAGCCGGTATCCACGCCGGCGGGGATGCGGACGTTGATGAGCTCGGACCGCTGGACAGCGCCTTGGCCCCGGCAGTCCGCGCAGTCCGCTCCCCGAACGGCGCCGCTGCCGCCGCAGGAAGGGCAGGTCGTGGAGGCCTTCAGAGATCCGCGCTGGATATAGGCCCGGCCGCTGCCGCCGCAAACGGGGCAGGCTTTGGCCCTCCCGCCCTGGCCCGAGCCCGTCCCTCCGCACGAAGCGCAGTTCGCCGTCCGGCTCAACTTGATCTTGGTCTGCAGGCCGCGAATGGCGTCCTCGAAACCGATGGTCATCGTGTAAATGAGATCTTCGCCGCGTTCGGGACGGACCTGGGCCGTCTGACCCGCCCCGGCTCCTCCGAACATGTTCTCGAAGAAGTCGCGGAACGAGGATGTCCCGGAATCGGAGAAATTGAATCCTTCGAACCCTGAAGAATACGTCCCCCGCGGACCGCCGCCGGCCGGGGGCCTATCGCCCGCGAAGCCGAATTGATCGTACTGGCTCTTTTTCTTGGGATCGCTGAGGACGGCGTAGGCCCCCTGGATCTCTTTGAACTTGGCCTCGGCCGATTTGTCTCCGGGATTGAGGTCGGGGTGATATTTTCGGGCCAGCTTGCGATAGGCTTTTTTGAGCTCGGCGACCGTCGCTTTCCGGTCGACCCCGAGGATATCATAGTAGTCTTTGTTCATGGCCGGCCCCCCCGGCGCATTTTATCATACACAAAAACCGGAGGTTCTTGCAGCCTTAAGTTTTCTTGCCGTCGTCCACGACCTCGGCGTCGATAACCTCGCCGTCGTCGCTGCCGGAGCCGTTGCCCCCCGGGCCTTTCGACGCTTGTTGCTCCGCGCCTCCCCCCGGCTGAGCCTGCTGCTGGGAAGCCTGCTGATACATCATTTCGGTCAGCTTGTGCGAGGCCCGGGAGAGGTTCTCCGTGGCCTGCTTGATGCGGTCGAGATTTTCGCTTTCGATGGCTTTCTTGGTGTTCTCCATCTCGCTTCGGACGGGCTCGGCCTCGGCCTCGGGGATCTTGTCTTTGTTCTCGCGGAGGAGTTTTTCCAGGCTGTAGACGAGCTGGTCGGCCTGGTTCTTGGCTTCGATCACTTCTCGCCGCTTCTTGTCTTCGACGGAGTGGGATTCGGCGTCTTTGACCATGCGGTCAATCTCCTTTTCGTCGAGACCGCTGTGGCCGGTGATGGTGATCGCCTGCTGTTTGCCGGTCCCTATGTCCTTGGCCGCAACATGAATAATGCCGTTGGCGTCGATATCGAAGGTGACCTCGATCTTGGGCACGCCCCGGGGGGCCGGCGGAATGCCGTCAAGGTGAAAACGCCCCAAGGTCCGGTTGGCCGAGGCCATCTCGCGCTCGCCCTGGAGGACGTGGATCTCAACGCTCGGTTGATTGTCCGACGCCGTCGAGAAGACCTCGGTCTTTTTGGTCGGGATGGTCGTATTCCGGGCGATCATCTTGGTGAAGACGGCTCCGAGCGTCTCTATGCCCAGGGTCAGCGGGGTCACGTCGAGAAGCAGGACGTCCTTGACCTCGCCGGCCAGGACGGCGCCCTGGATGGCGGCGCCGACCGCGACGACCTCGTCCGGATTGACGCCCTTGTGAGGCTCCTTGCCGAAAAGGTCCTTGACCAACTGTTGGATGCGGGGCATGCGGGTCTGGCCGCCGACGAGGATGGCCTCGTCGATATCGGAGGCCTTCATATTGGCGTCGGCCAAGGCCTGCTTGACGGGGGCCATGGATCTTTGGATGAGATCTTCCACCAATTGTTCGAGCTTGGCCCGGGTCATTTTCATCAGAAGATGTTTCGGGCCGGAGGCGTCGGCGGTGACAAAGGGCAGGTTGATCTCGGTTTCTATGGTCGTCGACAGCTCGATCTTGGCCTTTTCCGCGGCCTCTTTGAGGCGCTGAATGGCCATTTTATCCTTGGACAGGTCGATCCCCGATTCCTTTTTGAACTCGGTCACGATCCAGTCCTGAACCCGCTGATCGATGTCGTCGCCGCCCAAGTGCGTGTCGCCGTTGGTCGACTTGACCTCGACGATGCCTTCGCCGACTTCGAGGATGGAGATATCGAACGTGCCGCCGCCGAAATCATAGACCGCGATCGTCTCGTCCTTTTTCTTGTCCAGGCCATAAGCCAAGGCGGCCGCAGTCGGTTCGTTGATGATGCGGACGACCTCCATCCCGGCGATCGTGCCCGCGTCCTTGGTCGCTTTTCTCTGACTGTCGTTGAAATACGCGGGGACGGTGATGACGGCCTTTTCGACCTTTTCGCCAAGATAATCCTCGGCGGCCTTTTTCAGCTTCTGCAGGATGAGGGCGGAGATCTCCGGAGGAGAGAACTTCTTGCCGAGGGTCTCGATCCTGACGTCTCCGTTGGAAGCTTCGGTGACTTTGAAAGGGACCTGCTTGATCTCTCCCGGAACCTCCTGATATCGGCGCCCCATGAATCTTTTTATGGAATACACGGTATTTTCCGGGTTGGTGACTCGCTGTCGTTTCGCCACCTGGCCAACTAAACGTTCGCCTTTCGGAGTGAAGGCGACGACGGAAGGCGTCGTCCGTCCGCCTTCCTCATTGGCTATGACCGTCGGATTGTCGCCTTCCATGACGGCAACCACCGAATTTGTCGTTCCTAAATCGATCCCAATTATTTTTGCCATTATGTCCTCCTAATTTAGTGTCAATACAATATTTAGTGTCAATACAATATAAAATATTAGTCTATTATTGTCAAGAATTATTTATAATTCATTATATACCTATTATTATATTATTTTCAATATGATGAGAATCTCGAGGTCAATTCTTGACAAATATTGAGGCTATTTTTTTGGTTGAAAGATCAGCATGCTTTGTCCATCCAAGAACGACCAATAGACGCCTTGGGCGTCCTTTTCGCTGGGCATAACGAGCTCTATTTCCGCGAAAGTCTTTTTCCCCAGGGTGAACCAAATCGTCTTAAGAGGAAGAAAAATATGCCAGGAAATGGTTTTCCCGACATTTACAAGCGCCTGCCAAAAACGCCTGGTCCTCGATTTAACCGAGATGTGAAGGCTTTGTCCGAAATGAAGCCTGAAGTGAACGGGCATGTCTTTCAATTCGAGAATGCCCAGGTCGACCTCGTCTATTTTTTCCTTGTCCGCCTTTGGCCGCTCTTCCCTGCCGGGCGTTATGTTCGGCCGTTCGGGCTGGGCCAAGGCGCTCTTTTTTTCCATCCTATAAATCTTTAAGGGCACGACTTTACCCCAGGAACGCGTCCTCTGGATAGGCCATTTTCGAAGGACCATGCCTCTTGCCTTTAAGGAGACGGTTCGTTGCTCCAGGTCAATGACCATATAGGTTCCCCGGAGTTTGGCCAGAGAAAGCTCGGCTTCATAAAACTGGTTCTTTTCGTATAGCTTAGTCCGTTCCTGGGCGAAACCGGACAGACCTTCGATAAAGGCCAGGGTCAGGAAGAGCCAGGTTCTCCTCATTTTTTTTCCGCCGTCAATAAATATAGATCTTCGCTCCCATCGGGACCTGTCTAAAGACCTCTTCCAGGTCCTTGTCGCCCGCACGGACACAACCATGAGTGACGTTCCACCCCAGCAGCCGAGTGTAAAGCGTCCCATGAATGAAAAATCCATTGCCGAAACCGAGGGCATAAGATCCGAGCGAATCGTTATCGACGCGCTCGTTGAAATTGGCCGGGGGCTTTTCCCCTTCTTCTATGAACGCCCAATCGGGTTTGATCCAGGTCGGGTTGACGAGCTTCGAGGTGACGCTGAATTCACCGCGCGGCGTGTCGAAGATCCATTTCCTGGTGCCCCCTGTTTCCTCGAGGATATCGCCCGAACCGCAGGACACGACAACCTCTTTCTGGACCTTTTCGCCGTTCATGACGTAAAGCCGGTTCTCCGCCGTGTCGATGATGATGAAGACGCCCCTCGTCGCCAACGCTTTCAGCCGGCCGGTCAGGAGCGCATTCTGCGATTGAAACTCTTTCAGGGTTTTTGTGGCGGCTGTATTGTCCGCGTCTCCAGTCGGCTTCCGCGACCAACCGAAAATTTCGATCCCGTATCCGATCAGCTCGAGACCGACAAGCAGCCCGGCGAGGACGATCAAAACCAGCCGCCAGTCCTTGATCTTAGCCATTTTTCGCGAACTCCTTGATCTCGGCAAGGATCGTATTTTCGATGGACACCGCCCCGACGATCGTTACGGCCGTTCCGACGTTTGCCCATTTGTAGACCTCGTCCATGTCCTTGTTCTCAAGACCGACGCAGCCGGCGGTCAGGTTGTCTTTTCCTCCCCCGTGAATTTCTATATATCCCCCGATCCCGGCTTGGGCCGGTATCAGACCCTCCTTCTTGGCCAAGGCATAGGTCCGCTGATCGTCCGCGTTCGGATAATTGATCAAAAGCGCTTTATAAAACTGGCTGGCCGGATATTTTCTGGTGATCTGATACTTCCCCTCCGGCGTCGCCTCATCCCCCGAATAGAGCTTGTCCGATAGTCCGTATCGGCCCAAGCCGATATCGAAGCGGGCGATGACCGCGCCCTTTTTATAGATCGTCAGCTTCCGTTCGATCTTATTCACGAGAATAGCGACCGTCCCATTGGTTCGGGACTCGGCGACGGTCTCGCCGGCCCATTTTTGCCATTTATCAAGCTCCCGCTTATCCAGATAGCGGCTGAGGATGCTGGCCAAGGAACGCTCGGCTTCGCGGATGCAGTTCTCGGCGACGGCCAGGGTCTCCCCGACCGCCCCGTACTGTTCCTTACGGAGGAGCGTTTCCGTCTCGCTCAGTTTGATCTCGGCCTGCGACAGGCTTTTTCGGACAGGACCGTTCTCGTTGAATTGATCGGTCATCCGTTTGAGCCGGACGACGCGGCCGGCGAGGTCCGCGGTCTGATCGGTGAAATATTTGGCTTGCGAACCCTTGAGGGTCTCGACCTGGGCTAAAAGATCGTTGCCTTTTTGGAGCAGATCGCGGAAATCCGCCTGGAGGGAGGAATAATCGCGAGACCAGCCGAACTTGGCTCTCTCTCGAGCCAGCTTCTCTTTCCCGCTCTTCAGCTCCGCCTTGAACCGCTCGTAGCTTTGCTCGGCATAAAAAGAAGCACCGGCCCTCCAGAGCGCCTCTCTCAGGTTTTCGACCTGCTGGGCTTCCGGAGGGACCGGTGGTGTTTTACAGGCGAAAAAGATCAGGTGAAATCCGAGTAGCAAGACGCCGCCGCTTCTTGACCGAGTCTTCAACGGGACTCACTACCGGACGGAAAAAAGGGACGTTATACGATCTTCTTGCCCGTCACTTTTTCGATCGCGGCCTTGACCTGGGCGGCGATGTCGGCGGCCTTGGTCTTGATCGCGTTGGCCTTGTCCTGGGCGACGATGTAATCTTTGCCGTCGAGGGCGGTCTGGATCTCGGCGAACGCGGTTTCGGCGCCGGCGAGGTCGGCCTTCAGGGCATCGATGTCTTTCTTCGTGCCTTTGCCGGTCGGGGCCTTGGCTAAGAGGGCCTTGGCTTCGTCGATGGCCGCTTTGGCCTCGCCTTGGAGCTTGATGGCCTCGTTCTTAGCCGCTTCGATCTTGGCCGGGAGAGCGGCCTTGAGGGCTTCGATGTCCGTGCCCAAGTTGGTCAGCATCTCTTTGGCCTTGCCGAATTTCTTGAAGAACTTCTTGTCCTGGGCGGCGATTTCGTCCAGGGCGGCCGTCAGCTTGTCGTTCAAGTCCTTGAGCTCGGGGACGGGGGCGATGTCGGCGCTGGCCTTCGTGACTTCCTCAAGAGCTGCCTTCGTCGTGTCGATCTGCTGCGTGGGGGCTTTGCATCCCGCTAAGACAACCGCGATCGCCAGAACCAAGACAAGATTTTTTGTGACACCTCTCATGATCTGTACCTCCTCTCATGAAATTTGTTTATCTTGAAATTTGTTTATATTGCCGAAATAATAATAGCCTTACTCCTCACGGGTATTGCCGAAGCTAGGCCCGATAGGCAACTTCGATGTCTTCAATTTATACCATAGCCTCGGCTAAAAGTCAAATCCCAACGTTATTTTTTTTCAGTCTACGAACCACCCGTCATTAATCCGGGTCGGCGATAAAACCTTCCTTCATCAGGAGCTGGACCTCGGCCCGGGCCTGTCGGATGGTCTCTTCGGCCATCTTGAAGCGCTCCGCGGCCGGGATGTTCTTGCGGGCCACGCCCTGCTCGATGGCCTTGGATCCGACCGCGACAGCCTCTCGGGGAAACACCGTCCATTCGTCCATGTTCGGAATGATGTATTCCTCGCTGATCCCCTTGTCATAGGCGACCTGGGCCAGTTCCTTGGCGGCGGCGATGCACATCTCATCCGTGATCGTTTTAGCCCGAACGTCGAGGGCGCCGCGGAAGATGCCGGGAAAGCCGAGGGAGTTGTTGACCTGGTTGGGGAAATCCGAGCGGCCGGTGGCGACGATGCGCGCCCCGGCTTCCGTCGCTTCCCAAGGCCAGATCTCGGGGACGGGATTGGCTTCGGCGAAGACGATGGAGTTGGGAGCCATCGTCTTGATCCACTCGGGCTTGATCGTCCCTGGCCCAGGAGTAGAAACGCAGATGAGCACGTCGGCGCCTTTGACGGCATCGGGGATCGGACCCTGCTTGCATTTGGGATTCGTTCTCAGGCAGATGTCCCATTTCTCCTTGAATTTAGCCTGGAGCGTCTCGCGGTCCGCGCGGTCGCGGGAGAGGATACCCTTGGAATCGACCGAGAGCATGTTCTCGGGGCTGGCGCCGGCCGTCATGATCAAACGGGCGATGTTGATCCCGGAAGCGCCGGAACCGATGACGGTGCACTTGATCTCTTGGATGTTTTTCTTGACGATCTTGAGGGCGTTGAGAAGGCCGGCCACGGTGACGCAGGCCGTGCCCTGCTGGTCGTCGTGCCAGACGGGGATTTCGCACTCGGCACGGAGCGTATCGAGGATCTTGAAACATTTCGGCTGGGCGATATCCTCGAGGTTAAAGCCGCCGAAGGTCGGCTGAAGAGCTTTGCAGATCTCGATGATCTTGTCCGGGTCCTTTTCGTCCAGACAGAGCGGGAAGGCGTCCACGCCGCCCAGGTATTTGTAGAGGAGTCCCTTGCCCTCCATGACCGGCAGCCCGGCCTCCGGGCCGATGTCTCCCAGTCCGAGAACCCGCGTCCCGTCGCTGATGACGGCGACGTTGTTCCATTTGTTGGTGTACTCATAGACTTTCTCGCGGTCTTTATGGATCTCCTTGCAGACCGCGGCCACGCCGGGCGTGTACCAGATGGCGAAATCGTTGAAATCCCGGACCCGGCATTTCACCGAGACGCCGACTTTGCCCTTGTAGAACTTATGAAGACGGGGCGCGTCTTCGGAGGGTTGCTGGGCCTTTTTGAGCAACTCCTCGACGGTAACCTTTTTCATAATATGATACCTCCTAGAAAATGAAAGAAATGTATTATATTTTTGTTCCGGCGCCAAAGTCAACTTGGTGAGAGAGAATCCTGAGAGGACGGCCGCTTTATCGGGTGCCGGCCGCGGATCGAGGTCAAAATTAATTCAGCCGCACATGATCCCCGTGTTGCGATCATATCCCAGGGAAAAATCCCGGATGCTCACTTCAGGAGCTTGTCGAGTCCGAAGATGAGCGCGTCGTGGGAGGTCTGGGCGAGGTCGATCTTGGCCGTGTCCATGCGGATGGCGTCCTCCGGACAGGCCTCGACGCAGAACCCGCAGAAACAGCAGCGGTTGAGGTCGATGACGAAGGTCGAGGGATATTTCTGGATCTCGGGGTCCGGGTCCTCCGTCGCTTCGATGACGATGCATTCCGAGGGGCAGACCGTGACGCACAACATGCAGGCCACGCAGCGCGGCTTCCCGTCCTCCCGCTTCATCAGCCGGTGCAGGCTGCGATGGCGGGCGGCCAGATCTTTTTTCTGCTCGGGATACTGGATCGTGACCGCCCCTTTTCTCTTGGTCTTGATGCCGAATAGGTTCAGCGTATGGAACCACATATTGACGACGAAGTGCCGGGTGGTGATCCAGATCCCCCTGAGAAGTTCGACGAAATACCCCAACGCTTTCAGCATATTATAAGCTCATCACGATGGCGGTCCCGAGGATGTTCAAAAGGCCGAGGGGAACCAGCCATTTCCAGCCCAGGTCCATGAGCTGGTCGTAGCGCAGGCGCGGATACGTCCATCGGATCAGAATTTGAAACCAGCAGAAGAAGAAAACTTTGATGTTGAAGGCCGCCACCTGGAAGACGGCGACGAGCCATGGGGCGAGGTGCCAGGTCCCGCCCCAGGGAAAATGAAATCCTCCCTCGGCCAGCCCGGGCACCTGCCAGCCGCCGAAAAAGAGGGTTGTCAGCAGGGTCGAGACGATGAGGATCTCCATGAAATCCGTCATCATGAACATGCCCCATTTCAACCCTCCATACTCGGCGAAGAAGCCGATGATCTCGGATTCCCCTTCCGGCAGGTCGAACGGGACGCGCTTGGTTTCGGCCATGGCGGCAAATAAAAAGAGGACGAAACCGACCGGCTGGAGGAAGACGCCCCAGGCGGGGAGAAACCCGAACAGGAGACCGCCCTGGGCCCGGACGATCTCGGACAGCCGCAGGGAGGGATAGACCATGATCAGGCCGACAAGAGAAAGCCCCAGCGCCACCTCGTACGAGATGAGCTGGGCGGCGCCCCTGACGCTGCCGAGCAGGGCGAACCGGTTGTTCGACGCCCAGCCGCTGAGGATGATACCGTAGATGCCCAGCGAGAGCATGGCCAGGACGAACAGCAGGCCGATGTCGGCGTCGAAGATCTGGAGGCTGATGGTCTTGCCGGCGACGCGGATATCGTCGCCGAAAGGAATGGCCGAGATGGTGATGGCGACGAAAAAAAAGGACAGGAACGGGGCCAGCGTGTGGAGGAACTTGCGGGAAAAAGCCGGCACGAAATCCTCTTTGAAGATCATTTTGATGGCGTCGGCGAAGGGCTGGAACAGCCCGAAGAGACGAAGGCCGAAGATCTTGGCCCGGTTGGCTCCGATCCGGTCCTGAAGGACCGCGCTTTCCTTGCGCTCGGCCCAGGTGAGATAAAGCGTTATGACCAGGAACCAGACGAGGGCCAGGACGATCTTGATGAGGACGATGCCGAGGTCCGTCATGGGAGCGCTCCGAAGAAGGGAATTTCCTTCACGAGTTCGTGATGGACCGCTTCCGGGGCGCTCAAAGCGCCGAAATAGCTGTCATCGAGACGGATCTCCCTGGCCAGATCGAGGAGGATCTGGCTTTCGGGCCGGATGTCGAAGCAGGCGCGCGCGATCGCGGCGATCTTCTGGACCCGGCCGTCCGCGTTCGTCAGCGTGCCGTTTTTCTCGGCAAGGAACGCGGCCGGCAGGACGAAATCCGCGGTCGAGGCGAGCTCGTTCAGATGCGATGTGACGAGGATCTTGACAGGGATTTTCTCCAACGCGGGTTTCCATGCGCCGTCATGGGAGATCCCGGCGAAATGGGGGCCGAATATAAAGAGGATGTCCGTGTCCGGGACTAAAGCGTTCAGGTCGGGCGCTTTAAGGTCGAATCCCATTTCCCGGGCCCCCCGCCGGTTCGGTGTCCGCTCGGATCGGAGCAGGAAGCCGTCCTCGGGCCCCGGCGCCGGATCGGCGAAAAAGACGTTCCTCACGCCCAAGCCATCCTTGAATATCTTCTTGATCAGAAACAGCTCTTCGTTGGTCAGCCACGTCGTGAGGATGAGCGAGATCCGATTGGTCTTGCCGTTCTCGCGGAGGGCCTTGACCCTCTCCCCGATCGTGATTAGGACCTTGTCCCAGCTCCATTCGGCCGTTCGTTCGCCCTTGTTCCAGACGAGCGTTTGGCAGCGGTTCTTCTGTTGCAGATCGATGAAACCATACCGTCCGTGGTCGCAGATCCAAGGACCGTTGACCGCGTCGTTTGTCCGCGGCCGGATCCGATAGACTTTGGCGCTGCCCGGAACGCGCGGAAAGCCCGGATGATAATCGATATATATGTTGCAGCCCCGGCTGCAGAGCGGGCAAATCGATTCGCCCTTCGTCAGGAACCAGGGTCTCGTCTTGAAGCGGAAATCGGTGTCGGTGATGGCCCCAACGGGACAAAGGTCGACCAGGTTGCCCGAGTACCCGTTCCGGACCGGCTCGTTCTCATAGCCGCCGATCTCGGCATGGATCCCCCGCTCGAAGAGGCCGAGTTCGTGGGTCTTGGTGATCTCCGCCAGGAAACGGACGCAGCGCGTGCACAGAACGCAGCGCTCCCGGTCGAGGATGAGCTTGTCCCCGATCCGGACTTTTTTCTCGCGCTTTTCCTTGAATTCGCGGAAGACGCTCTCGGTAAGGCCGTAATCCTGGTAATAATCCTGGAGCTTGCATTCCCCGGCCTTATCACAAATGGGACAGTCGAGCGGATGTTCGGCCAAGATGAACTCGAGGACGCCGCGGCGCGCCTCGCGAACGGTCGGGCTCTGGGTCGAGACTTTCATCCCCTCACGGACGACGGTGGAACACGACAGCTCGAGCTTGGGGCTCCCCTCGATCTCGACGAGGCAGAGCCGGCAGCTCCCTTCCGGAACGAAGGCCGGATGATAACAGAAATGGGGAATGGCGATGCCCGCCTGCTGAGCGGCCTTGAATACGGTCGTGCCCTCGGCGACCTCGACCGGTTTTCCGTCCAAAAAGATCTTGGCCATGATCGCTAGGCGTTCCCCTTCATGGTGTTTTCGAGCTCCGCTTTGAACTTCCTGGCAATGGCCAGGACTGGAAGCGCGGCCGCGTCGCCCAGCGGGCAGAGCGTCCGGCCCTTGATATTGGTTGAGAGGCGGACGAGCGTCTCCACGTCGTCCGCCCGGCCCTTCCCCGCGGCCATGCGTTTGACGATCTTATGGATCCAGGAGGTGCCGAGGCGGCAGGGCGTGCATTGCCCGCAGGACTCGTGGGCGTAGAACTTGGCGACCTTGGACAGGACATCCAAGATCGGCGTCCGGTCGTCGATGACGATGACCGCTCCCGAGCCGAGCATCGATCCGGCGGCGGCCACGCAATCGCAGTCCATCTTGACGTCGACCTCGTCGGCCTTAAAGATGGGGCAAGACATCCCTCCCGGGATGACCGCCTTGAGCGCACGTCCGGGCTTCAAACCGCCGGCATGGGTGAAAATGATCTCGCGCAGGCTCGTCCCGACCGGGAGCTCATAGATCCCGGGCTTGTTCACCGCACCGCTCACGCCGAAGATCCGCGTTCCCCCGTCCTTGGGCGAGCCCCGTTCCAAGAACCAGCCAGCTCCGTTCAGGATGATGAAGGGGACATTGGCCAGCGTCTCGACGTTGTTGATGACCGTCGGACTCTGGAACAACCCGACGGATGCCGGGAAGGGCGGTTTGAGCCGGGGATTGCCCCGCTTGCCTTCGAGCGATTCGAGCAGACCCGTCTCCTCTCCGCAAATATAAGCTCCGGCGCCGCGGTGGACGTACAGTTCGAGGTCGAAGCCGATCCCCAGAATGTTCTTTCCGAGATAGCCTTTTGCGTACGCTTCACCGATGGCCCCCTCCAAACGGCGGGCGATGAGCTCGTATTCGCCCCGGATATAGATATAAGCCGTATGAATGCCGACGGCGTAAGCGGCGATGATGATCCCCTCGATCAAAAGATGAGGATCATGGGCCATGATGGACCGGTCCTTGAACGTCCCGGGCTCGCCCTCGTCGGCATTGACGCAGAGATATTTCGGCTTGTCCGTCTTCTGGGGGACAAAGCTCCATTTGAGACCGGCTGGAAAGCCCGCCCCTCCCCGCCCCCGGAGGCTGGCCTTTTTGACCTCGTCTATGACCTGCTCGGGTTTCCATTCGGTCAGCGCTTTTTTGACGGCCCGATAGCCTCCCTGTTCGAGATAGACCCCGATCCGGTACAAGTGGTCCAGCCCGAAGTCCTTGGTGAGAACCTTCGTCTCCATTCCTATTTCAGCTCTTCCATGATCCGCTCGACCTTCTCCGGGTCGAGGTTCCCGTGATAATCGAAGTTGACCATCATGCAGGGGGCCTGCTCGCAGGCTCCCAAGCACTCCACTTCGGTGAGCGTGTATTTTCCGTCCGGCGTCGTCTCCCCCACCCCGATTCCCAACTTGGCCTGGAGATGCCGGAGGATCCGTTCTCCGGCGGCCAGCGAACAACTGAGATTGGAACAGACCTGGAGATGGAACCGGCCGAGGGGCTTTCGGGTGAACATCGTATAGAACGTGACGACCTCGCGGACCTTGATCGGCGGGAGACCCAGGATCGAAGCGACCGCTCGTTCCTCCTCGGCGGAGAGAAATCCCGTCTCGCCTTGGACGAGATGCAAAACCGGCAGGAGAGCGGCCTGCCGGCTCGGATAGCGGGCCGTGATCTCTTCGATCCTTTTCTTGAGATCGGCCGTGAATTCGCGGCTCACCGGTCCAACTCCCCGAGGATGATGTTCATGGACCCGAAGGTAGGGATGATGTCAGCGAGCATCCGCCCTTTGATCAAATCTTCGAGCGCGGCCAGGAGGGGAAGGCACGGGGCGCGCAGGTGGAGCCGATAGGGCCGGTCCGTGCCGTCGGAAACGATGTAATAGCCCAGTTCGCCGTTGCCGCCTTCGACCGAGAGATAGGCTTCGCCTTTCGGCGGCCGGATGCCGTGGCCCTTCATGAAAAACTTGAAATGCGAGATCAATCCTTCGATGGACGTGTACGTCTCTTCTTTCGGGGGGATGGTGACGCGCCGGTCGTCGGCCAGGATGTCCTTGGTGACGGCCTTCTCCGAACCCTCGAGGTTGGGCGAGAGCTTGATCGGCCGGTCCGGCTTCTGCGTCCGCGCCGCGCGGATCGCTTCGGCCGGCTCCATGCCGTCGACCATCAGGCCCCGCTCGGCCTTGGGGATCTGGGCCAAGCATTGCTCCACGATCCGCAGGCTTTGTTCCATCTCCCGCATCCGGACCATATAGCGGTCGAAATTGTCGCCGCGCTCGCCCGTGGGGATGTCGAAGTTCATCCGGTCATAGAAGAGATACGGGTGGGCCTTTCTGACATCGTAGGCGATCCCCGTCGAGCGCAGGGCGGGGCCGGTCCAGCCGTAAGACAGCGCGTTCTCCGGCGACATGACCCCGATGTCCCGGGTGCGGTTGAGGAAGATCTTGTTCTTATCCAAGAGGCCGTGGACGTCCTTGAGGACCTTCCGGGTTTCGGCCAGACCCTTTTGAACGGCCGCTTCGTAATCGGCCTGCAGGTCGGCCCGGACACCGCCGATCCGGATATACGAAGTCGTCATCCTGGCGCCCGTCGTGGCCTCGATCACGTCCCAAAGGAACTCTCGGGCCTTCATATTATAAAGAAAGACCGTGAACGCTCCGCATTCCATGGCCATGGCGGCAAGGCACGTTAGGTGGTCCGAGATCCGGGACAGCTCGCTCATCAAGACGCGGATATATTGAGCCCGCTCGGGGATGTTCAGGCCGAGCAGCTTCTCGACCGTCATCACATAGCCGACATTGTTGATGAGCGGAGAGACGTAGTTCAGCCGGTCGGTGTATATCAGCAAGTTGAAATACGTCCGGTTCTCGCAGGTCTTCTCGAAACCGCGGTGGAGGTAGCCGACCTCGACCTCTGAATTCAGAATGCGTTCGCCGTCGAGCTCGAGCATGATCCGGACGGCGCCGTGCATGGCCGGATGGGATGGTCCCATATTGATCAGGAGGCTGTCCGGCCGGGCTTGGGTCTGGAGCCGACTCGACATTCTATTTCCTCAATTGGATCATCGGTTGGCGCTTGCGAAGCGGATAATCTTTGCGCAATGGATGGCCTTCGAAATCGTCGTTCATGAACAGCCGCCGCAGGTTCGGATGGCCGGCGAAACGGACACCGAACATGTCGAAGACCTCGCGCTCGAGCCAATCGGCGTTCTTCCAGAAACGGACCAACGAGTCCACGACGGCCGCGCTTTCCGGGACCGACAGTTTGATCCGGAGCCGCTTGTTCGTAACCAGGGAGAACAGGTGATAGACCATCTCGAACCGCTCGGCTCTCTCCGGATAATCGACGCAGGTCAGATCGAGGAGCACAGCGAACTCATACGGCTTTTCTTTCAAGAACGGGATGATCGCGAGAAGCGCGTCCCTGCGGATGACGACGGTCGCGTCGCCCAGCGGAACGGACGCTTCCACCACGCCCTTCGGGAATCGCTCCTTGAGCGCGTCTAGGATTGCTGTTTCTTCCATCGCCAATCCTGTTTCGTTTTCTGGATCTTGTCCTGGAGCTTGAGCAGTCCGTCGAGGACCATCTCGGGCCGCGGCGGGCAGCCGGGGATGAAGATATCGACGGGGATGACCTGATCGACGCCTTGGACGACGGCGTAATTGTCGTAAATGCCTCCGCTCACGGCGCACGCGCCGAAGGCGATGACCCATTTGGGCTCGGTCATCTGGTCATAGACGGTCCTTAAAACGGGGGCCTGCTTCTGGGAGATGGTGCCGATGACGAGGAGAAGGTCGGACTGACGCGGGGAGAACCGCGTCCATCCGGCGCCGAACCGGTCGATGTCAAAGTGGGCGCAGGCGGCGGACATGTATTCCATGCCGCAGCAGGCCGTGACATAAGGATAGTGGAAGAGCGAGTACTTCCTCCCCCAGCCGAGCATGGCGTTCAAACGAGTGGTGATGAAATTTCCCTGCATCGGCCTCAATCCCACTCGAACGCGCCTTTTTTCCAAGCGTAGATGAAGCCCGCGGCCAGGACGGCGCCGTACGCCAGCATGATGAAGAGCGCCGGGCCCCGCATCTCCTTGAAGATCAAAGCCCAGGGGAAGAAAAAGACGACCTCGATGTCAAAGAGGAGGAAGACGAACGCGACTAGGGAAAACTTGATCGGGAAAGGCTTGATCTCGTTCTGGAGATAGGGGCTGCCGCACTCGAACGGCTTTTCTTTGTCGGGATTCGTTTTCTTCGGACCAAGAAGCGCGTTCATCGACAGCAGGACGACGCCCAGCAGTCCGAAGATCAGAAAAACGAATACGAGCTCCATCGGTATTCTTATCTGCCGGCTGAAATTTTATATGAATAAAGAAAATTTTGCAAATAATAATCTGCAGACACATACCGAATTCATTCGAATTCGGCAGGTGTCTGCGAATTTGACGGCTTTCCTCGTCATGGAGATATCAATTCATGATATGGATGGCCTCGCCGTGGACCTTGAGAGCCGCCTCCATGACCGCTTCGCTGAGCGTCGGATGGATATGGATCGTGGAGGCCACGTCTCTGACCGTGAGGCCTTTGTGCATGGCCAGCGTCAGTTCGGCGATGAGATCGCTCGCTGATGGGCCGAGGATATGCGCCCCGAGGACGCGATCGTCCCGGCCGGCAATGATCTTGACCTGGCCGTCCGGGCTGTCCATGGTCAGGGCCCGGCCGTTCGCCTGAAAAGAAAAGACGCCGACACGGACCTGATCCGACTGTTGCCGCGCTTCTTCCTCGGTCAAACCCACGGAGGCGAACTCGGGCTCGGTAAACACGGCCATCGGAAGCGCTCGAAGGTCGACGGTCTCGCGGCCGCCGCAAGCATTGACCGCCGCGGCCAGGCCCTCATGGGAGGCCTTGTGAGCCAGAAGCTTGCCGCCGATGAGATCGCCAATGGCGTAGACGCCGGGGACGTTCGTTTCAAGCCTGTCATTGACCTCGACGCATCCGTATTGATTCACAACGACGAACGGCCGGCCGGCGTGGAGCCCCTCGGAATTGGCTTTTCGTCCCGCCGCCAAAAGGACATGATCGGCCGCGAATTCGAAGGGAGCCTGATTCTTCAAAGATGTCCCTTTGAGCACCACCTTCCCGTCCTCTCTTGCGCATTGCTCGATCTTCATCTGGGTCAAAACCTTCAAACCCTGCTTCTTCAGGACGAACTCGAGCCGGGATCCCATTTCCTTGTCGCATCCCGGCAGAACCGACGGCAGGATCTCGAGAATGGTCACCTCGGTTCCAAGGCGGTGGTAAATCGTGCCGATCTCGATGCCGATGGCTCCCGCGCCGACGACGAGGAGGCTCTTCGGGACATCCAGGAATTCCAGGGCTTCCCGGCTGGTCACGATCGAGGTCCCGTCTGCCTTGAGGAAAGGGAGCTCGGCCGAGCGGCTCCCCGTCGCCAGGATGATCCTGTCCGCCTCATAGCTCCGGTCGCCGTCCTTGGTCCTGGCGACGACGGTGCGTTCGTCCTTCAGCCCGGCCTTCGCCCGGACCAGCTCGATGCCGTATCTCTGGAACAGGAATTCCACTCCCCGCACGAGCCGGTCCACCACCTTCTTCTTGTCCTCTTGGACCTTTTTCCAGTTGCAGAGGATCTGGTCAATGGGACCGTCCAGTTTTTTGCTGAATTTAAGTTCCTGGTAGAGTTTTGTTTGATGGAGGAGATGCTTGGTCGGGATACAGCCGTAGTTCATACACGTGCCGCCGACCGCGTCCTCCTCGAACACGACGACCTTCTTCTTGAGCTGCGCGCAGCGGATCGCCGCCGTGTATCCGCCCGGCCCGCCGCCGATGACGGCGATGTCTTTTTTATTCGTCATGACTCGATTTTATCATAATTCGCAGACACATACCGAATTCTCCGGAATTCGGTATGTGTCTGCGAATTATCTGCTGATTCATCTAGGCTTTTGCTCGCCGTGAGATCGAACGTCCCTTGACTTATCGGTGGATTGATTGGAAAATACCGCCGCTAAAACCCGCATCCAAGGAATCGAGGAGTCCCCATGCTTTCGCTTCCGGAAAAGATCATCTTTGCCCTGATCATCCTGGGGACGGCCGCCCTGTTCCTGACGCCCCTGGTCGCCCGTTATAGGATCATCCGCGCCGGCCTCCCGGAGAACCGCTTCGACCACCTGGCAAAGCGGGTCCTCCATGCCTTGAGCAAGATCCTGTTCCAACGGTGCACCCTGAAGAACGAGCGGCTGTTCACGGGCTTCATGCACGTCTTCATCTTCTACGGCGCCCTGACCTTCGACACGGTGACGGTCAACCACACGCTCGAAGGATTCATTCCCAGCTTTTATATGTTCGGCCGCGGCGCCTTCGGCGACTTCTTTTCTCTTCTTGTCGACACGTTCGCCATTCTGGTCCTCGCCGGCGTCTTCTTCTTCGCCTTCAAACGATTCATCCTCCGCCCCAAGGCTTACGCGACCACGCCCAAGGATTCAGTCATCATCTATACCGCCCTTATCCTTATCACGCTCAGCTATCTCTACTTCGAAGCGTTCTCCATCGCCCACCATCCAGACACGATGCGGCTCTCCACCCTGGGTTCGGCCCTGTCCTCCGCCATCCAGGGCTCAGGATTGAGCGCGGCCGCTGTCGCTGCTCATTTCAAGATCGGCTGGTGGCTCCATATCCTGCTGGTCTACGCCTTTATCGCTTACGTTCCTCATTCCAAATACCTGCACATGATCACGGGTTCATTGAACCTCGTTTTCCGCGCTCCGGGCATCGGCCGGACCATCCCGGGGTTCAACCTGGAAGGATCGGAAACCTTCGGGATCGAGAAGGCGCTCGATCTGACGTGGAAGGACTGCCTCGATGCGCTGGCCTGCATGGAATGCGGCCGCTGCCAGGACGTCTGCCCGGCCTTCCAGAGCGACAAACCCCTGTCCCCCAAGATGATCCTGTTCAACATGAAACAGCATCTGCTCAAGAACGGACCGGCTCTCCTCAAAAAAAACCGGGACGACCTGCCCGCGCTCGTTCCGCAAATCCACACGGAAGGCGAGATCTGGACATGCACGACATGCGGCGCCTGCATGCATGTCTGTCCGGTCGAGATCGAGCACATTCCGAAGATCGTCGGAATGCGGCAGAGCCAGGTCCTCATGGAAAGCAAATTCCCCGCCGAGCTGAACGCGTTCTTCCGCAACATGGAAACGAACGCGAACCCCTGGGGGATCGGCTTTTCAAAACGAATCGACTGGGCGGACGGCTTGGGGATCAAGCTCATCCAGGAGCATCCGGGAACGGAATATCTATTCTGGGTCGGCTGCGCCGGCTCCTACGAAGAAGAGGGGAAAAAGACCGCCCGTGCTTTTGCCTCCCTTTTAAAAAAGGCCGGAGTGGACTTTGCCATCCTCGGTCTCGAAGAGAAATGCTGCGGCGATTCGGCCCGCCGTCTCGGGAACGAGTATCTGTTTCAAACGCTGGCCGCAGAGACGATCGATCTCTTCGCCCGCCACAAAATTAAAAAAATTCTCACCATCTGCCCCCACGGATACAACACCTTCAGGAACGAATATCCGAAATCGCTCGAACTTCTGTCGGCGGTCGGGGCTGAAGCCAAAGCCCACTACCGGACGATCGAGGTCACCCACCACGCGGAATTTTTAGCTAAGCTCGTCCGGGAGGGTCGGCTCAAGGTCCGGCCCAACCGGGAAGGGTCCCTCACGTACCATGATCCTTGCTACCTGGGCCGGCACAACGGCATCCTTGACGAACCGCGTGAGCTGCTATCGGATATCGGCGGCCGGCCGGTCGTCGAGCTCGAGAACAGCCGGGAACATAGCTTTTGCTGCGGCGCCGGCGGAGGACTGATGTGGATGGAGGAATCCCTCGGCAAACGGATCAACCACATGCGCGCCGATGAAGTGATCCGGGCCGGGGCGAAGGGCGTAGCCACGGCTTGCCCGTTTTGTCAAACGATGCTCCGCGACGCGTTAAAAGACAAGGCGAAGGATGACATTCAGGTCAAGGATCTGGCTGTCCTGCTGGCGGAATCGATAGAATAGATAATTCGCAGACACATACCGAATTCCAGAGAATTCGGTATGTGTCTGCGAATTATCACAAGGAATTCGGTATGTGTACGCTTTGTTAATTCTAGCGGGCTAAAATCGTTTTGAACGCGGCGAAGGCGCGCTCCACATCCTCGTCGTCGACGTCCTTGTGAGTGACGAAGCGGATCCCTCCCCCCGTAGCCAAGGCCAGGATCCCGCGCTCCTTGAGCTCGGAAAGGAATTGCGCGACCGAATATTTCGGATGGGAAAAGCCGAAGATGATGATGTTGGTTTCGATTTTGTTCGGATCTAAAGAGACGCCGGGGAGCCCGGCGATCGCCGCGGCCAGTTTCTTAGCCCGTTGATGATCCTCGATGAGACGGGCGGGCATCTCCGTCAAAGCGATGATGCCCGGCGCCGCCAGCACGCCGACCTGACGCATGCCGCCGCCCAGCGCTTTCCGCAACCGCCGCCCGTATTCGATGAAGTCCTTCGGACCGACGAGCATCGAGCCGACCGGAGCGGACAGCCCTTTAGACAGGCAGAACATGACCGAATCGACGAGCTTGGCGTATTCCTTCACCGGAACGCCCGAGGCCGTGCTGGCGTTGAATATCCGGGCGCCATCCAGATGGACCTTGAGGTGATATTTGTCGGCGATCCTCCGAACCTCCTTGAGGTTGTCCAAAGGGATCACGGCCCCGCTGTGGTTGTTGTGGGTGTTCTCGACGCAGATGAGCGTTGTCTTCGGCGTATGGACGTTGGGGATCTTGATATTGGCCTCGATGATCTCAGGCTCCATCGCCCCCCCTTGCGACGGCAGCGGCCGGGGGGTGACCCTCGAGATGAAGGTCATATGGGTGGATTCGAGATTATAGATATGGGAGCGGGCCTCGACGATGACTTCCTGGAGTTCCTGCGTCCAGGCCTTCACCGCGATTGAATTGCCCATGGTCCCCGAAGGGCAATAAAGGCCGGCCTCCTTGCCCATGGTCTCGGCGGCCAAAGCCTCGAGCTTTAAGACGGTCGGGTCGTCGCCTAGCACGTCGTCGCCGACGACCGCTTCGGCCATCGCCTGCCGCATCTTCGGCGTCGGCCGGGTGACCGTATCGCTCCGGAAATCGGAAATCCTGTTCATTTTCAGCGCTCCTTTTCGATCCAGTCTATTATATCAAAAATTAAATTCACAGACACATACCGATTCTTGGATTTCAATGAATTTGGCGCGTGTCGGTGAATCCGGTATGTGTCTGCAAACGGCAACCTTTTCCCTGTTTACTAGGTTATCAATATATGGTATAGATTGAGCTGTATCGAACGGTTTGTGTTTTTATGCCGGATAAAAAGCCTGTGGATTATGCCTTTTATACGTTGATCTTCTTCATCCTTTTTTTCCTGGCCGCCTACCTGTCGTCCCAGATCATCCTCCGGGGAGAACTCATCTTCTTGCCTGATCTCAAGGGGAAAAGCCTGGAGGAGGCCCGGGCCGAACTCGCGGTGAAACGGACGTCGATCGCGATGCTGTCCCGCCAATTCGACACCCGGATCGAAAAAGACCGGATCATCTCCCAGGATCCGGGGGCCGGTTCGCGGGTGAAGACGAACAGGACGGTAAACGTCATCGTCAGCGAGGGAAGCGAACGCGTGCCCGTTCCCCGTCTCGAAGGCCGCTCCTTGGAATTCGCCAGCCAGATCCTCAAGTCCGCGGGGCTGCGCAAAGGCCGGGTCGCCCAGATCCACACGCCGCGATACGCCGCCGGCCGGATCATCGCCCAGCAGCCCCCCGCCGAGGACGTCGTCGGCCGCAATGCCCCCGTCGATTTTCTCGTCAGTCAGGGCGCCTGGGAAGCCAGGTATATCATGCCCGACCTGATCGAGAAGAACGCGGCCGCCGTCATCCGGCGGCTCAAAGCGCTCGAATTCCAGGTCGCGGAGATCCATTATTCCTATTATCCGGGCCTGGGGCCGGGCGTCATCATCAAGCAAGCGCCGGTCGCCGGGACCCGCATCCTCAGGCGCAATCAGATCACGCTCGAGGTGAGCAAGTAACATGATCCAGGTCGCTCCCTCCCTTCTTTCGGCGGATTTTACCCGGCTCGAAGAGGCCGTCAGCCTGATCGAGAAGGCTGGGGCCGACATCGTCCATGTGGACGTCATGGACGGCCACTACGTTCCCAACCTGACCTTCGGCCCCCGGCTCGTCTCCCTTCTCAAAAAAAAGACCTCGCTTCCCCTCGATGTCCACCTGATGGTCGATAATCCCCACGAGGTCGTCCCGTGGTTCCTCGAAGCCGGCGCCGACTGGATCTCGATCCACCTCGAGGCCTCCGCCCATCTCCGCCGCGACGTGTCCCTTATCCGGCAGGCCGGCCGGAAAGCCGGCGTGGCCTTGAACCCGGCGACACCGCTTCCGGCCTTGAACGATATCCTGGCCGAGCTCGATTTCGTTCTGTTGATGTGCGTCAACCCCGGACGAGGAAGCCAGCCGTTCATCGACGCCTCGCATGAAAAGATCCGGAGTCTCCGCCGCCTGCTTCGGGAACGGAACTTGCCGGCCCGGATCGAGATCGACGGCGGCGTGAACTTGCAGAACATGGACGTCCTGATCAAGGACGGGGCCGAAATCCTCGTCGCCGGCAACGCCGTTTTCAACCATCCCGATCCCGGAGAGGCGGTCCGGCTCATGAAGGAAACGGCCCGGAGAGCCGATGCCTCATGAAGATCATCGTTACGGGCGCCGCCGGATTCATCGGATCACACCTCTGCCGGCGTCTGCTTGAAGACGGGTGCTCGGTCACCGGCATCGATTGTTTCACCGATTATTATCCCCGTTGGATCAAGGAAAGGAACGTCGCCCCCCTGCTCGAAGCGAGACACTTTAAGCTGATCTCCGAAGATCTGGATGCGTGGCCTCTGAAAAGGACATTGAAGGCCGCCGACGCCGTCTTCCATCTGGCCGCCCAGGCGGGCGTCCGCGCCAGCTGGGGCGACAATTTCTCCGTCTACATCAAGAACAACATCCAGGTCACCCAAAAGCTTCTCGAGGCCGCCAAAGACGTCCCTTTAAAAAAGATCGTGTTCGCCTCTTCGTCCTCGGTCTACGGGCTGACGCCCGATCTGCCGATGTCCGAGACGAGTCTCCTCCTGCCCTTATCGCCCTATGGGGTGACCAAACTGGCCGCGGAAAAGCTCTGTTTTCTTTACTATAAGAACTACGGCGTGCCGGCCGTGTCCCTCCGCTTTTTTACCGTCTACGGCCCCGGACAGCGCCCCGACATGGCTTTCCACAAGTTCTTCAAGGCGATCATGGAGGGACGGAAGATCACGATTTACGGCGACGGCCGGCAGACGCGCGATTTCACCTACATCGACGACATCGTCGCGGCCAACGTCGCGGCCCTTCATCAAGGCCGGGCCGGCCAGGTTTACAACGTCGGAGGGGGCCACCGCGAGATCCTCGACCGCCTCTTCCCCGTCTTCGAACGCATCTGCGGAAAGCCCGTCCGCCTCCACCGGGAAGAACGCCAGAAAGGAGATGTCCTGCACACACTGGCCAACATCGACAAAGCCCGGAAGGAACTGGCCTTTCTGCCGGGCATGCCGCTCGAAGAAGGCCTGCGCAGGGAATGGGAATGGATCCAGGACCTTTATGGGCGCCGCGCTCCCTCTCGAAAAAAAGGATGATCTCGATGAAAAGATCGCTCGCTCTCATTTTGATCATAGGCGTCGGCCTCTCGGCCGCTTCGTGCGGCTCCAAAAAGGCCGCCCTCGCCCCGGAGGTCGCTTCGTCGGACGAGGCCCTGTTCAAAGAGGGTGAAAAATACGTGAAGAAAGACCCGGAACGGGCCCGCCTCTTTTTCCGGCAGGTCATCGATTCGTTCCCCAAGAGTTTTTACGCCCAACGGGCCAAGCTGGCCGTCGCGGACTCCTATTTCAATGAAGGAGATGAAGGAAACATCATCCTGGCCGCCTCCGAATACCGGGAGTTCATCTCCCTGCATCCCCTGAGCCCTTCCGCCCCCTACGCCCAATACCGTCTCGGCCTGTGTTTCTACGATAAAAGCGCCAAGCCCGGCCGCGACCAGCAGAAAACGATCCAAGCCCTGGCCGAATTCAAGAAGACGATCACCGCGTATCCGCTGACCGAGGAGGCCAAACTGGCCCGCGCAAAGATCAAGGAGTGCGAGGAGCGGCTGGCCGAACACACCTTCACGATCGGACTGCATTATTACCGGACCGAGGCGTTCAAGGCCTCGACGAGCCGCCTCAACGACATCCTGACCAATTACCCCGAATATTCGGGAATGGATACGGTCTATTTCTACTTGGGCGATTCCTATTTCAATTGGAAGAAAGCCGACCAGAGCGTCCCGTATTTCAGGAAGCTCATCACCGACTACCCCAAGAGCAAATACGCGGCCAAGGCCGCGGCCCGGCTGATAGAGATCGAAAAAGCCCCCCCCGCTATAACGAAAAAATGAGGAGGTTCGCCATGTCCGGAAGAAGGCGTTCGGCCATCCTGGGTCTGATGACCTTGGGAGTGGTCCTTTTCCGGCCGTTTCCCGCCCGAGCGCAGGATGCCGAACAAACGAGAACCCGCGTCCGGCCAAGCTTGGCCGTCGAATATTTCTCGCGGACGATCGCTTGGGACGAGGGGACGTCCACCTCGATCTTGAGCGCGTCCAGCGCCGTCCTCCGGGGAGAGGTGGAATTCCAGAAGGCGGGACATCTTGGCCTTTTCCTCGGATATGGCTTCTCGAATTTCAATGGGTTGGTCTTTCGGCAGCTTCCGTTCTCCCTTGATTACCAGGCAGGAAGCATCGGCAGCCTGATCTGGGGCGGTGATTTCGAAGCGCGCTTCATAAGCCTCGGCGACTTTGAGATCGGGATCGGGGCTCAGTTCACCATGTCCTTGGGCCGAACGAAGGATTTTGAGATCCCCGCCTTGAACGCCACGGGGAGCCTGGCGGGGAAAGGAACCTGGACGCGAGTCCTGGCCGGACCCGTCCTCCGATACACGGGCTATGAGAATTTCACGCCTTTCCTTTCCGTCTCATATAATAGGATATGGGGAACATTCACCATGAACGAGACGATCGGGGATCTCGTCGGCTCCGAAGAAAAAAAGATCACGGCGCGCGGCCCGATCGGGATCGTGATCGGGACGGTCTTCGAGCCGTCGGACGTGTTCAGGGTCAAGGCGGAGATCACGGCCGTCCCGTTCAAGAAACTGACGGGGGGCCTGGACACGGACTACGGAGCCTCGGTCAAGGCCGTCGTCTCTTTTTAACGGAGGACATGATCCATGAGAAAAACGCACTGGGTTCTTGGCGCCGGTGTGATCGCGGGCGTGACGGCCCTCCTGGTTTTTGGAGGTTCCGGTCTTCCCCGTGCCCAGGATTCTCCGGACCACATGCCCGGAGAGGTCCTCCTAAAATTCAAATCCTCCGTTCCGATCCCGGTGAAAGCGTTGGCCTTGGCCGCCCTGCGCTCACGGGCCCAAGCCCGCATCTCCCCTCTTGACGTTTATGTCGTCCGGATCCCGGAGGACGCGACCGTCGAAGAGATGGTCGAAGCCTTCGGCCGGAATCCCGACGTGGCCTATGTTCAACCGAATTATGTCTATCGCGCCTGTCTGACGCCGAACGACAAGTATTTCGAAGATCAATACGCCTTGTTCAACAAAGGCCAGCAGGTCGGTTGGGTCCCCGGCAGTCCCCAAGGGAAACCGAGCGCCGACATCAAGGCCACTTCGGCCTGGGAGGAAACCACGGGCGCGGCTGGCGTGGTCATCGGCATCCTCGATTCGGGCGTGGACCTCACCCATCCGGATCTAAAGAATAAAATCAAAAGCCCCGGCTACGACTTCGTCAACAACGACGCGGACGCGACGGACGACTATGGACACGGGACGATGGTCGCCGGCATCGCCGCCGCGGAGACCAATAACTACGAAGGGATCGCCGGAGTTTCCTGGAACTCGAAGATCCTGCCGGTCAAGGTCTTGAACCAATTCGGGTTCGGCGACACGGTCGCCGTCGTCAACGGCATTCTCTGGGCCGTCGACAACGGCGCTCAGATCCTCAATCTCAGCTTCGGCACTCCGGCCAGGGACACCGCCCTCGAAGAGGCCTTGAAATACGCCTTTGAAACGAAAGGCGTTTTCATCGCCGCGGCGGCGGGCAACGACAATACGGCGGTCTATTATCCCGCGGCCTATGATCGATATGTCTGCGCGACGGCGGCCACGGACTACAATGACCAGCGGACGACGTGGTCGAACTTCGGCTCCGAGATCGACGTCGCCGCTCCGGGGGACAAGATCATCTCCACCTACCCCGTCGCCTTGGCCCAGGCGGCCGGGTTCCCGCCTTATAAATTTCAGGACGGCACGTCCATGGCCAGCGCCTACGTGGCCGGGCTGGCGGCCCTGATCCGAGGGATCAAGCCCTCCTTGACTCCGAGCGAAATCATGAACATCATCCGGTATTCCGCCGATGATGTGAACTCCTCGATCTATAAAGGCCAGGACGTATTCCTCGGCTACGGCCGCATCAATATGGAGAAGGCGCTCGTCCCTCTCAAAATCGTCAAATAGGGGCGGTTCGGCGGAATGATCAAGTTTCTGAGGATCCGCAACCTGGCCACGATCGAGGACATCCGGATGGATCTGTCCGAAGGCTTATCCATCCTCACCGGCGAGACCGGCGCGGGCAAGTCCATCATCATCGACGGCATCAGGCTGATCTGCGGCGAAAAAGCCTCCCCCGACCTGGTCCGGACGGGACGAGCGGAGGCCTCGCTCGAAGCGATCTTCTCCCGTCCCGACAGCGGCCCTGAACGGGCAGACTTGATCCGGGATAAGACGAGCGACGATCTTGTCCTCCAAAGATCGATCGGCGGAGCCGGAACGGGGAAAGCCTACGGGGACGGCATCCTCGTTCCGGTGAAACGCCTCAAAGAACTGGCCGGCCCGCTCGTCGACATCTATGGACAGAACGACCATGTCTTCCTCCTTCGCCTCGACAGCCATCTCGATTATCTCGATCATTTCAGCGGCACGATCCCCCTCCGCGACGATGTGGCGGCCGCGGCCCGGGAGCTGCGCCGTCTGGGCCGCCTGAAGGTCGAGTGGACGGAGCGCGAGCGCGAGCGCAGCCAGCGCCTCGATTACCTGGATTTTCAGATCCGAGAGATCGACAAGGCCGGCCTGCGGCCCGACGAAGAGGAGGAACTCCGGGCCCGCCGTCATCTGCTCAAAAACGCGGAGAAGATCTCGGCGCTCGTCGAACAGGCGCTCGACACGGCCTATGCCGGCGACCCTTCCCTTTTGGCTCTCCTGGCCAAGCTCGAGCACGCTCTGGCCGAACTGAGCGCCTTCGATCCGGCCTTCACCGAGATGAACGAGTCGCTCGGACCGCTGGGCATCGTCGTCCGCGAACTCGCCGACGTCCTGATGCGCTATAAGGAAAAACAGGACCTGTCGCCGGAAAAGACGGAAGAGGTCGAGGCGCGGCTCAGCCTCATCGAAAACCTCAAAAGGAAATACGGCGGCGATATCCGGAACATCCAGTTCTATCTGGAGAACATCAAGCGCGAGCACGAGGATCTGGTCGGGATCCAGGAGAAACTGGCGCGCGTCGAGGCCGAGATCGCCTCAGCCTTCGCGGTCTATACGGCGAAAGCGACAGCCCTGTCCGCCGTCCGGAAAAAGGCTGCGGCCGAGCTCGAAAAGCTCATCGAAAAGGAGATCGGGCTGTTGGGCATGAAAAAGGCCCGATTCCACATTCAGATCGATCCCTTTCCCTTGACCGAACCGAATCCCGACCGCATCCGGGACACGGGGATGGACGACGTCGAATTCGTCATCAGCCCGAATCCCGGCGAACAGCTCAAGCCTCTGCGCAAGATCGCCTCGGGCGGCGAATTGTCCCGGATCATGCTCGCCCTCAAGGCCGTCGGCAAGGAAAAGGACGGGGCCAAAACCCTGATCTTCGATGAGATCGACGCCGGCATCGGGGGCAAAACGGCGGAGTTCATCGCCCAGAAGCTGAAGAGCCTGGCCCGGACCCATCAGATCATCTGCATCACCCATCTGCCTCAGATCGCCTCGTTCGCCGACCATCATTTCAGGATCGAGAAGACCGTCGCCAAAAACCGGACGTTCACCGCCGTGAAAAAACTCTCGTTCGAAGAGCGGGTCGAAGAGATCGCCCGGCTGATGTCGGGCAGCCTCGTCACCCCGGCCGCCCTCGAAAGCGCGCGGGAAATGCTCCGCCACCACGCGGCCGACGCCCGGGATTGACTAAAGGACGGAAGGAGAAGGACCATGAAAAAAACCGAAAAAGCGGCGGCGCTGTTCAAGGAGGGATTCAGCTGCTCCCAGGCCGTGTTCGCGGCCTTCAGCGAAGATCATGGCTTGGACCGCGACACCTCCCTCAAACTCGCCCAGGCTTTCGGCGGGGGGATGGCCCACCTCGGAGAAGCCTGCGGAGCCGTCACCGGAGCGTTCATGCTGATCGGACTCAAATACGGCCGGACGAAGGCCGACGATCTCGAAGCGAGGGATCGAACCTATGCCAAGATGCGCCAGGTCACCGACCGATTCAAGGCGCTCCATTGTTCGATCCAGTGCCGATGCCTGCTCGGTTTGGACCTGGGGACCGAGGAGGGCATGCGGTTGGCCAAGGAAAAGAACCTGTTCCAGACGCTTTGCCTCAAATATGTCCAAGACGCGGCGACGATCGTCGAAGAGATCCTCTGAAAACCCCGGCCCCGATTCATCGTGTTCCCATGACAGACTTGAACGGCCTGGCCGTTTATATTGAAACGTTCGGCTGCCAGATGAACGAGAACGACTCGGAGCGGATCGCCGGTCTGCTCGCCGCGGCCGGGGCCCGCTTGGCCGACCGGCCGGAAGAGAGCCAGGTAACGATTGTCAACACCTGCGCCGTTCGAGCGAAATCCGAGGAGAAACTGTTCTCCTATCTCGGCCGCCTGAGGTCCCTGAAAAAAAAGACGGGCCTGGTCGTCGTCCTGGCCGGCTGTGTCGCCCAGCTCCGCCGGGACAAGATCCTGGACAGGAATCCGGACGTGGACTTCATCCTCGGCCCGGACAACTACCATCGGCTGCCGGAGCTGCTCGAACGCCGGCTCGGACAGCCGAGGGTCCTCACGGCCTGGTCCAAGGAATGGCGGGAGGACGATCGCCGGCATTGCCTGCGACGCAGCCCGGTCTCCGCGTTCGTCACCGTCATGGAAGGCTGCGACAATTTCTGCGCTTATTGCATCGTCCCGTTCACGCGCGGCCGGGAGAAGTTCCGACCGCTCCGGGCCGTCCTCGACGAGGTCCGGACTCTGGCCGGCGAGGGTTACAAAGAGATCCAGTTCCTCGGGCAGAACGTCAATTCCTACCGGGACCCGGCGACCGGCGCCGTCTTTCGAGACCTCCTGACGGCGGCGGACGAAATCGAGGGAATCGAATGGATCCGTTTCATCACCTCCCATCCCAAGAATTTTAACGACGACATGGCTGAGGCCATGGCCCGCTCCAGCCATGTCTGCCGTCAGATCCATTTGCCCCTCCAATCCGGATCGTCCGCGGTTCTTGAGCGGATGAAACGAGGTTATTCGCGGGAGTCGTATCTGGAGAAGATCCGGGGGCTCCGTTCGCTCATGCCCGAGATCTGTCTAAGCACGGATATCATCGTCGGGTTCCCGGGCGAGACCGAGTCGGAGTTCTCGGAGACGCTGGCGGCCCTCCGGGATATCCGGTATGCTAATATCTTCTCCTTCCGCTACTCGCCACGCCCCGGCACGTCCGCGGCGAAGCTGACCGATGACGTCCCGTTCGAGGTCAAACGGCGCCGGCTGATGGAAGTCCAACAAACGCAGAAGGCGATCCAAACAGGGATCCACGAAGGATTCATCGGCCGGACGATCCGGGTTCTCTGCCAGGGAAAGAGCAAGAAAGATGGGCGCGTCTATTCAGGTCGGAGCGAGGGCTATCAGGTGGTCAACTTCCGATCGGAAACCGATGTCATCGGCCGCTTCGTCCAGGTCAGGATCACGTCCTCTGGACCTTACAGTTTGCGCGGAGAGCTCTCCGGAATTCCATAATCCGGGCGAAATTCCACGTCGATCGGGCAAGCGGCGCGCAACTCCATCCGCGTCGGTTGATATTCACGCCTGTTTCCGCTATAATCAAGTGCTTTTAACGGAACTAACAGAGAAAGCCGAGGGCATGAAGATCAACGTCTGGAACACCATCTTGCAGCTCAGCAAGGAGCGCGGCGTCGAGTCGTCCCTCATCATCAGTGCCATCCAAGAGTCGCTCAAGGTCGCCGCTTCCAAATACTATACGCGAAACGAAGACATCCACGTCGACTTCCGGCCGGAAAAAGGCGAGCTCCGGGTCTACGCGCTCAAGCGGGTGGTCGAACATCCCGTCTCCCCCGCCCGGGAGATCTCCCTGGAGGAGGCTCGGAAGTCGAATCCCGCGGCGGTCGTCGACGACGCCGTCGAGATCGATCTCCCCTCCGATACCCTGGGGCGGATCGCGGCTCAGGCCGCCAAGCAGGTGATCTTACAGAAAGTCCGGGACGCGGAACAGGAAAAGATCTATGGCGAGTTCGCCTCGCGATTGGGCGAGATCGTCATGGGCGTCCATCGGCGCGAGGAAAACGACGCGATCATCCTCGAGGTCAACAAGACCGATGTCCTCTTCCCCTTCCGCGAAAAGCTCTTCAACGAGGACTTCAAGCGCGGCGACCAGGTCCGGGCGGTGATCATCCAGGTCAAAAAGGGATATAAAGGCGTGGATCCGCAGGTGATCGTCTCCCGAACGAGCCCCAAGTTCCTGGAAAAGCTCCTTGAACTCGAGATTCCCGAGATCGCCAACGGGACGATCGAGATCAAGGACATCGTCCGCCAGCCCGGCGAACGGGCCAAAGTGGCCGTGGCGACCCGCGAGCGTGATGTCGACCCTGTCGGCGCCTGCATCGGCGTCAAGGGCAGCCGCGTCCTGGCCATCAGCAAGGAGCTGGCCGGCGAGAAGATCGACATCATCGTCTGGTCGCCCAATCCCCTGAGCTACGCCAAGGCCGCCCTCAGCCCGGCGCGCGTCGAGAGCATGATCATCGTCAACAATGACGAGAAGACGATGCAGGCAATCGTGGCCAAGGACCAGTTGTCCCTGGCGATCGGCAAGAAGGGGATCAACGTCAAACTGGCCTCGAAGCTCGTCGGCTGGAAGATCGGGATCCAACAGCCATCCCCTGAATCGACATAGAAAAGGAACGTCCATTGACGGAAACGAAGACAACCAAAACGACCAAAACGACCAAGACGACAAAAGACGGTCCCAAGGCCCGGCCGGTGATTCTTCTCCGTGAAGGCTCGACCGTGAAGGAGCTGGCGGACAAGCTGAAAGCCCGGCCGAAGGATATCCTGGAGAAGCTGGCGGCGAAAGGCTTTCGCCTGAACGTCAACGACGTCATCGACGAAGCGTTCGCGGCCAAGGTCGCGGCGACGCTCGGCATCGTCCTCGAGAGCGTCTCCGTCGAAAAAGAGATGCGGACCCGCGCCGAGAGCAAGAAGGCGGACCTCGTGACGCGCCCGCCGGTCGTGACGATCATGGGCCATGTCGACCATGGCAAGACGACGCTGCTCGACGCCATCCGATCCTCTAAGCTCGTCGACAAGGAATCGGGCGGCATCACCCAGCACATCGGCGCCTATCAGGTCGTCCACAATAAACGGGCGATCACCTTTATCGACACGCCGGGCCACGAGGCGTTCACCCAGCTCCGCGCCCGCGGAGCGAAGGTCACCGACATCGTCGTCCTGGTCATCGCCGCGGACGAAGCGGTGATGCCCCAGACCAAGGAGGCCATCAACCACGCCAAGGCCGCCGGGGTTCCGATGATCGTCGCCATCAACAAGATCGACAAGCCCGAGGCCAATCCGGACAAGATCAAACGGGAGCTGCAGAAGGAAAACGTCCTGGTCGAGGAATGGGGCGGTGACGTCATCAGCGTCGCGGTCTCGGCTAAGGACAAAAAGAACATCAAGGAGCTCTTGGAGATGATCCTGCTCCTGGCCGACGTCATCGAGATCAAGGCCAATCCCAAAGGGAAAGCTCAGGGGGTCATCCTCGAGGCCCGCCTCGACGCCAAGAAGGGTCCTCTGGCGACCGTGATCATCCAGAACGGAACATTGGCCGTGGGCCAAGCTTTTCTGTCGGGGACGACCTTCGGCAAGGTCCGCGCGCTCAACGACGAACACGGTCGCGCTCTAAAAGCCGCCGGACCCTCGACCCCCGTCGAGATTCTCGGATTCGCCGGGGTGCCTCAGGCGGGCGATTTTTTCCAGGTGCTCGATAGCCAAGAGGAAGCCCGGGTTATCGCCGAATATCGCCTCTCCCACGCTTCCAAGAGCGACGTCAAAAAACCCGGACAGGTTACGCTTGACGACCTTTTCAAGAAGATCGAAGAGGGAGAATCCAAGGAACTGCTCCTCATCCTCAAAGCCGACGTCCAAGGCTCGGTCGAAGTGTTGACCGGGCTTCTCCCCTCCCTCGGCACGGAGAAGGTGAAGATCAGGCTCATCCAGGCCATGACCGGGTCGATCACGGAGTCGGACATCCTCCTCGCCTCGACCTCGAAGGCCATCATCCTCGGCTATAACGTCAAGCCCAGTCCCAAGATCCAAGAGCTGGCCCAGAAGGAGAACGTCCAGGTCCTGTCCTACAAGATCATCTACCAGCTGACGGACGACATCAAAAAGGCCGTGGCGGGGATGCTGGAACCCGTCATCAAAGAGACCTACCTGGGCCGGGCTCAGGTTCGTAAAGTCTTCAAGATCCCCAAGGTCGGCGTCATCGCCGGATGTTATGTCCAGGACGGCAAGATCGTGCGCAACGCCGAGGTCAAGGTCCTCCGCAACAAGGAGGTCGTCTTCAAGGGCCGGATCGCCTCGTTGAAGCACTTGAAGGAGAACGTGACCGAGGTCAAAAAGGACCTGGAATGCGGCATCGGACTGGACCGGTTCAAAGAGATCCAAGAAGGCGACCAGATCGAGGCTTTCATCACCGAGAAGGTCTATCAAACCTAGAATAAGGCGCGGACCGTGGTCATCGGCTATCTCGAACTGGACATTCATTTTCCTTACGCCCGGTCCCTCAAGGATAAGCGCAAGGAGCTCAACGGGCTCAAGGACCGCATTCGCCAGAAACACAATGTCGCCCTCGCCGAACTGGACTTCCAGGACGTCTGGCAGCGGACGAAGATCGGCGTAGTCACCCTCAACAGCCACCAGACCATCGTCGAGCAGGTCCTGTCGCGGATCCGGTCCGACGTCTTCGAGCATGTCAACGGCGAACTTCTCGGCTCCCGGATCGAGTATTATTAGGCTCCATGAAAGACGAGAGCCGGCGACAGAAGAAGATCGGCAGCCTGCTTCTCGAGGCGCTCAGCCGGATCCTCATCGAGGAGCTCCACGAGGTGACGACCGCCCTCGTGACCGTGACGCGCGTGGATGTTCCCGCCGACCTCAAGACGGCTCACGTCTATCTCAGCGTCTTCGGCCCCGACGATCCCGCGGCGATCTTCGCTCACTTCGAACGGCGGACGGGATTCATCCGCAAGCGTCTTGCCTCCGCGGTCAAATTGAAGTATAATCCGGTACTATTTTTTACCTTGGATCCGACCGCGGACATGAGCGAACGGATCGACCGGCTTCTGCAAACGACCAAAACCGATGGACACGACGCCTCTTGACCTCATCGTCAAAAAAATCTCCGCCAGCCGCCGTCTGGCGATCACCAGCCACCTTCGGCCCGATGGCGATTCCTTGTGCACCAGCCTGGCCCTGGCCTTCGCCGCCGAGGACATGGGCAAAGAAGCGGACATCTTCAATACGGACAGAACGCCGGTCCCGTTCCACGCCTTTCCCGATGCCGAGAGGATCCGGATCGGACAGATCCCGCCGGGGGTTTATGACGCGATCATCCTTCTCGAATGCGCCGACGTTTCCCGGTCCGGCCACGAGCACCTCGACGGTTATTTCAAGATCAATATCGATCATCACTATTCGAACGACCGCTACGCCGACATCAACTGGGTCGAGCCCACGGCTTCGGCCGTCGGAGAGATGGCCTTTGACCTGTGCCTAAAACTCCCGCTGAGGCTCACCCCGCGGATCGCCGGCCTCCTCTACTGCGCCATCGTCTCGGACACGGGCTCCTTCCAATTCTCGAACACGACCGCCAAGTGTTTCGAGGTCTGCCACGCTCTCGTCGAAGCCGGCGCGGACCCCAACCGAACGAGCGAAGCCCTCTTCCATAATAACCCTCCCGAAAAAATCAAACTCCTGGGGCGGGTACTGTCCACCCTGGATCTCAACCGGGACGGCTCCATCGCCATGATCCATTTGTTCAAAAGGGACCTCCGGAGCTTGAACTTGAGCGCGATCGACACGGAAGACATCACCACGCTGGCCCGTTCGATCAAGGGCGTGAACGTCGTCCTGTTCTTCAAGGAAATGGACGTGGGCGTCTTCCGTGTCAGCATCCGATCCAAAGGGACCGCCCATGCCGCGGCGATCGCCGAACATTTCGGCGGAGGCGGCCACGCCCATGCCGCGGGATTCACGGTTTACGGCCCTATCGAGGAGCTGATGAAGAACGTGCTCGCGACCGTCGAAAAACTTCTCGGCGAGATGGCCCCCGGACGGGCGGCCACGACTTGAGGAATGGACGGTCTGATCCTCGTTCGCAAACCCGTTCCTGCGACCTCCCATGATGTCGTCGCGGCGCTCCGAAAGATCCTGATCCAGAAAAGGATCGGCCATTTCGGGACGCTCGACCCGCTGGCCTCCGGCCTTCTCCTCGCCGCCGTCGGAAAAGCCACACGCCTTTTCCCCTTCTACAGCAAAATGGACAAGATCTACGAAGGCCGCATCCGCCTGGGCTTTTCAACCGATACCTTCGATGCCGCCGGCCTTCCCACCTCCGCGGAATGCGGTCTTTTTCCCGCCCGCGCCGCGATCGAGGCCGCCCTTCGGGATTTCGATGGTGAGATCACCCAGATCCCACCGCCCTATTCGGCGAAAAAGGTCGGGGGAAAACCCCTTTATGCTTACGCCCGCCGAAAAACGCCCGTCGACGGCCGTCCGTTCCAAGTGCGGATCCACTCGTTCGAACTCCTGGGGGTTGTCGCTCCTCATATCGATTTCGCGGTGAGATGCGGCTCGGGAACCTATATCCGAGCCCTCGCCCATGACCTCGGCCAAAAGCTGGGCTGCGGAGCCCACCTTGCGGAGTTGGTCCGGACCGGGATCGGCGAATTCAGCTTGAATGACGGTCTGACCTTGGACGAGATCCGGGTTTTTCAAGAGATCGGCGCGACCGAGAGATTCCTTTTGCCCATGGAATCGCTTCTGCCCTCTTTGGCCAAGATCCAAATCAGCGAAGAAGGCGTTCAGAGGATCCGGAACGGCCGTTCGATCTCGGCCGAACAGGTCAAGGGACGAGCCTTCGCGGCGGAAGTAGACCCCCGGGCAAAGCCCGGGGCACTCACCCGCGATGTAAATACGCGGCTGAGTACGGCGGAAACGGATCCCCAGACAAAGCCTGGGGCCCCTGCCGCCGCCCCGGCCGCCGTCGCGGAATCCGAGGGAAACGGGCCTCCGGTCGTTCAGGCCGACCCGGAGATCGTCGTCCGGCTATTCGGCCCGGACGGCCGGCTGATCGCCCTGGCCCGCCGTGCCGCTCCTCCCGGCCTTTTCGCGCCTTTCTTCGTCCTCTAACAAGAGATCCTTGAATTTTCGGCCGACCTAGTGTATTTTATAGCCGACATGAGGCTGAACAAGAATCAAATCGAACACCTGGGATTCCTCATCCTCCGCAATCTGCGGAAGGACGGGAAAATCCTGGTCGAGGAGAAAACATCGCTCCTCAATGAGACGATCGCTCTGATCACGGAGGAGTTCCAAAAAGAGGATCAACTCGATCAGGAGGTCCGGGAGCTCCTCGGCAAGCACATGGAAAAGATCCGGCGGGAGAATCTCGAATACCAGACGATGTTCCGGATGATCAAGACCAAGCTGGCCAAAGAAAGGAACATCGTCCTGTGAGCAACCGTCTGTCGCGCGAAAAAATCAATTACCTCTCCAAACGGATCCTCGAGGCGCTGACGAAGAACGACCGTGTCGAGTTCCTGGACGATCCTAACGAGATCCGACTGTGCATCGTCCGCTCCATCGAAGAGGAAATGAAACTCTACGACACCCTGGACAAGCGGGCCATCGACAAGATCCAATCGCAGAAGAAATCGATCGAAGAAGGCAGCCGGGAGTGGGAGATCCTGTACCGGAAGTATTATAATGACGAACTCGCCAAGCTCGGCAAGCTCTCCGAATAGAGAGTTCCTTCGTCCGCCCGCTCCGCCCGCCGTTCCCCTCGATCTGCGGGTTCGTTATTCCGAGACGGACCAGATGGGCGTCGCCCATCATAAAGCCTACTTGGACTGGTTCGAGCTCGGCCGGACCGAATTCTGCCGACACCAAGGCCTGACCTACAAGGCCATCGAGGAGCGAGGCCATTATCTCGTCGTCGTCGAAGCCTTCTGCCGCTACAAGCGGCCCCTCCGCTACGACGATCCGTTCATCGTGCTGACCTCGCTCCGGGAGATCACGCCCAAAAAAGCGGCTTTTAGCTACGAACTGAGAATCCCGGACCGCGCCGCCTTGATCGCCGAGGGTTACACCGTGCACATCGCCGTGAATCGCAGCGGTGCCGTCGCCGTGCTTCCGGACGATATTCTGAAAAAGATCTCCGCGCCCCTCGGCGCTTAGATCAGTCCCCTTTTCCTCAGATAATCCCTCAAAGCCTCCCGCCATTCGGAAAAATTCGCGAGGCCGAGGGCTTTGGCCTGCTTGTTCTCCAGCACCGAGAATGCCGGCCTCCTGGCCTTGGCCCCGAAGGAGGCCGAATCGACGGCCGTGATCTTCCCGGGCCGGCCGAGAAGCTCGAAGATCGCCGAGGCGAATTCGAACCACGTGCACCGGCCTTCGTTGGTCATATGGTAAAGGCCGTAGCGGTCGGTCCGGATCAACTCGGCCAGCCGCGCTGCCAGCTCCTCGCACGAGGTCGGCGTCACCCACTGGTCGTTCACGACCCGCAGCGGCCGGCCCGCCTCGGCGTAAAAGAGCATCGTCTCCACGAAATTCCGGCCTTTTCCCAAACACCCGGCGAGCCCGAAGAGGCCGCAGGTCCGGACCAGGAAATATTTTTCGCAGACCGCCCGGACGAAATATTCGCCGGCGAGCTTCGAAGCCCCGTAAGCGCTCAGCGGCTGGGGCGGGTCCTCTTCGACATAAGGTCTCGAGCTCCGGCCGTCAAAAACATAGTCCGTGCTGAAATGAACGAGGGTCGCCTCCAGGTCCCGGCAGATCCGGGCCAGCTCGCGGACGGCGAAGGCATTGACCCGGAAGGCCTCTTCGACGAGGTCCTCGCAGTCATCGACGCGATGGAAGGCGGCGGTGTTGATGACGACGTCGGGTCGAAGCCCGCTCAGGACGGAGCGGGTCTCCGCCGGCCGGGTGATGTCGAAATCCGGATAATAAAGAGGGGTGAGGCGCTCGTCCCGCAATGTCCGGAGAAGGTCCGAACCGAGCTGCCCGTCGGCGCCGATCAGAGCGATCTTCATGGCGAACATTGTATGCGTTTCGGCATCTTAAGGAAACTCAACCCCTGAACCGCCAAAAAAAAACGGGCCGGGGAGATGGTCCCCGGCCCGTCTTGTGACGGACGATGAACTTAGAAAATATAACGGAACCCGAGCAGGAGCTTATGGTGATCTTCGAAACTGCGGTCCTTGGTGATGACCGGCACGCGGATTTCAGCGAAGATCGATCCGGCATTGCTGTAATTATTGAAAATGTTCACACCGAAAGCTCCGATCAAGTCGATTCCGTTCTTGCGGACATTCTGTTCCTTACCGGTGTATCCCAGCCCGGCATCCAGATAGACCGCGGGTCCGAGATGGAGATTCATGAGGAGATCGCCCATGAAGAAGGCTTTCCAAGGATCACCCTGGGTCGGAAAGGCTCCGCCAAACCTGAGGATGAGATCCAGGAGGTCCGGGGACAGGCTCCACAGCATGCCCAGACGGCCAAAAATGTAACCGGTGTAGGTGCCGCGCGCCAACAGACCGCCGACTTCGGCCAGGAAGAAGAACCTTTTCTGGGTCACGTCGAGCGTGAGGCGACAGGGATCGGTCGAGGCCGATGGAGCACCCATATCATCGAACACGACGACGTTAACACCATACGTGCCGGCTTTCGTAAAAACCTTTTCCCAAGTGAAAGGCTTTTCGGTATCCATGAAGCTGTCGATCACCTTGCCGGTCTCATCCGTGATCTCAAAGCTGGCCTTGACGATCTGGCCGTCCGCGTCCGTGGATCCATTGGCGTCGAAAACGATCGGCTTACCGACATAATCAGGGCAGGGGAGGCAGGACGTCGAGAGCTTACAGATCGGGGGAAAGTTGATGGCGATCTTGGCTTGGCAGGGATTCTCGGAGACCTTACCCTCCGCGTTCACGGCCTTGGCCCGGAAGACATACTCCCCGGGCTTGTCGAATTTCGTCTGCCATCTCGGCGAGGCGGGGGTAAAGGCGTGCGACGCCACTTTCGTTCCCTGGGCCGTTAAGATCTCGACGTCCATGGCCGTGGCGTTCTGGGTGCCGCTCATATCGACCGTGATCAGGTCGTTGACGTTAGCCTTGACCGGGGTGACGAGGAGATTGCAGATGGGAGGAGGCGGAGGCTGGATCCGGGCCTCTGTGATTCGATAAAGAGCGATATTCCCGCAGGGCTTGGGAATGATGAATTCATAGTCCTTGTTGTCCTTGTGCGCCGTCAAGGAGAAGACCGGCAGCGGCTGTTTGCCCGCCCATTCGACATCCTCCAAAACCTTGACTTTTCCCTGGGTACGGAACAACATCCAATAGAACTTGTCGCCGACCGGGATGCTCTTCTCGGTGAACGCGCCCGCGTTCAACTGGTCGAGGAAAGGGAGATAGAGATCGCTCATCCCGACCTTGTCAAATCCGTATTTGATGTCGCCGGCGTATTTCTCGGCGATGGTCTTCATGACCTG
>JAUYDS010000077.1 GCA_030691735.1 Candidatus Aminicenantota bacterium
GAGAAGAGCCGTTGATGCTTCTGACCAACGTCCCTCTGAAGAAGACCAGAAGAAGCTTGTGGTGGGCGGTCGAAAGTTATATGACCCGCTGGACGATCGAAGAAACGTTCCGCTTCATCAAGCAGTCGTATCAACTCGAAGATATCCGGCTTCTGACCTACGTCCGTCTCCAGAACATGATGGCGCTCGTTCTGGCCGCGGCCTACTTCGCCATGGTCTATCTAAACCTGCGGACGAAGCTTCGCGTATTAACCGGCCACGTGCTACAGGCGGCCCGGCGGGTGTTCGGGATCCCCGACTTCCGCTTCTACGCCCTGGCCGATGGGATCAAGGCGTATCTGTTCGGCCAAAAGAGGGGCCTTTACGGCTGTTTTTCCTCCCGCGACCCCGATACCGGACAACGATGGCTTTTTTCACCATAAATTTTGGGGGAACTCCTCTCCCCTTTTTCCCCTTGATTTGAGAGCGCATTTATTCTAATATCGTGGCCGATCATGAAAATGAAAGGTCTGTTGGCGTTTCTTTTGGGCTGGCTCGTCCCCGGACTGGGGCACGTCGTCCAGAAGAAATACGGGCGCGGAGCGGTCTTTTTCACCTGCATCACGGCGATGACGGCCATGGGCCTCACCATGGGGGGGAAGATTTATCCGTTCCAGACCGAAAATCCCCTGACCATCCTCGCCTTCTTCGCCGACATCGGGAACGGCATCATTTATCTCCTGTCGCGGTTCCTGCCCATCGGCTTGGGCGAGCTGAAGCGCGTCACCTTCGAATTCGGCACGGCCTACATCGCGGGGGCGGGCTTGCTCAACTTCCTCATCGCCCTGGACGCCCTCGACGTCTCGCTGGGAAAGAAGACATGATCTTCAAGAGCCACCTCTTCTCCATGATCCTCTACGCCTTCTTTGTGACCGTGGTGTTGGCTCTTCTCCGCCGCGACGACAAACGGGCCCGGATCAAATACGGCCTCTTTCTCTTCCTCATCATGATCGGCGGCGCTCTTCTCTTCGGCTGGCTGATGTACCTTTTCACTCTGTAAGACGATCGTGGACACGCGCCGCGTTCGCTCTTCCCGGCCTCGCCCGCCGATCGGTCCCATCCGAATTCGGTATGTGTCCGCGACTTATTCTGTTATAATTTCTCCCGGATGATCGAGCTCTACCACGTCTGGAAGCAGTATCAGAAGCCCCACTGGGCGCTCTCGGATGTGACCCTCTCGGTGAGAAAAGGGGAATTCTGCTTCGTCACCGGGCCGAGCGGCTCGGGCAAGACGACGCTCCTCAAAACAATCTTCCGGGAGGTCCTTCCGACCGAAGGCCAGATCATCATTGGGGGGAAAAACATCCTGCGCATCCCCGATTCCAAGATCTACTCCGTCCGCCGCCACATGGGCATCGTCTTCCAGGACTTCCGCCTGCTCTTTCACAAGCGCGTCTTCGACAATGTCTCGATCGCCCTCCGCGTCCTCGGAGCTCCCCCCCGCGACATGAAGCGGAAGACCTTCATCGCCCTGCGCATGGTCAATCTCCATCCGAAGATCTGGGACTATCCCTCCCAGCTGTCCTACGGCGAACAGCAGCGGGTGGCCATCGCCCGGGCCATCGTCAACAATCCCCGCATCCTGCTGGCCGATGAGCCCACCGGCAACCTCGATCCCGATCTCGCCCATGAGATCTTCGGCCTTTTCCGCGAGATCAACAAGCAGGGGACGACGGTCATCATCTGCACGCACGACAAGGAGCTCATCCGCCGCTTCGGCGGCCGAGTTCTCCATCTTCAGGAAGGCAAACTCCACGGAAAGGATCTAGGCTGATTCTTCAAAAAGCGAAATATTTCGTCAAGGAGTCGCTGCACAACCTCTGGCAGTTCAAGACGCGCCACTTTTTCTCTCTGACCATCATCAGTCTGTCTTTTGTCGTCCTCGGCGTGTTCCTGACGATGTCGAACAACCTGCGCTTCCGGGCCCGGGAGCTGTCGAAGGACCTCACGGTCATGTTCTATCTGCAGAAAAACATCCCGGCCGGAGAGCGCGACCTGATCGCCGACCAGATCCGGCGTTCTCCTTTCGTCGGCGCGGTCCGCTCGATCGACCCCGAGGAGGCCGCGGCGAAATTCGCGGCGGACTTCCCGGACCTCAAAGCCATCCTCGTCAACCTGAACGCCAATCCGTTCCCGGCCTCGATCGAAGCCTCGCTCAAGGACCCCGGCCTCCCGACGGCGTCCGTCCTCCAATTCATCGCCGAGGTGAAAAAGAACGCCGGCGTCGAGGACGTCCAGTTCAACCGGGAGTGGGCCGATAAGATCCGCTCCCTCGGACGCCTGGCCGAGGCCGTCGGCCTGTTCCTGGGAGGGATTCTGGTCCTCGCCTCGTTCTTCATCATCTCCAACGTCATCAAGCTCAACGTCCTGGCCCGAAAGAACGAGATCGAGATCCTCCGCCTCGTCGGGGCTACGAACACCTTCATCCGGATCCCTTTCCTTTTCGAAGGCGTCCTGATGGGCGTCGCCGGAAGCACGCTTTCCCTTCTCGTCGTCCTGCTCCTGATCAAGCTCTTTCCGCTCTACCTCGGCAGCTCGCTCGGCGCGCTCCAGGAAATCGTCGGCTTTCGCTACCTGACCCTGGCTCAGGCCCTCGGGCTCGTCCTGGGCGGCGGAGGCGTCGGGCTGCTGGGCGGCCTGACTTCGCTCGCCCGCTTCCTCCGGATTTGACTTAAGTTCTTGATTATCCTAGAATTTTATCGATGGCGACCTTGGGACAGGAGCTGAAAAGAGAGCGCGAGCTCCGGGCCATATCGCTTAACGATATCGCCGGGCAGACCAGGATCGGCCTGCGCTATCTGCAGGCCCTCGAAGACGACCGGCTGGACCTGCTGCCCGGAGCGTTCTTCATCAAGAGCATCCTCCGCTCCTATTCCAAATGCATCGGCGTCGACGAGAACCGTTTCGTCAACAAGTATCACGAGGAGATCCTCCTCCAACGGGAAGACCTCAAGGAGACCGAACGCCGGCGCAGCGACGAAACTCGTCCCGAGCCGAAGACGCGGAGAGAGGCGGCTAGAAAAATCCGCTGGCGCCTGGCGGCCATCCCGCTTGTCCTCATCGCCGCCGTCGCCGCATATTTTTTCGTTCTCAGGCCGCGGACGGACAACCGGCCGGTCATCCAGCGTCCGACCGTCGCCCCCCCGCAGGACCAGCTCCTCCCCCCTCCCGCGCAGACGCCGCTCGTCGATCCCGATGATCCGGCCAAAGCCGAAGAGCTGCGTCTCGACCTGGCCTTCACCGCCGAGACATGGATCCAAATCGCGGCCGACGGACAGGTCCAGATGGAATCCATAAAAAAGGCGGGCGAGAAGGCGACCTTCACGGCCAAGAAGCAATTCCTCATCCAGATCGGGAACGCCGGCGGATTCACCTACGCGATCAATGGCCGCGAAGGCATCCCCCTCGGTGCGTCGGGAGCCGTCCTGACGGATATCAGGATCCACCGGGACAATCTCAAGGACTTTCTGGCGGCGCGCTGAATCGAGAGCCCATGGACGATCCGAAGAAGAAAGGCTCCCGCGTCATCGGCGGGATCATCATCGTCCTCATCGTCCTGTTCCTGGTCATCGATTTCATCCTCCGCCGCTCCACCGAGTTCTCCCCGACCAACGTCACCGATATCCTTCTCGTCTTGCTCCAGATCATCGTCCTCCTCCTGGCCCTGATCCTCCTCTTCGTCCTCGGCCGAAACCTGATCAAGCTCACTCTCGAGCGCAAGCACAAGGTGGCCGGATCCCATTTTAAGACCAAGCTCGTCAGCTTCTTCACCGCCCTGTCCTTCATCCCCACGCTCCTCCTCTTCGTGTTCACCAGCCGTCTGATCAGCCGCAACATCGAGCAGTACTTCAAGCCCGACCTGACCCGGATCCTCGACGACGCCAAGATCATCGCCGATGGTTTCTATGTCACGACGTCGGACCTCACCCTTCATTACGCGACCCAGCTGAGCAAGGAGATCAAACGTCTGAACCTCGTCACCCCCGAGAACCGGGCCCGGCTCGAGGACTTCATTCGGAACAAGCTGACCGAGTATCGTCTCGACGAGATCGGCATCTTCCTCGAGGAGGAGGAGCTCTTCGCCTATTACAACCCCAACCTGCCCTTCCAGGACTATCAGGAACTCAAGGCCAGCACCATCAAGCTGGCTCACCTCGGCGAACCCGTCAATGACATCCGTTCGATGGGCGCGGGCGAGTTCGTCCGGCGGGGCGTTTCGATCAACATCCCGGCCATCGGCAACGTCCTGGTGACAACAGGCAAGTTTCTGCCCCAGAACTACGCCCAGAAGATCAACGCCCTCTCGGCCTTCGTCCAGCGCTACCGGCAGCGCGGCCAGAAGGACATGTTCAAAACGCTCTACCTGATGACCCTCATCTTCGTCACCCTGCTCATCGTCTTCGCCGCGACCTGGATCGGGTTTCACATCGCCAAGAGCATCACCGTTCCGATCGAAAAGCTGGTCAAGGCGACCAAAGCGGTCTCCAAGGGGGACTTGACCGTCCGCGTCGAGGACCCGGCCTCGGACGAAATCGGCCTCCTCATCGAATCGTTCAACCAGATGATCTCCGACGTCGACCAAGGCCAGCGGGGGATCGCCCAGAAAACGGCCGAGCAGGAGGCCCGCAAGCAGTACATCGAGACGATCCTGAACACCATCAACACCGGTGTCATCGCCCTGGACGCCCGGGGCTCCATCACCACGATCAATCCCTCGGCCCAGGACATGCTGGCCCTTCCGGACAAAGCCGTGGCCGGCCGGCATTACAAGGACGTCCTGAGCCTTGACCGCTACAAGGACTTCGTCAAGGGCATCGACGCGGCCATGAAGAATAGATCCAAGCTCACCGACAAGGAGATCCGGTTTTCCCTCAACGGCCAGCAGACGACCATTGCCCTGACCTTGACTCCGCTCCGGCAGCCGGGGCAGGAGTTTTCCGGCTTGATCGTCGTCCTCGACGACCTGAGCCAGCTCATCAAGGCCCAGAAGATCGCCGCCTGGAAAGAGGTGGCCCAACGCGTCGCCCACGAGATCAAGAACCCGCTGACGCCGATCCAGCTCAACGCGGAACGGATCCTCAAGAACCTCAAGAAAGCAGAGGGGGGCGGCAGCGACGTCGTCGAGCAAGGGGCCCGGGTCATCATCCAGGAGGCCCAGACGATCAAGTCCCTCGTCGACGAGTTTTCGGACTTCGCCCGGCTGCCGAAGATCAACCTCCAGCCGGCGGGGATCCACGACATCATCGGCCAAGTCGTCACGATGTTCCGCGGCATCTTCGCCGACGTCGAATTCCAGGTCCTTCCCTCGCCGGATGTGCCGGCCGTCCTTCCGCTCGACACCGAACAGATGAAACGGGTCTTCATCAACCTGATCGACAATGCTATTGACGCCATGAACAAAAAGGGTAAAATCGTCATTCAAACATCGTTCGACCGAGAGGCCCATCAAGTGAAGATCGACCTGACGGACACGGGACCCGGGATCCAGATCGAGGACAAAGACAAGCTCTTCTTGCCCCATTTCTCGACGAAGAAGAAGGGCACGGGCTTGGGGCTGGCCATCGTCAATCAGATCGTCAAAGAGCATAACGGTTCCGTCCGCGTTCAGAACAACCGGCCGAGCGGAGCCAAATTCACCTTGCAGCTGCCCGCATGAGCCAAGACCGCATCCTGGTCATCGACGACGAATCCAGCATCCGCTCCTCGCTTCAGGGCATCCTGGAGGACGAGACCTATGCCGTCCAGACCGTCGGGACGGGCGAAGAAGGGCTGGCCCTGCTCAAGACCAGGGCTTTCGGTCTGGTCCTGCTCGATATTTGGCTCCCCGAGATGAACGGCATCGACGTCCTCCGCCAGATCCGGCTTCTCGACGAGCCTCCCAAGGTCGTTGTCATCTCGGGCCACGGCACCGTGGAGACGGCGGTCAAAGCGACGAAGCTCGGCGCGTTCGATTTTCTGGAGAAGCCTCTCTCGCTCGACAAGGTCGTCCTGACCGTCAATAATGCCCTGCGGCAGCGCAAGCTCGAGGAGGAGAACGTCCAGCTTCGCGAGCGGATCAAGGCACGCTACCATCTCGTCGGGAAGAGCGCCCCGATCCGGAAGCTGCGCGAGGAGATCCGGAAGGCCGCCCCGACCAACGGCCGGGTCTTGATCTCGGGCGAGAACGGGACCGGCAAGGAGCTCACCGCCCGCCTCATCCATCAGCACAGCCGGCGGAAGGACAAACGGTTCATCGAGATCAACTGCGCGGCGATCCCCGACGACCTCATCGAAAGCGAGCTGTTCGGCGCGGTCAAGGGGCATTCCGCCCATACCCCAAAGGACAAACGGGGGAAGCTCCTCCTCGCCGACGGGGGGACGATGTTCCTCGACGAGATCGGAGAGATGAGCCTCAAGACGCAGGCCAAGCTGGTCAAGGCCATCGTCGAGCAGCGGTTCGAGCCGGTCGGATCGAACGAGACCGTCGCCTTCGACACACGCCTTATCGCAGCCACGAGCAAGAACCCGAAGGACCTCATCGCCAAAGGCAAGTTCCGGGAGGACCTCTTCTTCAAGCTCAACGTCATCCCCATGCCCATCCCCCCCTTGCGCGAGCGGCCCGAGGACATCCCCCTGCTCATCCACTACTATTTGAAAATCTATTCGCTCGAATACGGCAAGAAGCCCAAACGGATGCATCCGGAAGCGCGGAAGGCCTTCGTCAACTACGCTTGGCCGGGCAACGTCAGCGAGCTCATGAACGTCATCGAGCGGTTCGTGATCATGGTCGAGGACGAAGAGATCGGCGTCGGCCACCTCAACCTGCTCGTCGAAACGCGGGAGCAGGAATATCTCCCGGGCCGCCCGCCCTTCCCGTCCCTCCAGCAGGCCGCCCGGCAATTCGAACGGAAATACGTCCACGGGACGCTGATCAGGAACGGCTGGGACCTGGCCCGAACGGCCGCGGAGCTCGAGATCCAGACCGACGCCCTCAAGGACAAGATCAAAGTCCATCGCATCACCTTCCTCGACTGAGGACGGCGTCATGCCCATCGACCAAGCCGAGGCCATTGTCCTGAGGACGGTTCCCATCGGCGATCAGGACAAGATCGTCGTGCTCCTCACCCGCGACAAAGGCCTGATCCGGGGCGTGGCCAAGGGGGCGCGCAAGTTCGGGAACCGCTTCGGGAGCGCCCTCGAGCCCATGTCCCACGTGACCGCGTTCTATTACGAGAAAGAGCGCCGCGAGCTGGTCACGGTCAGCTCCTGCGACCTCATCGAATCTTTTTTTGAGGTTCAGACGGACCTGAAGACGTCCCTGACGCTGACCTATTTCGCCGAGCTCATCGAAGAGTTCCTGCCCGCGCGGGCCAGGGAGGACATCGTCTTTCGGCTGTTGCTGTCCGTCCTTCAAGCTCTCAAGAGGAAAAGCGACCTGGCTGTGGTGACGCGGTATTTCGAGGCCTGGTTCCTCCAGGTCAATGGTTACCTGCCCGACGTCCGCCGCTGCAAAGGATGCCGGAAAGCGCTCGACGGACCCGGCTGGCTGGCGCCGAAAAAGGACGGCGTCTACTGCGACGCCTGCGCGCCGGCCCGGAAGGAGGAGGTCAACCCCGATCTCGGCCGCTTCATGCAGTGGGTCAGGAAAAACCCTCCCTCCAAAGCCGAGGAGTGCCCCTTCACGCCCGCGGACCTCAAATCGATCCGGAAAGGCCTGCAGGCCATGATCGTCTATCACCTGGAGCGCGAGCCGAAGAGCCTGCGGTACATCAAGGATTGATGGATTCTGGATTCGCCGTGACCCCTGTGACTCGCGACGTCACACGGGATCGCCTCGTCCGACCTGTTAATCCCCCTGAATTGTGTCAGGGGGTAGGGGGTTTAATATTTAAATGGAGTCTTAGACCTGCTTAAATGGGTCCTCGCGATGAGACGCGTGATTCGTCAGAATATCATTCTGACGAATCACTGTCTCACTTGAAATAATAAAGGATCCCCACGGCGGTCGCGATCCAGAGAAAGACCGAGACGGCGAGCGGCTTGTCCTTCAGGATCAATTCCTCCGGGCTCCCTCCCTGCCCTTTCTTGTGGACGAGATACAGATAGCGGAAGATCCCGTAAAGGACGAACGGCGTGGTATAGAGCAGGTGCGACGTCCCGAGTTTCTTGACCGTGTCTTCCGAGACCGTATAGAGACAGTAAGCGATGACCGTGGACGCCGTGACGACGGAGATCATCTGGTCCAGGAGATAGGCGCTGTACTCCTTGAGGATCGGGCGGTGGCTCGAAGCGTTCTCCTCGAGCAGGACGAGCTCGTGGCGCCGCTTGCTCAGAGCGATGAACAGGGCCAGAAGCGTCGTACAGATGAGGAGCCAGGAGGACAGCGGGACGCGGATGACCAGGCCGCCCGCCACGACGCGGATGACGAACCCCGACGCGACAATGAAGACGTCCAGGATGACGACGTGTTTGAGCTTGATCGAATAGGCGATCTGAAGGACGAAATAGATCGCCCCGGCGATGAAAAGCCCGGGGTTCAAGACGAGGGCGCCGCCCAGGCTGACCGCCGCGAAAAAGACGGCCGTCCCCACCGCCGCTCCCCGGCCGATCCGGCCGGCCGCGATCGGCCGCCGGGATTTCTTGGGATGGACCCGATCCTCCTCATAGTCAAGGACATCGTTGACAAGATAGATGGAACCCGAGAGCAGGCAGAAGACCGCGAACGCTCCCAGCGTGCTCAGAAAGAGCGGCCCGTCAAAGACCTTCCGGGCAAAGATGAGCGCCGCAAAGACGAACAGATTTTTCGTCCACTGCGACGGCCGCAAGGAGCGGATAACGTCACCGATGTTCAAATTCTGATCCCTTCAACACGTATTCTAATCAAAGTCACCTCGTCCTGCCAAGCGATTATTAAGTCAAAATATTTTCACGATGCGCGCCGGTCCATCTTCGGGGCTCAGGCGGCGGGGTCGACGAAGCGAGTCTCTTCTTGACCTCCCCCCTGACTTTTCTCATATCGGGTCGAGGATAGGGGAATTTCCGGACCTGGATCCTCAGACGCGCGCCCCGTTCTTTGGAAATCCGGATGTCTCCAAGAACGATCAGTACTGGATGTCCGGCGTCTGCGGTTGGAACGCCGAGCTGGTGTTCAAGAAGACGAGCAGGATACGGATGGCCATGAAAATGATCCCGCCGGCCATGACGAGGGAATAGATCGTCAGGAACGTGACATAAAGGGCGGATTTTTTCCGGGAGAGGTCCTGGCTGAAAAGAAGGTCCGTCACCGTCTTGCCGAAGAGGATGATCATGACGACGACCCCGGCGGAGGCCCGGTAGAAATATTCCAGGGAGCTGCGCAGTTCAACCTTCTCGAGCGTGATCAGGGGCATGAGCAGCCAGACCGTGAACAGCCAGACGGAAATGAAGATGACGATCCTCATCCGGGTGATGTATTGGGGGCTCCTGACCTTTCCCATTTTGACTCAAGCATAGTCCTTCGAACGGGGAGCGTCAATCGATATTCTCCCAGACCGTTGAGCGCCGTTCGCGGCGGCCGGGACGTCAGGCATCATTCGGCGTCTGTCGCCGAAATCGGAAAAAGGGTAAAATAGTCGCCGGTCGAGCCATGGAAGAACGAAAACGGAAGGCCGCGGGCGTCGCCGGCGGCCTCGCCTTCATCTTTGTCCTGCTCGTCCTCGTCTTCGACTTCGCCGACCAGGGCCTGCTCGGCCCGCTGGTCAATCCCCTGCTCCAGGATTTCTTCCGGAAAACGACGAACATCGTGCCGCTCGGCTGGATCACCTTCGTCTTCACCCTCCTCTCGGCCGTCTCGACGATCATCGCCGGCATCACCGCCGACCGCCGCTCCCGCGTCCGGGTCTGCGTCGCCGGCGGCCTGATCTACGGCGCGTTCTCGACCCTGGCCGTCCTTACGCCGCACGGCCAAGCCGGATACGTCTTCTTCTTCATTACCCGGGCGCTCAACGGCATCGGCATCGGCCTGGTCGTCCCGGCCGTTTTCTCGCTCGTCGGGGACATGGTCGATCCTCGCCGCCGGGCGACGGCCTTCGGCTTCCTGTCCGTGGCGATGCTCGTCGGGCGGATGGGCGGGTTCGTCCTGGCCGGTTCGGTCGGCGGCGGCTGGCGGTCGGCCTACGGCCTGGTCGGCCTCATCAACCTCGTCCTCGCCCTGGCCCTGCTTCTCGTCCGCGAACCCCAGCGCGGCGCCCGGGAGGAGGAGCTTCGCGACCTCATCCTCGCCGGCGCCGAATACCGCTTCCGCATTTCGTGGAAGGACGTCAAGCTCATCCGCTCGGCCCGGAGCAACTTTTGGCTGATCGCCAATTTCATCGACGTGTTCCCCGGCTCGATCGTGCTCTTCCTCATCTTCAAATACATGAAGGACATCCATAACATGGACGCCGCGACCGTGAACGTCGCCATTCTGATCGTCTTCCTGGCCGGGGCCTTCGGCGCGCTGGTCTTCGGCCGGCTCGGCGACTGGGGCTACCGGAAGGACCGCCGGGCCAAGGTCCTCGTCGCGCTCTTCTGCAACGCGTTCCCGATCGTCTTCATGATCTTCTTCATCGGCTCCAAGGTCTGGATCCCCGCCGGCGCCACGGTGTCCCAGGCGCTCGCCGTCCCCGGAACGTGGCCGCTCATCCTGACCATCGCCGCGGCCATGTTCATCAACCAGGGCGTCAATCCCAACTGGTACGGTGCGCTCGCCGACATCAACCTGCCCGAGCACCGGGCGACGATGATCTCGCTCGCTTCGGTCATGGACATGATCGGCAACGCCCTCGGCCCGCTCCTCGCCTCCTACGTCGCCACGCTCTGGGGCCTGCGGGCGGCGATGGGGACGGTCCTTGCCTTTTGGGCGGTAAACGTCTTATTCTGGCTGCCGGTCCTCGTCCGCATCCGGGCGGACGTGGACCGCGTCCATGGCGTCCTGAGCGATCGGGCCGCCGACATGAGAAGGAGAATGTCCGAACGTGCCGACTGAACGAATCTCGATCCTTTACAATCCGTCCGCGGGGATGGGCCGGGCCCTTCGCCGGAAGCTCAAGCTCGAACAGATCCTCCGCCATTTGGAGGTCCGCTACGACCTGATCATGAGCCGAAGCGAAGCGCACCTCCGGGAATTGACTCGGGAGCACGCGAATAAGTACGGCACGCTTGTCGGGGCCGGCGGCGATTCGACCTTTCACATCATGGTCAACGAGATCATGGCAGCCGGTGCGGACGTCAACTTCGGCCTGATCGGCGTCGGCTCCTCGAACGACATCACCCTGGAGTTCGGCGTCGATTCGCTGGAAAAGGCCTGCCGGGCCTTGAAAGGCGGCCGGGCCCGAAGGATCGATCTCGGCTGCGTCCGGGAAGGCGGGACGCCGCTCCGGTATTTCATCGGGCAGGCCAACATCGGCCTGGGGGCGTTCGTCAATATGCGCGTCGCGGAGGCAGCCCTCCGCAAGCCCTGGCTGGCGAAAAGGCAGACGCTGGCCGGCGTCCTTAGTATCAGGAAGGCGTACCGGTCAAAGAGCATTCCCCTGCCGGTTAAGATCGATGCGGAGACCCGCCGCACGGAAGGCGACTTCGTCGCGGCGATCTTCAGCAACATCCGGTTCTGGGCGACGGGAAAGATCATCAATCCCGAAGCAGTCCCCGATGACGGTCAACTGGACGCGTGTCTGATCCGGGATTGCTCCTTCTTCCGTCTGGCCCGCATTTCCCGGTTGGCCGACACCGGCCGTCATACCGCCGCCGCCGAGGTCGAGATCCTCCGGGCGCCGGCCTTCGAGGTCACGTCGGAAAAGCCCTTCGAGATCCAGTCGGACGGCGAGATCATCAGGACGCCTGACGGTCGTCCGACGTTCAACGGAGTCACGTTCAGCATCGTCCCGCGGGCGCTGAGTCTGATCTGTCCGTGAGCGGATCCAGCGGATCCCGAATTTTGTCTCACCACCTGTCGCGGCGGACGATCTCGGCCATCGATTTTCGCGAGACCGGGCGCGGCGCCTCGTCCGAATAACCGATCGGCGTCATGGCGATCGGCTCGATGCCGTCGGGCAAGCCGAGCACGCGTCTCACAACGGTGGGGTCGAAAGCGCCGACCCAACAGGTCGCCAGACCCTCGGCGGCCGCCGCCAGGACCAGATGTTCGAAAGCGATCGCAACATCGACGTCGGCATAGTTTTTCCCGTCCCGCCGGACCCAGGCTTTCGACGGCTCTCCACAGGCGCAGATGATGACGGGTGCGGAGTGAAACCATTCCCGGCCGTAGGCCTCTTTCAGAGCGAGCTTGACGTTCTCGTCGTGGATCACGAGGAAATGCCAGGGTTGGAAGTTCGCCGCCGAGGGCGCGATCCTGACCGCTTCCAGGATCCGATCGATCTTGTTCTGTTCCACCGGAACTTTTTTATACTTCCGGATGCTTCGCCGTTTCTTTAATACCTCATAAAATTCCATCGTCCGGTTCTCCTTCCGCCCTATTATAAATGAAATGGAGACATAGGGGGAACTCCTCAGTTCGCGAATGTCATCGTCATCCGGACAAAATCGATCGTCCAGGCATACTTCTTTAAAAACTGGTGGCTGATGATCCCGTCGTTTATGAACCCAAGCCGCCAGTAGCTTTCAGGAGGATTGGCGCCATAATCGCCTTTCAGGTCCGCTTGGATCAACGGCCCCAAACCCAGCCGGGCGATCTTGAATTGCCCGGTCGCGAATCCGCCGCCCCCTCCGCCGATGCCTTCCTCGACTTTCGTCTCGGGAATGGGAATGCCGGCGTATTTCAGAGTCTGGACGGGCGCGGCAAAGGCCGCTTCGCTGGCCAGGCCGGAATCCACAAAAAAGGTCAGGCCGTCTTTCGAGTCGAGGCTTCCCCGGGCCATCATATAATGCGTCATGGCCAGGACGAACGGCAACTCGACTATGGTCTTCTCCTGCGCCGCCTGGCGCATGTCCTTCCGGCCATCTTCATCCGCCCGCCTCAAAACCAATTGCCCGCCCGGATAATCCATCGTCGCCAGGAATTGTTTCAGAACGCCCGTCCCCACGATCCCGCCGATCGTGTATTTGCCATCGGCGAACCCCTTGGAGAACCTCTGCGTGGGGAGGATCGAGATCGGGACCGCTTTGAGGGTCACTTGACCGATCTTCAGCGAATCCACCCGGCCGAACCCGACCTCCGATTGTTTCCCGCCGGCGAACGTCCCGGTCATCGAAGCGATGGGCTTGATGTCCATGGCGGCGGCGAATTCCGTATCGAGCATGAACATGTCGGCGCCCGTGTCGATGAGCGCATAAATCTGTCGGCCCTGGACCTCCACGGAAATGACCGGCATCGGATCGGTCACCAGGAAGGGCGCCTTCGACAATCCGAAATCCCCGGGCCAGACGACTTGATAGGGGCGTTCCTGGCCGAAGGCCCGCATCAGGTCCCAGTGCGGCAACTTGATCTTGCCTTCCAATCCTTTGAAGAGGCCCGCCGACTTGGCATACTGGTTCGTCTGATAAAATGTCATTGCCCGTTTCGAATCCGCACGCGCCTGGATCTGAAGATCGCCGGGATTCAGGGCGATGATCCTCGTATAAGTGCTTTCGGCGTCATCATAATGGCCGAGGAGATAATTCAGGTCCGCCGCGAGAAACAGGGCGTCGTTCGTCGGCTTCGCGGCGTCGAGAAGAGGCAGGACCAAGGACTTCGCCTTCTCGAATTCTCCTGACTGATAAAACAGCCTGGCCAGCTTGAATCGCGCCTCGGCATTGTTCGGATCTTTGAGCAACACCTCTTGGGCCGACGCGATCTCCTTCAATATCTGGCCGCGGTCCTTTTCCGCATCCGAAGCGGGCGGAGCCGCGACAGGCTTGTTCTGCGGCGGCGGGGCCTGGACCTGCCCGAAACTTGGGAGCAAAAGGAATAAAAGAAAGGCCCACATCGTCGTCGCCGGAACGGAAATGGGTTTTCGTGTCATCGGCTCATTCCTTTCTTTTACAAAAACTTTGCCATTCATTTTATCGTTTCAAAGCTCTCGTTCAAAGGATTTGCGCCCCATAAGTCGATTCTGCCTGAAAATTCGGCAAAATGATACGAATCTATAGCGCCGAACGTCGTTTGAATGAAATAAATCACGGCTTTAGTGCTCGCATTTCTTGTCATCGGGCTGCTCACCGCCTCGGCATCGGCCCAGACCCAAAAGATCTAGCGGAATGCGAGCGAGCTCATACCGGGGACGAGCGTCCGGGCCAAGATCCCGGCCCACATGTTGGCCGCGCCCGAGCTGGTGAAGGGGGTCGAGTTCATGACCAAACCGGCGGGGACGGTCGCGGCGACGGTGCCGAGGGGCTATTTGGTACCGGCGGAACTGGATTACGTGGCTGAAAAGCTGAGAACGCACAATGTCAAGGTCAAGGTGCTGGCGAAGCCGATCAAAGCGGCCGGCGAGGAGTTCGTGATCCTCAGGATCGGGCAGGGCCGGGGCGGCGGCTATAACATGATCAAGCTCGAGGGCGGCTTCGCTAAATCACCGCTCAAGGAATTCCCGGCCGGAACGTTCAGGGTCGATCTGGCTCAACCGATGGCCAACGTGGCCTTTTATTGCCTCAAGCCGCGGATGGCTTTGTCGGCTGGGGCGTACTGGACCCGTACTTTAAGTCGATCGGGGCAGACAAGCGGAGCGTGGCGTATCCGATCTATAAGTATTTTAAAATAATGGAATAAACGCCTACTCCGATTTCCAATAATTCACGATCAAGCTGACTGGCTGCAAATAACGGAAACGATCCGCCCGTGCAACGTTCAGATCTATACCATCAGCCGCCCCATTCCAAGCCGAACGATCTCCCCGGCGGCGGCGGCCGAGCTTCTCGATATCCGCGACCGCCTGAGGCAGAAGGGAATCGAGGCGGAGGTTTTTTAAGCTGGGATGGGAAGCCGTCATATTTCACATATTGATGTTGACAAAAAAATATTATTAATGATAGATATTGCTCACCCACCCGACTCCCAGGAGCCGGACGGAGAAAAGGGAGAGAAGAAGTTTGGGGCGATAACCATGACCAAGGCGACCTGTCGACACAAATGGATGATAATCAATCTCCGCGGCGGATATCTGGTGATCGAAGGCTGCTTCCACTGCCGGCAAAGGATCTCCCAGTTCTCAGAAGAGCCGGTCCCTCCGATCGACGCCTATCGCGAAGCGGAGCATTTTTGGAGCCATTTGGGGGACTTTCAGGCCTCTAAGTTCGATCTCAAATGTGAAGAATGCTCGAAAGAGGTCCAGCTGCGCGATGTCATGGCAACGATGTTATGCATGAGATGCGACCCGGAGTGCGGCGTTTACAAAGTCGGCTCCCGGGCGAAGGGTGGCAAGTCATGGGTCTACGTGGCCCTCTGCGCGAACACATCTCACGCCTCCGGGACCTGCATCAGCGAGGCGGGGATCCGGGCCTTGAACGAGTATTTCAATCAAGATCTCCACGATCCCGATAAAAAGATCATCGTCGTGCCGTGCGACCTGCGCAGATCCGTGGATACGTGTCAGGGAGTCGTCCTCGCCGATGTCGGCTTGACGGAACTTTATTAAAGGGAAGGTCAACATGAAAGTGTCTGAAATGGCGGCCAAGGCCGGCCTCAAGACTCTCAACGCGTGCGGAGACAAGGAGATCCGGGGGATCTATATCTCCGACATGGTCAGCGACATCATTGGGATCGGAGAGGGGAATCTGCTGGTGACCCTGCAGACGCACAAGAACGTGATCGCGGCCGCCAACCTGGTCGACGTGGCGGCCATCGTCTTCACCCGGGGGAAGACGCCCGCCGAGGACGTAGTCGCCCTGGCGACCAAAGCGGGGATCGGATTGCTGGGATTCGACGGGGACACATGGACGCTGGCCAAGAAGCTCTATGAACTCGGCATCCGATAGCGCTTGGTTATCATTCCTTCTTTTCCCATAAATACATATTTTCCCGCATCACTTAGGCGGCGGCACTCATGATCAAAAATCATAAAGGGTGATCCATGTCGCGAAAAGAACCTCGGACCCTGACGATGGAAATGGACCGCCGCAAGATCTACTTTCCGGAAGGGGTGACGGTCCATCGGGCCGCCGAACTGAACGGCGTCTATATCCCTTCCCTCTGTTCTCACAAGGATCTGTCCCCCTTCGGCGGCTGCCGGCTGTGCATGGTCGAGATCGAAGGGATGAGAGGCTATCCCCTATCCTGCAACACGACCGCCCAAGAGGGGATGAAGGTCCTGACCGAGACGCCGACGCTCCTGGAGCTCCGCAAGGAATTCTTGAAACTCATCCTCAGCGAGCACCCCTCGAGCTGCCTGATCTGCGACGAGAAATCCAACTGTCAGGAATATCAGGGCACGATCCGGAAGAGCGGGATGACGACCGGCTGCCGTTTCTGTCCGAACGACGGTCAATGCGAGCTGCAAGACCTGGTCGATAAGCTCGGCGTGACGGATATCGATTATCCCATTCTCTATCATGGCTATGAGCCTGAGCACGACGATCCCTTTTACGACAGGGATTACAACCTCTGCATTCTCTGCGGCCGGTGCGTGCGCATGTGTCAGGAGGTCCGGGGGACCGGCGTCCTCGCCTTCACCTTTCGAGGGCCCCGGGCCAAGGTCGGTCCCGCCTTCGGCCGCAACCATCGAGAAGCGGGCTGCGAATTCTGCGGGGCGTGCGTGGATGTCTGCCCGACCGGCGCCCTGGCCGACAAGGCCTCCAAGTGGGACGGCCGTCCGGACGGCTATCATATCTCCACTTGTCCCTTCTGCGCGATCGGGTGCCAGATCGAGCTGAGCCACAAAAACCGCCGGCTTTCCAAGGCCAAAGCCAACCTGGATCCGGAGGTCAATGACGGGCAGCTCTGCGTGAAGGGCCGCTTCTGCCTGCCGGAAGTGATCCACCATTTCGAACGGGCGAAACGGCCGATGCTCCAGAAAGGCGAATATTTCCGGGAAGTCGCCTGGCCGGAAGCCCTGGAGAAGGTCGGCGCCGAGCTCAAAGGCGTCCGCCCAGACGAGATCGTCATGCTGGTTTCACCGGACCTCACCAACGAGAGCCTCTTCGCCGCGCAGAAATTCGTCCGGGACTGCCTGGGGAGCCAGGCCATCGATTCAACGGCGCGCACGGAGCTGGCGGGAGGACTGGGTTTGTGGTCGAAGCTGTTCTCCCTGCCCATTTCGATCAAGGCCATCGCCAAATCGGACGTGATCCTGGCCGTCGGTCTCGACAGCCGGTTCGATTTCTCCGTAGTTGGGACGAAGGTCCGGCAGGCACTCGACTCGGGCTCCAAATTGGTCGTGATCGATCCGCGGGCGGGCAACCTGGCCCGATATACGGACGATTGGCTGCGGCCCCGGCCGGGTATGGAGGGGGACCTTCTCAAGTTCTTTGCCGATCGCCTGGCCGGCAGGACGGCCGACGCCGCCTCAGTCGCGCGAGAAACATCGATCGATCCGGCGGACATGGACAGGGCTCTTGAGATCCTCTCTTCCGGCAAGGAACTGACGGTCATCCTCGGCCCTCAGGTCTTTCACTATGGGCGTAACGAGGCCCTCGTGGACGGCCTGATGACGCTGGCGGAGCGGAAAACCGCCAATTTCATCCCTCTCTATTTCGGGGCCAACTCGCGCGGAGCGCTGGAAATGGGGGTTTTTCCGGAGGTCGGTCCTGGCCTGACGGCCGGTCGGGGGACGGGGACCGCTTTGGCGGATATCATCAGCGGCTCCAAGAGGCCCAAAGTTTTGTATCTTGTCGGCGATATCCCTTTTCTGGAAAGACCGGACTGCGAATTCCTGATTGTCCAGGATATCTATATGCCGTCCTTCAAGGTCGACGCATTCCTGCCGGCCTCCGCCTTCGCCGAAGCCGGGGGAACGCTCATCAATATCGAAGGCCGCGTCCAGGAGGTCGTCCAGATCGAAGACCTGCCCGAAGGGGCGGTGACGGGTTTCATGCGGCCCGATTGGCTGATCTTCTCGGATCTCGACAAAGCCCTGGGCGGCACGACCTTGAACTATCACACGGCCAAGGACGTCCAAAAGGACATTCAAAAAGCGGTGCCGGATTTTGCGGCGGGGAACCGGAAACCGCGGCGGATGCATCCCGCAGACCATCTGGGGCTCTTTCCTTCGGCGCAGGAAAAGATCTCGATGGGGGATTTCGTGCTGGTAGCCGGACCGGGCGGATACCGCCATCGAGGGATCGACATCTCGTCCAAGGTCGGCGGATTGAACGAACTGGCCCTCGAAGAGGGCTTCCGGATGTATCCAGCCGATATCGTCTCGCTCGGCTTGAAGGATGGCGATCCGATCACCCTCTCGATCGAACATGGACGGGCGAGCGCCACGGGGCCGGTTAGATCCGACATGGAATGCCCGCGGGGCGCGATCTATTACACGCGGCCGGCCGTTTTCGGCGGGCTCGAACACCGGCGAGAGATGTCTTCGTTCTATCGCCTCATACCGAACCCGATCCAGGTCAGCGTTTCCAAGGCGGGAGGTTTAAAGTGATCTGGGCGTTTTCGCGGAAACCCGATCGGCGAAGCCGAGTCAAGGGACGAGCCTTCGCGGCGGAAGTGGACCCCCGGGCAAAGCCCGGGGCATTCACCCGCGATGTAAATACGCGGCTGAGTACGGCGGAAGCGGATCCCCAGACAAAGCCTGCCCTCATTCGCTTCGCGAATGAGGACTGCAAAGCCTGGGGCCCCTGCCGCCGCCCCGACCGCCGGGGGGAGGATTTGAATGTACTCGATCGTTGAACGGCGGATGATCGTCCCGAATATGCATGAATTCATCGTCCGGGCCCCGGTGGTCGCCGAATCTGTCAAACCCGGCAACTTCATCATGCTCCGGCCCGACCCGACCGGCGAGCGGATCCCCTTGTCTGTCGCGGACTGGGACCGGGAGGCCGGCACGGTCACGTCCATCTTCATGCAGGTGGGGGGAACGACCGCGAAGCTGGCCCGACTGAAGCCCGGCGACACCATTCCGACCTATGTCGGACCGCTCGGCAAGGAGACCGTGATCGACAAGTTCGGCACGGTCCTATGCGTCGGCGGATGCTACGGGATCGGGTCCATCTACCCCATCGCCCGGGCCTTGAAAGAGGCCGGGAACAGGGTGGTCGTGCTCCTGGAAGCGCGAAGCTCGTTCCTTCTGTATTGGGAGGACAAATTGGCCCGCGTCGCGAATGATCTGTTCGTCATCACCCGCGACGGGACCAAGGGGCGGAAAGGGCACATCGACAAGATTCCCGAGTTGATGGGGGCCGCCGGAATCGTTCCCGATCGGGTGATCGTGAACGGATGCACGTTCCAGATGATGCGGGTCTCCGAGGTGACGAAACCCCTGGGCTGGAAGACCATCGTCAACATGAATCCCATCATGATCGACGGAACGGGCATGTGCGGAGTTTGCCGGCTGTCGGTCGGGGGAAAGACGAAGTTCGCCTGTGTCGACGGCCCCGACTTCGACGGCCATGAGATCGATTGGGCCGAATTCCTGGCCCGGCGCAAGGGCTACAGCCCCGAAGAGGTCGATCCGCTCCGCCATAGCAGCTGCCGGTCCCGTTTTTAGAACGACCGCCCGGACGGATAGAGGAGGTTGCCGAGCGTGGCTGAAGAAAAACCTGAAAAGAAAAAGCTGGACCTGCAGCGGCGGCCCATGCCGAAGCAGAACCATTGGGAACGGGTTAAGAACTTCGACGAAGTGGCTCTGGGATATCCCGTCGCCGCGGCCGTCGAAGAAGCCTCGCGCTGTATCAAGTGCAAAAAGCCGCTCTGCAATCAAGGCTGTCCCGTGGGGATCGACATCCCCGGCTTCATCAAATGCATCGTTGAGGGTGACTTCGGCTCCGGGATCAGGAAGATCAAGAAGACCAACGCCCTTCCGGCCATTTGCGGCCGAGTCTGCCCTCAGGAAGAACAGTGTGAAAAAACGTGCATCCTCGGGAACAAGCAAGCGCCCGTGGCGATCGGCCGTCTGGAGCGGTTCCTGGCCGACTGGGAAGCCGCGGAAGGCAAGATCGAGGTCCCCGACATGGCTCCTAAAACGGGGAAGAAAGTCGCCGTGATCGGGGCCGGGCCGGCCGGCATCACCGTGGCCAACGACCTCATCATTCTCGGGCACGAGGTGACCATCTTCGAGGCGCTCCATGAATGCGGCGGCGTCCTGATCTACGGGATCCCGGAGTTCAGGCTCCCCAAGGCGATCGTCAATCGCGAAGTGAACTATGTCAGGAGCCTCGGGGTAAAGATCTATACGGATTTCGTGGTGGGGAAGACGAGGACCGTCAACAGGCTCCTCGAGGAATTCGATGCCGTCTTCGTCGGCTCCGGGGCAGGGCTGCCTTGGTTCATGGAGATCCCCGGCGAGAACCTCAACGGCGTCTATTCGGCCAACGAATACCTCACCCGGGTGAACCTGATGAAGGGATTCCGCTTCCCGGAGTACGACACGCCGGTGAAACGGCCGTCCCGGGTGGCCGTCGTCGGCGGAGGGAACGTGGCCATGGACTCGGCCCGGACGGCCGTCCGGCTGGGCGCCGATGAGGTCCATCTGGTCTACCGGCGAAGCAAGGCGGAGCTCCCGGCCCGCGTTGAGGAAGTGGAGAATGCCGAGGAGGAAGGGGTCATTTTTGATCTTCTCAATCTGCCCGTCCGGCTCATCGGCGACGAGAACGGCTGGATCAAAGAGATCGAATGCCTGCGGATGGAGCTGGGCGCCCCCGACGAATCAGGCCGGCGCAAGCCGGTTCCCATCCAAGGGTCCAACTATCGCGTCTCCTTCGACGCGATCGTCATGGCCATCGGCAACGGCCCCAACCCGTTGATCCAGATGACGACGCCCGGGTTGGACATCAATAAAAAGGGGGGGTTGGCGACCGATCCGGCAACGGGCCGGACGTCCAGGCCGAACATCTGGGCCGGCGGGGACATCGTCAGGGGGGCGGCTACGGTGATCAGCGCCATGGGGGATGGACGGATCGCCGCGGCCTCGATCCATCGCTATCTCATGAACAGGGAGGGCGAAGCCCCTGTGACATGACCATCGTCCGGAGATCGAATCAGGAGCCCATATGAAATTATCCGAGATCAAAGAGCTTCTTCAATGTGAAGTTCTCGCCGGAGAGGACGATCTGTCCGTGGACATCCAGCAGGTCGTGGCCTCGGACGGCATGAGCGAAATCCTGGCCTTCGCCAAGTCCCGGGAATTGATGATCACGGGCCTCACCAATATCCAGTCCATCCGCACCGCGGATGTCGCCGGCGTCAGCGCCGTCATCTATTGCCGGGGCAAGCGCCCCGACAAGAAAGTGATCGATTTCGCCAAGCAAAAACAGATCCCGGTCCTCGTCACGCCGATGGTCATGTTCGACATCTGCGGGATCCTCTTCAACCGGGGTCTTAAAGGCGTCTCATGACGGCCATGGAATTGCTGCGGGAATGCTATGAGATCCAAGGGAAGAATTTCGACAAGGCCGGCGAAGTCTCCGGCGAGATCAAGGTCGTCCTCCGGGATCTCGGCATCGACGCGGCCCATCTCCGGCGCCTCGTGATCGTGGCCTTCGAGGCGGAGATGAACGTGGTCATGTACGCCCAGAGGGGGACGATGACATTGATCGTCACGGAGGAAGACATCAATCTGGAAACCACAGACGAGGGTCCGGGCATCCCGGACATCGAACTGGCCTTGCAGGAAGGATATTCGACGGCCTCCGACGAGATGCGCGAGATGGGCTTCGGCTTCGGGATGGGCCTGCCGAACATGAAAAAGAACTCCGACGAATTCCGAATCGAATCGAACGTGGGGAAGGGAACCTCGGTCTTTTCGAAGATCCGGCTCCCGGCGCATGAGTGAACTTAAGCACGGGTTCAGGATCAACACGGAGATGTGTCAGGGACGGATGCACTGCATGCGGGCCTGTCCCACCCGCGCCATCCGCGTCAAGAACGGCAAGGCGCACCTGATCTCGGAGCTCTGCATCGATTGCGGGTTGTGCCTGACCGTCTGTCCCACGGGGGCCATCGCCGCGACCACGCTCACCTTCGCCGAGCTGGACCGGTTCAAGTTCAAGGTCGCCGTGGCCTCGCCCGCGCTGTTTGCCCAGTTCGGTATGAGCGACACGCCGGAAAGCGTGGGTCGGGCGCTCCTCGAGCTCGGCTTCGACGCCGTCTGGGAATACTCCGTGGACATCGAGCTGATCGACCGTGCCATCGCGGCCTGCGTCAAAAAATGGCCCGGACCATTTCCCCTGATCTCCAATTCGTGTCCGGTCGTCGTCCGGCTGGTCCAGGTCGCCTATCCCTCGATGGTCGAACAGCTGATCCCCGTCGACGCCCCGCGGGAAATCGCCGCCCGGGAATTGAAGCGAAGATATTCCCAGGAGCTGGGGATCGCGGCCGAGGACATCGCCGCCATCTACATCACTCCCTGCCTGGCCAAGACCATTTCCATTCTCCAGCCCGCCGAGGAAGAGAAGAGCCATCTGGACGGCGCCGTCGGCATCTCCCAAATCTACAATGACATCCTCTATAAGCTCCGGACGGGCCTGACGCGTGAGAACGCCTCTAGAAAATTTTCTTTTTCGGGCGAAATGTTCCATTGGGGAGCCCCGGAAGGCGAGTTCCCCAGCCTTTCGCGAGAGCATTACCTCCCCCTCACGGGTCTGACGGACATCATCAAGGTTTTCGACGATATCGAGAAGGGCAAGCTCCGCAATATCGAGTTTCTGGAGTGCCATGCCTGTCAGGGAGGGTGCGTCGGTGGAAACCTGACCGTCGAGAATCTCTATGTCGCCCGGAGCAAGAATCTGCGTTTGGTCGCCAACATGCCGAGATCCGTTTCCAAATTCGAGGAGGAAGTCCAGCGGCGCTATGCCATCGAGGATTTTTCACTGCGGCGGTCCTTGAAGCCCCGCAAGATCGAGGGAGAGACCGGAGATCTTCGGGGACGGGTCCTGAGGAGAAAGAAGGCGGAGGAGCTATTGAAGGCCCTGCCCATGCTAAACTGCGGGCTGTGCGGCGCCCCGACGTGCAAGAGCCACGCGGAGGACGTCGCCGCATCGCGGGCAGAGATCGGTGATTGTATCTTTCTCTCCCCGGACCGGATCGTCCATCTCAGGGCCTTATATTTAGATCATCAAGACACGAAATAAATCCATGATCGGAACGACTTCGAACACGAACGATCGCAAGGAGGGCGGGATGACGGCGAAAGCTGAGACAGACGTTCTGGATAAAACCCGCGAGCGGCGGAAAGAGGTAATCCCCCTTCTCCAAAAGGCCCAGGAAGTCCAGGGGTATCTTACCCCCGATGCCATCCAAACCATCTCCCAGACGCTGAAGGTCTCGGAAAACGAGATCTACGGAGTGGCCACGTTTTACAGCCAGTTCCGGTTCCGGCCGCCTGGGAAATACAACATCAAGGTCTGCCTGGGGACTGCCTGCCACGTGGGCGGCGGCCAGAACTTCATGGAGGTGATGAAAACGGACAAGAACCTCGACCATGGCGAGACCTCGCCGGATGGGAAGTTCAGCCTGGAGCGGGTCGCCTGCCTAGGATGCTGCGCCCTGGCCCCCGTCGTCGTCGTCAACGAGGAGGTCCACGGCCGGATGAACCGGGTCACCTTCACGAAACTCCTGGAATCGATCGATCCTCCTCCCCCCGCGGAGGTGGTGCCGGACACGCCGGCGTCCAAAGGATAAAGAAATCATGAACCGCCGCCCGACGATGCGCGTTTCGAGACGATCCGAGGCCGCGCGCGCTAGACGGCATAATCCCGTTCATGCAAAGTGGGAGCCCTCATGAGCCTAAATGAACCAAGAATCCAAACCCCGCCCTCGGGAGCCGCGGCGGGAACCGTCCCGCCGGCCAAGATCCGCGTCCTTGTCTGCGAAGGCACCGGGTGCGTGTCCTCGAAATCGCCGGAGATCCGAGCCGCCCTAGAGAAGGCCGCTCAAGAGTTCGGCCTGGGGGACCGCGTCGAAGTGGGGTTCACGGGCTGTCACGGCTTTTGCCAGAAAGGTCCGATCGTGGTCGTCGAGCCCGAAGGGATTTTCTACTGCCGGGTGAGCCCGAAGGATGCCAAAGACATCGCCGAGTCCCACCTGGTCGGCGGGGAACCGGTCAAACGACTGTTTTACCGCCACCCCGTCACCAAAGAGGTCGTCCCCTATTACCGGGACATCATGTTCTATAAAAAACAACAGCGGGTCATCCTCCGGAATTGCGGTAAGATCAATCCGGAAAAGATCTCGGATTACGAAGCCCATGAGGGCTATCAAGCCCTCCGGAAGGCCGTCACGACCATGACCCCGGCCCAGGTTGTCGAAGAGGTCCGCCGTTCCGGATTGCGCGGGCGCGGCGGGGCCGGTTTTGCCGCGGCGATCAAATGGGACGTCTGCCGGAAGCAGCCTGGGAAGGTCAAATATGTCATCTGCAACGCCGACGAGGGCGATCCCGGGGCTTTCATGGACCGCAGCATCCTCGAGGCCGATCCCCACATCGTCCTTGAGGGGCTCAGCCTTCTCGGATTCGCCATCGGAGCCCGGAAGGGCTTCATCTACTGCCGCGCGGAATATCCCCTGGCCGTCAAAAGGGTTCGCATCGCCCTCCAGCAGGCGTGCGAAAAAGGATATCTGGGAGAGAGGATCCTCGGCTCAGATTTCGATTTCGACATCGATATTTTCGAAGGAGCGGGGGCCTTCGTCTGCGGCGAGGAAACGGCCTTGATCGGATCCATCGAAGGCTCCCGGGGGATGCCGCGCAGCCGGCCGCCCTTCCCCGCTGAAAAAGGCCTGTGGGGAAAACCGACCGTCATCAACAACGTCAAGACGCTGGCGTCGGTCCCGGTCATCATCAATCAAGGCGCGGACTGGTTCGCCTCGATCGGGACGGAGAACAGCAAAGGAACCGCCGTCTTCGCTTTGACCGGGAAGATCGCCAATTCCGGGCTCGTCGAAGTGCCGATGGGGACCCCTCTGTCCACGATCATCTACGAGATCGGCGGGGGCATCCCGAACAAAAAATCTTTTAAAGCCGTCCAGACCGGCGGGCCATCAGGAGGATGTTTGCCGGGGAGCCTGCTGGAGCTGCCGATCGATTTCGATTCCTTGAAGGAGGCGGGGTCCATGATGGGATCCGGCGGTCTCGTGGTGATGGATGACGACACGTGCATCGTGGACGTCGCTCATTTCTTTCTGTCCTTCACCCAGAGCGAATCATGCGGCAAATGCGTCCCCTGCCGGGTCGGCACCCGCCACATGGTGGCTCTCCTGGACAAGATCAGGACCGGAAAAGGGACCGAGGCGGATCTGGCGAAGCTGGAGAAGCTGGCCCATATGGTCAAACAAGGCTCCCTCTGCGGCCTGGGACAGACCGCTCCCAATCCGGTGCTCACGGCCCTCCGATATTTCCGCTCCGAGTTCATCGCCCACGTCGTCGACCGGCGCTGCCCCGCAGCGGCCTGCCGCGACCTTGTCACGTTCCGCATCATCCCTGAACGGTGCACGGGATGTCAGATGTGCGTCAAGGTCTGTCCGACGAAGGCCATCACCGGACCGCGCGCCCAGGCCCACAACCTCGACCAGGCGAAGTGCATCAAATGCCGCTCGTGCTACGAGATCTGCCGGTTCGATGCGGTCGCCGGCGACGCTATCATCATGGTGTCCTGAGGAATTTTCAATTCCGGGACTTTTTCTTTGTTCTTATTTCTGCTTCGGCGCCGGGATCGCGACGTCGATCACGTTGACGCTGCCCAGCGTCGACAGCGGCTTGTCGAAGTCGGCCTTCTTTCCGACCACCAGGATATGGACCTTGTCCGGTTTGAGGTACTTCTTGGCCACGCGCAGGACGTCGGCCTTGGTGACCTTCTCGACGCCCGCCTTCTGTTTTTCGGTAAAATCGAGCGGATAGCCGTAGTAAGCGTAAGTCAACATCCGGTTGAGGACCTGGGACTTGCTCTCGAAGTTGAAGACGTAGGAATTGAGATACCCGTCCTTGGCCTTGGCCAGCTCCTCGTCGCTCACCTCCTGCTCCATGATCCGCTTGATCTCCTTGAGCATGATCTCGATGGCATACATCGTGGATTGCGATTTGGTCTGGGCGCCGCAACTGAAAGCGCCCGGATAGATGTAGCCGGCGCCGTACGCTCCCCAGACGCTGTAGGCCAGGCCTTCGTCGGTGCGGATCCTCTTGAACATGCGCTCGAAGGACAGGATCTGGTTCATGATGTCGAGGGCGGGGAGGTCGGGATTGTTCATCAGGCCGCCGAGATGGCCGAGCATGATGTTGGACTGGTTGACATCCGGCTTGTCGACGAAATTGACGGTATATTTGTCCTCGGCGACGACCTTGGGCCAGGGTTCGGCCGAGGCTTTACCCTTTTTCCATTTGCCGAGGGCGGCCGCGAGCTTGACAATCATGTCCTTGGTCTTGAAGTCGCCCCAGACGGCCATGGACGTATTATTGGGATAAAAGTAGGCGTTGTAGAAGTCGACGAGGTCCTGCCGGGCGATCGCCTCGATGGAGGCGTACTCCGTATGCCGGGCATAAGGGCTGTCCTTGCCGTAGATGAGTTTGCTGAACTCACGGGACGCGATCCCCCCGACATTGTCGTTTCTCCGGGATACCGACGTCTTCTGTTGAACCTTAGCCAGGTCGATCTTGTCCTGGGGAAACGCGGGATCGGTCAGGATGTCCGCCAGGATCCCCAGAGCCTTGTCGAAGTCCTCCTTGAGGACCGAGACCGAGATGGTGCCCGAGGTCGGGCCGATGCTCGTCGATACGGTCGCGGCCAGCGTGTCCAATTCCTTGTCGATCTGATCGCCGGTTTTGGTCTTCGTTCCCCCCGTCCGCATGACCGATCCGGTGATGGCCGCCAATCCGATCTTGGAGGCCGGCTCGAAAACCGAGCCCGTCCTGACCATCGCATAGATATCGATCGTCGGAAACTCGGGGTCCTCGACGAGGAGGAGTTTCAAGCCGTTGGGAAGCTCGGCCTTTTCGACCTTGGGCATCTTGATCGGGTTCAGAGGGCCGAAGACGAACTTGTCTTTGGGGTTCTTCTGGGCGTAAGAGGCGCCGAATATGAGGGCCAGGAGTAAAAGCCCGCTGAAAACCTTTTTGGCTGTGATCTGTTTTCTCATGATCGTCTCCTTCGTTTCCGTTCACTTCTCGGTAACGATCTCGCCGATGGTCCGGTTGGTTTTGACGAGATACTGGTTGGCGACGCGCTTGATGTCCTCGGCGGTCAGGGCCTTGATCTCGTCGATCTGGTCGAAGGCCTTGCCGTAATCCCCGAGGACGACGTCGGCGTAGGTCAGGAGCGCGGCCATGTTCGGGTTGGATCTCAGCTGGGCCAGAGCGCTCTTGATGGTACTTCTCTTGAACTTCGTCAGCTCGTCCTCGGTCACGGCATCCTTTTTGATCTTCTCCAGTTCCTCTTCGATGGCGGCCTGACACTCGGCCGCGGTCTTGCCGGCCGCCGGCATGGCGATGACGGCGAAGAGGTTGGGAAATTTATCGCTGGGGAACCCGCTCATGGCCTGGACCATAGCGGCGATCTTCTTGTCTTTGACGAGCGTCGTGTACAATCTCGAGGAACGACCCTGCCCGAGGATGTTGGCCAGGGCCTCAATAGCCCGGCTATCCTTGTTCCGGGCGTCGGGCACGTGATAGCCGATGAGCAGGAAGGGCTGGGACTTGGCCGACACGGCCACCCGCCGTTCGCCCCACTGTTCCGGCTCCTTCGTCCGGACGGGTTCCGGCCGGGGGCCGCTCGGGACCCGGCTGAAATAGGTTTCGGCCAGCTTGAAGACCTCGGCCGCCTTGACGTCGCCGACGATGCCCACGGTCAGGTTGCTCGGGCTGTAGAATTTTTTGAAATAATCCTCGACGTCCTTGCGGGTGATGGCCTGCAGGTCCGACATATGGCCGACGACCTCATGGTGGTAAGGGTGAGCTTTGAAGGCCACGGCCATGAAGTCCTCCATGAGCTTGCCGGTGGGCTGGGTTTCGACGCCGAGCCGGCGCTCCTCCTGGATCACGTCGCGTTCTTTAAAGAATTCTCGGAAGATGGGATTCAGGAACCGGTCCGAGGTCATGGCCATCCAGAACTCCAGCCTATTCGAGGGGAGATAGTTGATGTATTGGGTAGCGTCATTGGAGGTGTAGGCATTGACGCCCGCGTCCCCCTCCCTCATCATCATGTCGAAGTATTCATTGTTGATGACGAAATCCTTGGCCTTCTTTTCGAGATCGGTGAACTTGGCCTTCAGCTGGGCGAGCTTGGCCTGGTCCGGATTGACCCGGGTCTCTTCCTGCCGCATCTCGGTGTAGGCCGCGTCGAGCTCGTCGAGGACCTTGGATTCCGCGGCGAAATCCTTGGTCCCGACCGTTGTCGTTCCCTTGAAGGCCATGTGTTCCAGGATGTGGGAAATACCCGTAATGCCGTAGGATTCGTTGGCGCTCCCGACGTCCGCGTAGACATGGAAGGCCGCCACCGGGGCGTCGTGCCGTTCGAGGACGATGAACTTCATCCCGTTCGATAGCATATGGGTCCGGACCTGCTTTTTAACGGCGTCAAAGGTCTGGGCCGGCGCGGCGACTGAAAAAAGGACAAAAACGGCCAGGATGAGAGATAGCCTGGAAAAGAGAAACTTTCGGGATATCATAGGTTCTTCCTCCTTTGAAAGAAAAATATGATTGTATGCTATTGTCCGAGCTTGTTCAACAGCGCCTTGAAGCGCGGATGCGGCCGGAGCGCGTCTCGCTTCTTCATAGTACCGGACCGCTCTCTCCAGGTCCCCATGGACGAAACAATGGCGGACATAGAAATACCAGGCCTCGAACAGGTCCGCTTCCGCGACGGCGTAGATCGTGACGTCATCATGCCTCTCGATCCTATAAACGTAAACTCATAAAAAAAGATTCAGCCGGCCGGGTTCCGGCGGTCTTTACGCCTTGCTCTTGACCGGCACCGGCCGCCGATTCTTGCCGACGGCGACGAAGACGACCTCCGCTTCCGTCACCTTGACCGTCTTCTGGTCGTCGGCGCGCGTCGCCTCGACGACCACTTTGGTCGTGACGGACGTCCGGCCGATCTTCAGAGTCTCGGTGTAGAAGCTGACGACGTCGCCGACGAAAACCGGTTTGTGGAAGACGACCTTGTCCATGGCCACGGTCACGAAATTATGCGGCCCGCAGGAGTTGCGAGCCTCGATGGAGCCCGCCAAGTCGATGTGGCTCATGATGATCCCCCCGAAGATCGTCCCGAACTTGTTCGTGTCGCGCGGCAGAAGCGTCACCCGGAGCGTCGGATCGCGTCGATCGATCATAGCGAGTCTCCTTCCCTGCGAATACGGAACATATTTTAGCGGATGATCTCCTTCAAGCTTTTCTTGAAATAGAGTGACTATAAGCCTGTGTCCAGGATATTGTCAACCGCCTTCATGTCTTTCCTCTCAAGGGCGGCGGGCCGTAGATCTTGCGAAATTTCAAGGCCATCAGCAGCGTTTCCATGAGGGTCAGGCCGCTCAATTTCGTCCGGCCGCGTTTGCGGTCGACAAAGACGATGGGCCGTTCATGAATCGACGCGTCCATGAGGATCAGTTTGTAAAGAATTTCCAGGACGATCGACGGGCCTGTGGAGAGGAGGTCGTCCAGGTCCAATCGTTCCAAGACGTTCCGTCTGAAGCAGCGGAAACCGGAAGACACGTCGCGGACAGACGTCCGGAAACGCCGCCGGATAAAACGCCTGACGAGCCAGGTGATCGCCCGGCGGAAGAGGCTCCGGTCGGAGTCCGCGCCGCCGCGGACGAAACGGGAGCCGATGGCGACGTCGCATCTCGCCATTTCAGCGAGCAGGGGTTGGATGAAGCGCGGTTGATGGGAAAAGTCGCCGTCCATTTCAACGACAAAGTCGGCGCCGAGGGCCAGTGCGGCCTTGAATCCGTCGATCCCCGCCGCTCCCCGCCCTCGCTTTTTTTTGCGGACGAGGAGATGGACACGAGGATCGCCGGCCGCCGTCTTTTGAACGAGTTCGCCGGTCCCATCCGGCGAGTTATCGTCGACGACAAGAACGTTCAGGTCGCCGATAAGCGGGAGCGTCAGAATTTCGCGGATGAGGGCCTGGATATTTTCCGCTTCATTGTAGGTCGGGATCATCACGACGATTTTCGGATTTTGGCCCGTCATGAAAATGTCAAAGCGCCTTTTTGATTTCTGCAAAGACCTGTTCGGGCGCGATCTCGCTCATGCAGGTCATGTCCGAACACGTGGATCGATAGCAGGGAGAGCAGGGCGCGCCGGCAAAGAGCTTGGCCCCGCGGCCGTAGAGAGAAATCTCCTGAGGGCAGGTCGGCCCGAACAAGGCGATGACTTTTTTCCCGAGGCCGATGGCCAAATGCATCCCCAACGAGTCCGAGCTCACGACGATATCCATGGCCTCTATGAATCCGGCGAACTCCAGAAGCGAATGATCGTTCCCGGTATTAGTGACGCCCTTCGTCGTCACCCGCTCGAGCGACCGGTTCAAGGACCGCTCTCTCTCCCCGCCGAGCAAGAAGATATCGGCCTTGAGCTCCGTCGCCAGGAGCCGGACGAGGCGGCGAAAATGCTCCGGCGGCCACTGTTTGGTCTCGAACTTCGACCCGGCCCCCGTGTTCAGGCCGACCGCCGGGCGGCGGCCTCCGATTCGGTGGAGCGAAAGAAACTCCCGGGCCTTACGGCGATTTTCATCGGTCAGAGAAAAGACATAGGGATCGTTGAGATGGACGATCCCGGCCATCTCATAGATGATCTCCTGATAGGTCTTCGGGTTCTTGAAGAATTTCAGATCGTTGTCGATCCCCAAACGATAGGCGTAATCGGAGGCGACATTGAAGATTGTGAGATTCCCGTGCTCGTTCATGCCGAAGCCGAATTTTTTGGGACATTCGATTTTCGTCGCCAGGGCCGTGGCGGCCGGGTCTTTATCCAGGCAGATCACGATATCGAATTTCGCGACGAAAAGGGGCAGAAGGTTTTCCGGGGTGAAGGGGATGATCCGAGCGATATAGGGATTGTTCTTTAGAAGCTCGACGCTCTCCTTGTCGACCGCCCAGAAGACGGAGCCGCCGGGATACTGCCTTTTAAGGCCGGGAAGAAGGGCGGTCGTCCGGAGGACATCCCCCATGGCCGCGCGCTTGATGAGGAGGATCTTTTCATGGAAAGGCGCATAATGCGGGCAGTCGTCGCAGACGCGACAGAAAGAACACGGCGTTTCGCCCTTAAAATGGAGACAATCACTGTGGACCATGGGAAACTCAAGCGAAAAAATAAGCCCTATTTATGCCACAAATCCAGGATAAAAGCAAAAGGGGGACAAGACCGAGAGGGAAGCGAATCCTCCGGCTTATTCCCGGGCAGGATTAGAAAACCCGCTTGCGTTCCCTCCCGAATCGAGGGCCCTGATCACATAAATACATTTTTCGCTGAACGACAGATTCCGGTCCTGGTATTCGACGGCGCTGCCGGCGAGGGAGGCGATGAGTTTGTATGCGGAATCGTCTTGATCGTCTTTTTTCCGGAAAATATTATATTGGGCGATGGTGACGGTCGTGTTCAGCGGATTCGCCTGCCAGGAAACCACGTTGATTTTTTCTCTCCGAAACAACGAATTGTTGACGACGGTTTTACAGGCGGCGGCCAGCGGCGGGAAGGTGCTGATTTCGGTCACGAACTCCGAGCGCTCGCTTTCTTTTGCATAAGGGTCCAGAGGGATCGTCGTCAGGCCGTAGGTGAACTTCTGGTTCAGGGGAAGTTCCCTGTCCATGTATTGGAACGTCTCCGGGGAAACCGAGGCGATTTTCGCAAAATCGCCGTCCGATAGATTGGCTCTTTTGCGGTAAATCCAATACTCCTTGAGTTCAATTCCGGCGTTCTCGGGGTTTCTGGACCAAATGAGCGTGTTGATTTTATTGGTTTGGGAGGCATCGAGCCCGGTCTCCAGAGCGGGGTCCAGAGGAGGCTTGGGGACGGGAATGAGAATGAAATTGGACTTGATCGTCATATAGTGATCCACGGTGATGGTGATGGGATTGGCATTTCCGAAAGCATCTCCATACCAAGCACTGAGTCGATACCCGGCCTCCGCAATGGCCCTGACGCTGACGCTGCTGCCTTTATCGTAACGATACGTCCCCGGACTCGGATCGGTCGTTCCTCCGGAACTGGTTTGGATAACCAGCGTGGATTGTTCGGTGAAATTGGCCTTGACCGTCATGTCGTGATCCACGGTGATGGTGATGGGATTGGCATCTCCGAAAGCATCTCCCGACCAAGCACTGAATCGAAACTCGGCCCCCGCAATGGCCCTGACGCTGATCCGGCTGCCTCTACCGTAACGATATGTCCCCGGACTCGGATCTGTCGTTCCTCCGGGACCGGCTTGGATAACCAGCGTGATTTGGCCGGCGAAATTGGCCTGGATCGTCATATCGCGATCCAACGTGACGGTCACGGTCGTGGCATTTCCGGAAGCATCACCCGACCAAGAGCTCAATTGATACCCGGCGTCCGGGATGGCCCTGACGCTGACGCTGCTGCCTTTGGGGTAACGATAGGAACCCGGGCTCGGGCTTGTCGTTCCTCCGGAACTGGTTTGGATCGTCAACGTTTGTTTTTCGGTGGTGA
>JAUYDS010000102.1 GCA_030691735.1 Candidatus Aminicenantota bacterium
GAGGGGTAGTATTTTTCGCCGGCCTGCTTCAAAGACATCTCGGACAGCTGCGGCGACAGGACGGCGGCCTGAAGGCCGACGTTCTTCTGCAGCGTCCGGGCGATGCACTCGTCCAGGGTCAGCGAGAGCGTCTTGCCTTGGGCGGGCGGCGGCGTCTGTTGGGCGCCCAGGAACAGAGGGGCGATGAGAGCCGCTATAAGTATGCCGAGCGGTAGGATTCTCTTGGACATGATCAAATCTCCTTCTTATTCAAATCGCAGGGCTTCGATGGGATCGAGCTTGGAGGCTTTGCGCGCGGGATAGAATCCGAAGAACACGCCGATCGAGCCGGAAATGGCGAACGCCAGCACCACCCAGTGGATGGAGATGACGGTCTTGATCGTGGCGAACAGGGGGATGAACTTGAGAAGCTTCGACACTCCGACGCCCATGGCGATCCCGAGCAGTCCGCCGACGAGGCTCAAGACGATGGCCTCGGCCAGGAACTGGATCAGGATGTCCTTTTCCCGGGCCCCGATCGACATCCGGATGCCGATCTCCCGGATCCTCTCGGTGACCGAGACGAGCATGATGTTCATGATCCCGATCCCGCCGACGAGCAGCGAGATCGAGGCGATGCTCCCGAGGAGGAGGGTCAGGACGTCGGTCGTGGCCGCCGCGCCCTCGGCGATCTCGGCCATGTCCTGGACCTGGAAATCGTCCTCGGAGCCGGGCGCGATCCGGTGCCGGTCGCGGAGGAGGTCGGTGATCTGCATCTTCGCCTGGGCCGTCAGGGCCGAGGTGGCGGCCGAAATGTCGATCGAGCTCAGGAACTCGGCCTTCTGGAGCCGCTTCATGCAGGTCGTGTACGGCACGCAGATCTGGTCATCGCGGCTGCCGTACCCGCCGGACTGGCCCTTGGACTTGAGGACGCCGATGACGATGAAGGGAACCTTTTTAATCCGGATCGTCTGGCCGATGGGGTCGACGTCCTCGAACAGGTTCTTCTTCACGTCGGCCCCTAGGACGCAGACCTTGGCCGCGGACCGGACCGCGGTCTCGTCGAAATAGGTCCCGCTCTCGATCTCCCATTTTCGGACATCGGGATACCTCTCGCCCGTGCCCTGGATGGACGTGTTCCAGTTCTTGCTCAGATAAATGACTTGGGCCCGGGTGCCGACGCTGGGCGATATCGCCTCGACGGCCGGGCATCGTTCGATGATGGCATTCGCGTCTTCCACCGTCAGGGTCTGGGAGCCGCCGAATCCCGAATGGACGCCTTGGACCCGCTTGCTGGCGCCGCTGACGAAGAGCAGGTTCGTGCCCATGGCCGCGAAGCGTTCTTCGACGGCCGCCTTGGCCCCCGAGCCGATGCTGACCATGGAGATGACCGCGCCGACGCCGATGACGATGCCCAGCATGGTCAGGAACGTCCGCATTTTGTTCCGGCTGAGGGCCCTCAGCGAAACGCGCAATATTCGGAATAACATGATGGTCTCCTTAATTCCCGTCTTCGCGGATGATCTGGCCGTCGCGCATGAAGATCCGCTTCTTGGCCTGGGCCCCGATGTCCGCTTCGTGAGTGACCATGACGATGGTGATGCCTTTGTCCTGGTTGAGGTTGCGGAAAATGGTCAGGATCTCTTCGCTCGTCTTGGAATCGAGGTTACCGGTCGGCTCGTCGGCGAGGATGAGGGCCGGGTTGTTCAACAGGGCCCGGGCGATGGCCACGCGCTGCTGCTCGCCTCCCGAGAGCTGGTTGGTCTTGTGATGGGCTCGGCCTTTGAGGCCGACGGATTCGAGGGCGGCCAGCGCCCGTTGGGTCTGTTCCTTGCCCGGAACGTTCGAATAGACGAGCGGGAGTTCGGCGTTTTCGAGGGCGGTCGTCCGCGAGAGGAGGTTGAACGACTGGAAGACGAAGCCGATCTTCTTGTTGCGCATCCGGGCCAGCTCGTTCTTGTCCATTTTGGAGACTTCCGCCCCCTCGAAGAGATATTGGCCCGAGTCCGGCTTGTCCAGGCAGCCGATGATGTTCATCATCGTCGATTTGCCGGAGCCGGAGGGTCCCATGATGGCCAGGAAATCTCCCGATTTGATCGTGTAGCTCACGCCCCGGAGAGCCCGAACCTCCGTTTCTCCAATATGGTAGGTCTTGGTCAGGTTTACGAGTTGGATGAGTACGTTATCCATTTGTTGTCATTCCGGAAAAAAGCGGCTTACCGACCGCCGCCCACAAACCGCATCATCTGCTGGGGATTGCTTTGCCCGAAGCCCTGCTGTGTCGTAGCGACAGGCGTTTCCAGGCCGATGATGATCTTCATCCCTTCCTTCAATTCGCTGCGGACGATCTCGGAATAGGTGTTGTCCGTGATGCCGGTCCGGACGAGATAGGGCTTGAGTTTGCCCTGGTCGTCGAGCACCCAGACGTTGCCGCCCTGGCGCGGCCGATTTCTCATCTGTTCAAAACGGGCTCGCTGCTCGGCCGTAAGTTCCTGACCCGTCCCTGTCTGCATCCCGCCGCTCCGCTGGCCGGTCTGGGCCTGGCCGGCTTCGGTTTTCTGGCCGGGCTGGCCCTGGCCCCGCTGCCCACCGCCGATTCCCGCGTCAGCCAGAATCTTCTGGACCTCGTCCAGAGGGAGGGGAGGGGTGAACCTCATCGCGGCGTTGGGGATCTTCAAAACGCCTTTGGCCTCGCCGGTGATGATCTGAACCGTGGCCGTCATGCCGGGCATGAGCTTGAGGTCGGGATTCTCGGCGTCGACGATCGTGGCGTAGGTGACGACGTTCTGGACGGTCTGCGGGGAATAGCGGACCTGCCGGACCGTGCCGATGAACGTCTCGCCCTGATAGGCGGACACGTTGAAGCGGACCTTCTGCCCTTCCTTGACCTTGCCGATGTCCGTCTCGTCGATGTCGCACTGGAGCTGCATTTTGGTTAGATCGCTGGCGAGCTTGAACAGCAGCGGCGCCTGGTAGCTGGCCGCCACGGTCTGCCCGATATTGACGTTCCGGGAGATCACGACGCCGTCGATCGGCGAGCGGATGATGGCGTAGGACAGGTCCACCTTGCTCGAATTGAGGGAGGATTTGGCCTGGGACAGCGCCGATTCGGACGAGACCACGTTCGCCTTGGCGTTCAGGTAGTTGCTCTCGGCAGTCTCCATTTCCTCGATCGAGATCTGGCTCTTGGCAAACAGCTCCTTGGAGCGGTTGAACTTCTTCAGCGAGTTATCGAGAGCCAATTTGGCCTGGTCTAAAGAGGCCACTCTGCTTTTATAGCTCGATTCCGCCTGGTCCACTTTCGCGTTCAGAAGCTCCAGATCGAGCTGGGCCAGAATCTGACCTTTCTTCACTTTACTGTTGAAGTCGGCGCCGAGGATGGTGATCTTGCCCGAAACCTGGCTTCCGACGTCGACGGTATCGACCGGATTGAGCGAACCGGAGGTCGTCACCATGGATTCCAGGTCGCCCTTGGCCAGGACTTCCGTCCGGTATTTGACTTGAGCGGTCTTCCCCTTCTTAATAAGGGTGTAACCCAGGATGGCTCCCACGAGGACCACCAGGATCACCGCTCCGACGACTGCTTTCTTTTTCAATGCCGTTCTCCTTTTTTGGATTTCTATTTCTTGGGGATTCGTTCTGCTTATCCCGTTTTTCGTTTTCTTTGCGGCGTTCTTCCCTCGCCTTCTGGATCATGGCTTCGTTCTTGGCTCGTTGCTCGGGGGTCAGGACGACGTCGATCTCCTTTTTCATCTCGTCCCGCATCTCCCCGATGTGCTTGAATTGGTCGGACCGCAATTCCTTGATCCGGCCGTCGGTCTTCTTGAAGATCTCCCTGATCTTCTCCTGCTGCTCGGCCGTCAGGCCGAGGTCCTTGGCCCAGCGGTCGTGCGAGGGATAGCGCTCCGCGTTGGCCGGCCGGCGCATCTGGGGTCTCTTGGCGAACCACCAGCGCTCGCCCATAACCCCGCCGACGACCCCGGCCGCAAAGACCAGGACAAGGGTCAGGATGATCCAAGGCGTGGATTTTTTCATGGCGCGTATCTCCGGCTGGGAAGCTGCTCGTTCCCGGCGAACATGATCATCATGCTTTTATTCTCGATCTTCTGTTCCTCGAACAAAGTGTTGGTCTCCGCCAGCGGATTGACGTTCCGCAGGAGGAGCGCTTCGGGTTGGCTCATCTCCTCGTCGATGGCCGGGCTGAGAAAGGCGATCGCCCCGATGAAGAAGCCGATGAGGAGCAGGGAGACCGGAATGGCCCGCCGGCTCCATCTCAGCCAGACCGTCCAGGGCTCCTGGCGTTCCTCCTCGCGGATCCGGGCGTCCAGGCGCGGCCAGAAATAGGGAAGAGGCTCGACCTCTCCGCCTTCCCTCAAGCGGCCGAGGATGGTTCCGTAATCCCGCCGCAGTTTCGCGCACCGCGCGCAACCGCCGGCATGGTCGTCAAGGTCCTTTTTCAGCTCGGCCGGCAAAGCGCCGTCCAGAGACCGGAGAATCCATTTTTGAGCTTCCTTACACCTCATATGCCCCTCCTTCCCCGCCCAGATAGGGCGTCATTTTTTTCCGGAGCAGCTTACGGGCCCGGTGCAGCCGCGAATCGACGGTCCCGGGGGAGATCTTCAAAACCCGGGTGATCTCCTTATAGGAAAACCCTTTGACGTCCCGGAGCGTCAGGATCATCCGGTATTTCTGGGGAAGAGTGGCCAGGACGCGGAAGACGATCTTCTTTTTCAGATCGTCGGCCTGACTCTGCTCCCGCTCTTTGACCTGGTCGTCCGTGGCCAGCGGGACGTTCTCAAACTCTTCCAAAGAGACCTCTTTTCTCCGGGACACCTTTCTTAAATGGTCCTTGATATGATTGACGGCGATCCTGTAGAACCAGGTGCCGAACTCGGACTTGAAATGGAATTTCGACAGGGAGAAATAGACCTTGACGAAGATCTCCTGGGCCAGGTCGTCGGCCGCGGCCCGATCCTGAACGAAACCGTAGGCAAGATGGAACACTTTCTTTTCATACCTTTTGACGATGGCCTCGAAGGCTTCGCGGCCGCCGCGCTGGGCTTCTACGATGAGCGCCTTGTCTTCCATAAATGAACACGGCCTTCGACCTCCGTCACCTTTTAGACGCAGGTCGCCGAAAATTCTTCCCTTTCCTCTTTATTCGAAATATAACCCGCCTGGTGGTCCCTCGGTTTCACAGGGCCCCTCGGCCCCCTCAGAAAGCGGAGATTATACCAGAATCGACCCCAGCCTGATAGAATGAAATCCCCCCCGAAAAGAGAAATCCCCCTCGCTCTCCCGGAGGGGGGGAGTCGGCGAGGGGGATTCTCGCGGTTAAGGACAGATCAAGAAAAGGAATTCTTCAGAGTTACTTCTTAACGGCCTTCCATTCCTGTTTCATGGTCTGATCGCCCATGCCCATTTCCGAAGTGCCGGCCATGTTCTTGTCGTCGGCGATCTTGCCCGTGTAGGTCGTGGTGAACTCGCCGCGCTGGGTGGTGCGGGTGATCTTCCACTCGATGTCGTTGCCCTTGACCGTGCCTTCGCCCTTGACTTCGGTCGGCTCGGCGCCCTGGCGTCCGGGCATCATCATGGACACCGCCAGCTTTTCGCCTTCCTGTTTGAAGGTGACGTCGTTCTTCCGTTCGCCGCGCTGACTGACCGTGGTCATTTCCCACGTGCCCGTCACGTTGACGGCGGCGGCCATGGCCAGGATTCCCGTCGTCAACAAAACCAACATAAGGATCAAGCTCTTCTTCATAAAAACCTCCTTTTTAGAATTGAGCTTCAACACGCATACGCGCGCGGTTATCCGCGCACATCATTTAGACGCATCCGGAAAAAAAATCTTCCCATTCATTCACATTGGGATTAGACAAGGTCGGCGGGAATACCTTTGCGGACACTACAATTTATTTAGAATCTTCATATTCCAGGGGAGTGTCCATGTCTCTGAGGATCCCCGCATCCCCGCTCTCGATGCGGCAAACGTCCTCCGGATGCCTGGATAAAAGCTCCTTCAGACCGACCGCCGGGTTCAAGCTTTCGATCTCCTCCCTGTACTTGAGATCGATGAGAAGAGGATGCCCCCCGGCC
>JAUYDS010000136.1 GCA_030691735.1 Candidatus Aminicenantota bacterium
ACGGACAAGGGGATCAAGGTTCTCAGACCGCTCTATTATTCCCCGAACGATGAATCCCTATCGGTGGGTCAGATCGCCTACGCCTTGGCTTATCTGAGGTCAGGCCGGGGGTTCAATCCTTAGTGTGGTGTATCAACAATGGCTTTACAATATTGTCATTCCGGACTTGATCCGGAAAACAGCTTGAAAAGACCTGGATTCCCACCTACGTGGGAACGACGTCTGGATTCCCGCTTTCGCGGGAATGACGGGGAAAAAGGGAATGACGGGGAAAAAGAGAATGACGGGGAAAAAGCGTCATGCCCTTGTCATCCCCGCGGTCCCTCTTGTCATCCCCGCGGAGGCGGGGATCCAGGTTACTGGCCGAACGGGCTGGATTCCCGCTCCCCACTTTCGTGGGGACAAGTTTACCCCTGCGGAGGCAGGGGCGGGAATGACGGTTCAAGGATTGGGAATGACAGTTCCAGGATTATTGTAAAGCCGTGATTGAAACGCAACTCTAGATTCCCTTGATAAACTCGAAAAAGTCGATTTCGTCCGCGTCCAAGCCGTGCTTGTAGACATAGGCGCCGGCGAGGCGGGAGGCGAAGAGCGCTTTCTGGTAGGCCTCGGGAAGGCGCTTGAGGATCTTGTCCACGCCGATTTTTTCGACGAGGACCGGCGGCGCGCCCTTGGCGATGACCTTCTTCACCAGGACCTTGCTGGTGAAGAGCCCCGAAGCGGCGATGGCGTCCTTGATCTGATTGATCTTCTCCGAGACGACGTCGGTCAGGACCGCCCGCGGGATGCCCTTGGCCTTATTCTCCTTCCAGATGATCTCGAACTCCTGGTCGGCGTTGTCCTTGACGGATTGGATGATCTCGTCGATGTAGGTCTTGCGGAACCCGGTGAGGATGCCGTTCTTGACGCACATGAGCTCTTCGAACTCCTTGTCCGTCAGGGCCAGACCGGCCAGGACCTCGAGCGACGAGGAGGTGACGCCGCCTTTGTTGGCCGAGGCGTCCTTGTAGAGGACGACGCCCTTCTCTTCGAGCCGGAGGCGCGCCTGCTGGGTGATGAAGAGGTTCGCGCCCTCGACGATCACCTTGAACCGGGGTTCGCCGCCGTCGTTCAGATAGGTCGTCCAATTGTTGATGGTGATCGAGGCCGGCCGCCCGCCGCAGGGGACGAAGATGTCAGCCTTGAAGAGCGGGTGGAGGTGGAACATGTTGCGGAACTCGAGACCGTTCTCGACCTTTTCGCCGTGGGGGAGGGTGATGTCGCGGTCCTTGACGTTGACCAGGAAGCCGCCGGTCGACAGCTTCTCCTTGGGGAAGGCCTCGACCATTTTGCGGGCCCTGGCCAGCTTGACGAGCTCCTTGCGGTTGAGGCTCTCGGGATCGTACAGGACGCCCGAGCCGTCGACGATGGCCAGGATACGGTCCTTGGAAATGAGGATCTCGTTCGAACCGAGGTCGCCGTCCGGGCCGCCGGTCATGACTTTCGTGATGGCCGCTTCCTTGAGCCCGAGCTTGTCCAGGCTGCCCAGGACGAACTGGTGGATCGAGTTCGTCGTCATCCCATAGAGATCGTGGGGGATGCCGCCCATGGTCACCGGCTTGCCCGTGGAGAAAGCCCGCCAGAAAGCGTAGCCGCGCTGTCGGCCCCGCTGGGCGGCCCATTCCATCAGGTCGGCCGTCCATTCGTCCGGGCCGAGGAAAAGGATGACCGGCTTCCCGTAGGTATCCACGATGGCCGCGTTCGGGAGGATCAGATCGAGGAGGCCGTCCACGTACTTCTTGAAGCAGGCGTGGGCCTTGTCCATGTAGCCCCAATTGAGGAGGATCGTGCCTTTCGAACCGCCCTCCGGCAGGTCCTTGTTCTTGCGCTGCTGGGTCCAGGCCAGGTTGTAGTTCTCGTCGAAGATGAGGTCGGAGTTGTTCAGATACGTCTGGAGATTGGGCGATTTGACGATGCGGATGCCGCCGCGGGCGATGTCCCGGAAGCGGATGTGGAACCCCCGGAACTCGGCGCCGACGACATGGAAGATGCCGAAGGGCGTTTCGGGATAATCGACCTTGTCCAGGAACTTCGGGTCGTACATGTAGGTCAGGGACGTCTTTTCCTTGATGTAGAAGTTCGTCCGCAGGGTCGTTTCGATGAACAGACAGACCATCAAGAAGATGTTCCGGTCGATGTCGATCGGGATGTTGCGCAGGATGTCCTTCTTCAGATCGGCTATTTCGGCGTCGACGGCATGGTTTTTGCGGGATGGATTGAACTTCTTGTCGAAGAGCGTGAAGGCCTTCTTGATATAGAGGGGATTGACGCATAAAGCGTCCCAGACGCGGGATTCCTGATACGTGTCCTTGACCAACTTGGTCTTCATCGTCCGGAGGATGCCGAGGAGCTCGGGCGAATCCTTCATGGCCGCGGACAGCTTGAGATATTCCTCATTGAATCCGCTCAGGAATTGGTGGCTGAAGCTCCAGGCGGACACGCCGAAGACCATCTCCTGGGCGTTGAGCTTCCCTTCGCGGAAGAGCTGCGACAGCGCGCTCTCCGGGATGGCGTAGACCTGGCTGATGTCCTCGACGATCTCCTGGATGAGCCGTTCGTCCGCGATATTGTCCAGATAGATGGAGACGATGGTCTTGCCGTTGGCCAGTTGCTCGATGTATTTGCGGTTGGAGACGAGGCCGTGCGAGTTGAGCACGTCCGAGATGTTCGAGAAGAAGCGCCGGCAGGAGTCGCGGTTGACGATGATCATGAGCCGCAGCTCCTTGGTCTTGTGATCGAGGGAAATGTCGAAGAGCGGGCTCTCCCATCCCCGGTGCTCTTTGACGAGCTTCTGGAAACGCTGCAGGGTTTCCTCGGGGACCGAGGCCAGGAACGACTTGTCGGCGAGCTTGTGGATGTCCGTCTCGTCGGCAAGCCCTGATTCCATGGGGTAAACGGGCCGGGTGACCACATACATTCGCAGATACTCGAGGCCGGCGGCCTTGCGCGAGGTCCGGTAGCATTGGAGCCTGTAATCGGGGTATCTCTCCTCGATCCGGTGTTCGATCTCGAGCGCGCGATAGTGATAGTCGTCGACCATGTAGATCGCCTCGTCGGCGTGCTCGGTCTCGAAATCGATCTTGACGATCTTTTCCTGTTTGACCGTCGCCAGAATCTCGGCGGCCATCAGGGCTTCGATGTGCTTGGCCACCGTTTCGACGGGCGTCGTCTTGAAATAGAAGGCGTTCATGGCCATCCCGGCGCAGTACCAGTTCAGTTCCTCGCGGACCGCCGTCTGGGTGTAGCGTCCGTGAGCGAGGATGAGTTCCTCGATCTTCCGGATCTGGGCTTCGTTGAGGACAGACTTGCAGGATATCTCTTGGAGCGTTTTCATGAATGACTCCTTCGGATTAAAACAAAGCTGAAAATGAGGCAATATTATAGCAGAATCCCGGGGGTTTATGGAAAAAAGGATTGACTCCCCATTTCGCTTCCCTCGGGGAGGCGGAAGGAAGATCGTCAGCCCGTTTTTCCGGAGGCCCGCTCATCGATCTCCAGCTCGATTTTCTCCAGGAAGATCTCCGTGCCCTGGACGATCTCGAGATCGACGGAAGCGCAAGACGGACAGGTGAGGACGAAATTCGCGTTGCGACTTTCGACGCCGCAGGTCCGGCAGCGGACCTCCAGCGGAACGGTCTCGACCTCAAGGACGGCGTTTTCGGCGATCGTCCCTTTTTTATACATGTCGAAGGCCGACGCCAGGAGTTCGGGAACGATCCCCGACAGGAGGCCGACCTTCAACCGGACGCGCGTGACCTCGCGGGCGTCGTGCGCGCGGGCCTGTTCGAGGAGCGTCTCGAAGAGGCTGGCGACGATCGAAAGCTCATGCATGGCGGCCGCGGAGCTCTTCGCGCGAACGGCGAAAGTGGGAGATCAGCTCGTCCAAACCCTGGCCGGTGACCGCGGACGTGACGAAGACGCGGAGCTTGGGATTGAGATCGAGCGCCTCGCGGACGACCTTGTCGATGTCGAAGGGCAGGTAGGGCAGGAGGTCGGCCTTGGTCAGGACGAGGACATCGGACGTGATAAAGGCTTTCGGATATTTTTTCGGCTTGTCGTCCCCTTCGGGCGTGGAGAGGAGGACGCAGCGGAGATGTTCTCCCAGTTCGTAGCTCGCCGGGCAGACGAGATTCCCGACGTTCTCGATGAACAGGAAATCGAGGCCGGGGTCCACGGCCGGGAGGATCCGGCCGATCATCTTTGCCTCGAGATGGCAGGCGCCGCCCGTCGTGATCTGCCAGGCGGGCACGCCCTTGGCCCGGATCCGTTCGGCGTCGCGCTCGGTCTCGATATCGCCCTCGATGACCGCCATGTGGAATTCCGCTTTCAGCCGCACGACGATCTGTTCGAGGAGAGTGGTCTTGCCGGCGCCCGGCGAGCTCATCAGATTGACGGCCAGGATGCCGCGTTTCTCGAGCTCGGTCCGGATCTCGGCGGCGATCTTTTTGTTCGTGCCGAGGAGGTCCTGGAGGACGATGACTTCTTTGGTGGGCATGGCGTTGTCGGCGTGTATTATAGCTCAAAAAGCGGGGATGCCCAATAATCCCCCCTCACCCCCCTTTAGAAAAGGGGGGGAACGGATTTTCCTACTTTAGAAAAGGCGGGGAACGGATTTTTCTACTTTAGAAAAGGCGGGTGGAGATCCGGGGACACTGGGAAATTCGGGGACACTAACCTTAATTCCCCCCCCTTTGAAAAAGGGGGGTGCTAATATTCCCCCCTTTTCTAAAGGGGGGTGAGGGGGGATTATTGGGAGCTAAATAGTATCGAGGAATTTCTGGACGAGGTCCAAAGCCAGGTTCAGGTTCTCTTCGGCTTGAGGGGAGAGGCCCGCGCCTAGGTCCCAATGATAACCGCGGATGGAAAGAACATACGCCTTCGCCGCGCCTTCGACATCGACCTTGGAGACGTCGAGCGCCCCGGCGATCTAAGCGATGGCGGCGGGCGACACCCAGCCGAGCGCGGCCTGGACGTCCCGCACGATCTCGATGAGGAGGGACTTGTCCCGGTCGTGCTTGGCGAGAATGGATTTTATGATTCCCGGTTTTGGCATGGATAAGCTCGCTTCGATGATATTAGATTGTGAAAGAGCTATTCCCCGACGCCCTTTTTATAGCACAAGATAAAGAAGGGCACAAATTCAACATGGAATAAACCTTCCCCTTGCTTTTTCGCTTGCAAATCGAGTAAAATTCGGAATAATAAGAGTAATAAGAGTATTTTCGACAAGGAGGAATTATGAGGAGAAAGAGTCTCATCGCAGTGGGTGTCGTCCTGGCCCTGATATCGCTGCAAAGCTGCAAATCCAATCCCGAACAGTCGCTGCTGAAAAGCTATTTCCATGCCGTCAGCCTCAATGATGTGAGCACGATGTCGACCATGGCCGTCGATCCCCTCAAGATCGAGGCGGCGAGTTGGACGATCACGAAGGCCGGCGAAACCAAGATCGAACCCGCCTCCCTGGCCGAATTGGCCAAAGCCGAGGTCGATCTCAAGAAACAGCAGGACGTGCACGTCCCCGTGACGCTGGACGCTAAGGACGCCCTGGACGTGGCGAAGGACGAATACAACTCCGCCCGGACCGCGGCCGCCAAGGCCGCCGCGAAGGCGAAAATGGACGCGGCGCAGACGAAGTACGACGACGAGTACAAAATCCATCAGGATATCATCAGGAAGTACGGGGAGGCCAAGGCCGCTACCGCCAGGGAAGAGGAGATCACGACCTTCTCGCTGGGAGCCGGCCAGCTCCCGAATGTCCGCGATTTGAAGGGCGAAGTCAACTCCAAGGAAGTCGAAGTCCAGATCAAGGAAAAAGGCGGGGCCGTCAAGAACTTCAAGATCACGATACGGATGTATAACCTCAAGGACGAGGCGGCGAACATTTCCCATCGCGGCCGCTGGATCATCACGAAGTTCGAACAGATCTAAGAATTCCGGAAGTCAGATCGATTCGGGGCCGGAGCTTGGCGGTCGCCCGAAAGCCGGGGTGAAGCCCGGCGAATGGGCCGGCGTCAGGGTCGGGCCCCGATTTATTTTGTCTTGACTGAGTGGACGTAATCCGCTATAAATAATTGCCCTTTTTTGGGCCGTTAGCTCAGTGGTAGAGCACCGGCCTTTTAAGCCGGGTGTCGCTGGTTCGAGCCCAGCACGGCTCATTTTCTCCGCCCCTGTCGTCTAGAGGCCCAGGACACCGCCCTTTCAAGGCAGCAACACGGGTTCGAATCCCGTCGGGGGCGCCACGCCACCCCGAAAACGCTTACATATTTCGGGGCCCCCCTTATTTGAGGGGGGATAAGGTATAGGGAGTCGTCAGAACGCGTCTTCGGAATATGATTACATCCTGCAGACCGCATCCCCGATAAAAGGGGATCTTTCTATGTCCCCCTTTCCTAAAGGGGGATGGAGGGGGTAGCAAGTCTCCCCCTTTTCTAAAGGGGGATAGAGGGGGATTATAAACGGGGCTCATAAATGCTCAAGAATATTTTCGACGACCCCATCTATGTTTATAAATATTTCCGCGTTATTAAATCGCAGAACCGATAATCCAAGTTTATTGAAGTAAGCATCTCTGACTTCATCTTTGCCGGCAGCCTCCAGGGCGAAATGCTGGCCCCCATCCAATTCGATTATGAGTTTAGCTTTAGGGCAATAGAAATCCACGATGAATTCTCCGATGATCCGTTGACGATAAAATTGAAGACCATGGAGCTGTTTTCTTCTTATTTTTGACCATAATCGCCTTTCGCCATCGGTCATGTCTTTTCTGAGCTTGCGAGAATGGACCTTTAATTTAACGTCATAAAAAAGCTGACGGTTGGATCTCACTAATTATTTAGACGTATGGATAGAGATTTCTCTCTCACGGAAGGTAATCCCCCCTCACCCCCCTTTAGGAAAGGGGGGAATTATTGTCCCCACTTTAGAAAAGGGGGAGGAAAAGATCGTTTAAGGAAAGTGGAGAAAAATACCCTTTGGAAAAGGAGGATTAAGGGGCTTCCCCCTTTTCTAAAGGTGGACGGCGGGGCCGCGCCTTCTCTAAATAGGGATTAACAGACCTCCCCCTTTCCTAAAGGGGAATCGAGGGGGATTAACGGACCTCCCCCTTTTCTAAAGGGGGATCGGGGGGGATTATAGAAGGGAGATTATAAATGTTCGGGAATATTTTAGACGACCGTATTACTGCGAGTCGGTTTCCCCCTGATCCTCTTGATCCGCTTGGGATCTCCTCTTTCTTCTCTTCCAGAAATAATACACCGCGACGGCCGGGATCTGATAAACCGCTAAGATGATCGGCGCGAGGATCAGCCAAAA
>JAUYDS010000165.1 GCA_030691735.1 Candidatus Aminicenantota bacterium
GGCGGCCGGGGCGGCGGCAGGGGCCCCAGGCTTTGTCTGGGGATCCGTTTCCGCCGTACTCAGCCGCGTATTTACATCGCGGGTGAGTGCCCCGGGCATTGCCCGGGGGTCCACTTCCGCCGCGAAGGCTCGTCCCTTGACAGGCGAATTCGGGCGGCCTTGTTTTTCATAGGCGTCGTCGCGGGCGTAGCAGCGGCCCAAATACGGATCCCGGATACCGCGCCGGCAACGCATGATGTGCGGCCGGGACCCGGGGTCAAGGTCAAAATGCTGTCCGATTATCTGCCCGGTCTCGCCCAAACTCCCGGTGACACGGCCGTCTATGTCAACGAAGGATGGGAGCCCGGGGGGACGATCTTCGTGTCCGGAGGAACCCACGCCAACGAGATCGCGGGGATCATGGCGGCGATCGTTCTCGTCGAAAAGGCCCGGGTCGCGCGGGGCCGCCTGATCGTCATTCCCTATGCGAACAACTCCGCGATCACCTCTCAGGACCCCGCCGGGCCGGGCGGGCCGAGGTCGTTCGCGGTCAAGACGGCGGGAGGGGAGAGGACATTCTCGATCGGGGCGCGGCTGACCCGGCCCGAGCATCAAGGAGAGCCCGACCCTCCCGGCGCGAAAGCGGCGTCCCAGGATTCGGCGACGGAGAGATCTCCGCGCGACCTCGACCGGCAGTATCCGGGCAAGGCCGACGGGAATCTGACCCAGAGGATCGCTTCTGCCGTCGTCGCTCTTCTCAAAAAGGAGAACGTGGACCTGGCCTTCGACCTTCATGAAGCCCCACCGGAAAGCCGGCTGGCGATGATGGTCGTGGCCAACCCGAAGAACGCCGAGCTCGGGGCCGAAGCCGTTCTCGTCCTTGAAGCGGCGGGCCTGGTCATGAAACTCGAAGAATCATCGGCCCTCTTCCGGGGGCTCTCCCACCGGGAATGGGGAGATGCGACGCAGGCCAGAGCGTTCCTGTTCGAAACGCCCAACCCGGCCTCGAGAAGGGAATCGCCCGGCGATCCGATCAGCGACGGCGCGTGGCCGCTGGCGAAACGGGTCGGGATCCATCTTCAGGCCATGGGCGCGATTCTCGGGGCCTATAATGAAAAGGTGGAAGAAACGGGGCGGGTTGAGATCGTGAATCTGCCGAGGCCGGAAGAGATCACGAAGGCGGGCTTAGGGGCGTACTTGAAATGAACAAACGCGGGCTATCGGCTCGAGAAACACGCTCCCGGATCCGCGTCGCGTTCGAGAAGGCGGGCCCGCGGTCTCCGCTTCCGGCAGCGCTCGATCCGGGGACGATGAAACGGGGTCGCGCATCGCTCGTCCGGAGCCTGCCGACCTGGGTCGGACGGTTCGGCTTCTTGGCCGGGCGGGACTCCGAATGCCTGTGGTGCGAGCCGCTGGCCCCGTCGGGCGCCGTCTTCCCCAGCCAAATGGTCATCGATGTTCCGCTCGGGCGCTATATGATCGAAATCCTCGACGCCGTGACTTTGCAGTGGGTGTCGCGGGAGTCGGCCGAAGGCGGGCCGCTTGTCGCCGGCCTCCCCTATACGGGGAATCCCGTCCTCGTCTGGATCCGCAGCGCTGGTTAAAGGATTTCGCGGTCTCATCTGGCCGCCTGAACAACGGAGCGGATGGAGGCCCCGAGAACTTGATTTTTCGGATTCAAGAAGAATACCATGAGGCGATGGAAACGCTGCCCGCCGTCCGGACCCGCGATCTCCGCAAAACCTATATCATCAGCGAGCGTGAAGCCGGTGTGCGCGCGGCGTTGCGGAGCCTCGTCCATCGTCCGAAGAAGGAGGTTCGCGCCGTGGACGGCATCTCCTTCGAGCTCGCCCCGGGCGAGATCGTCGGTTTCCTCGGCCCGCTCGGCCCAACTTCAAGCCCAAGCGCAGGTGATGACCGGAGATTCGATCGTTTGCTGCACGTCGCGTTTTGGGACGAACCCTTTATGATTTTGCTGCGTATAATAGAAAGAGGCTGATTCTTGGCCAAAAATCAACGGAAAGGCGGTGTGTCATGAAAAAGATCTATGCGCTGGCCTTCGCGGCCGTGGTCCTCGGCGGCATGGTTTGGGCCCAGGTCGACGCGCGGATGATGCAAAACCCGGACGTTTCGAAGACGCATATCGTTTTCACCTACGGCGGAGACCTGTGGGTCGTTCCCAAGGACGGCGGGACGGCCCTTAAATTGAGCTCCCCGGCGGGGCAGGAGCTCTTCGCCAAATTCTCGCCAGACGGCTCGGAGATCGCTTTCAGCGCGATCTACAACGGCAACTTCGACGTATATGTCGTCCCCGCTCTTGGAGGAGTTCCGAACCGGGTGACTCACCATGGGATGAGCGACCGGCTCATCGATTGGTATCCCGACGGGAAAAGCCTACTGTACGCTTCGTCCATGGCCAGCGGAAAACAGCGATTCAATCAATTCTATAAGGTCGGGGTGGCCGGCAGCCTGCCCGATAAACTCCCCATTCCCTATGGAGAAATGGCCTCGCTCTCGCCCGATGGAAAAAAGATCGCCTATACGCCGCTCAGCCAGGCCTTCCGGACATGGAAACGATATCGCGGCGGATGGCAAGCGGACATCTGGATCTTCGATCTGGAGAAGAACGCGGCTGAGAACATCTCCAAGAACGTCTCCAACGACGAATTCCCGATGTGGTCCGGGACGAAGATCTATTATCTCTCGGACCGCGGCCCGGACCTGCGGGCCAACATCTGGTCGTACGATCTCGCCGCGAAGAAGGACAAGCAGATCACCAAGTTCGCCGATTTCGACATCCACTTTCCGTCCCTCGGTCCCTCGGATATCGTTTTCGAGAACGGCGGCCGGCTGTATCTCTTGAACCTGGCCGATGAAAAATACCGCGAGGTTCCGGTGAAACTGGTGACGGACGAGATCACCCTGATGCCCAAGGTTGAAAAAGTCGCGGCCCGGATCCAGGGTGGCTCGCTTTCTCCCGACGGCAAGCGTGCCGTGGTCGAGGCTCGGGGCGAGATCTTCTCGGTCCCGGCCGAGAACGGCCCCATCTACAACTTGACCAAGAGCTCCGGCGCGGCCGAACGCTATCCGGCCTGGTCGCCGGACGGGAAGTTCGTCGCCTATTGGAGCGACCGATCGGGCGAGTACGAACTGACGATCAAGGACCTGGAGAAGCCCGCCGAAGAGAAGAAACTCACTTCCTACGGCCCGGGCTATCGCTATCAATTGTCCTGGTCCCCCAACAGCAAGAAGATCGCCTTCATCGACAAGGCCATGGAGATCTTCATCTTCGACCTCGAGACCAACAAGACCACGAAAGTGGATCAAGGGCTGTACTTCTATCAAGGCAATCTTCAGGGATTCAGCCCGAGCTGGTCCTCCGACGGCCGCTGGTTGGCCTATGCGCGCGACCTCGATACGCGGAGTTCGGCCATTTTTTTATATGACCTGAAAGAGAACCGGTCGCGGCAGGTGACCTCCGGCTATTACAACGATGCGAATCCCGTCTTTGATCCGGACGGGAAATACCTGTATTTCGCGACGAACCGGACGTTCAATCCGCTGTACGGCGACGTGGACAATACCTTCATCTATGCCAACACGACGAACATCGCCGCGGTGGCCTTGACCGAGGACGTCGCCTCCCCTCTGGCCCCGAAAAACGACACGGCTGCCATCAAAAAGGACGAACCGAAAAAAGAGGAACCGGCGGCCAAGAAGGACGAGAAAGGCGATAAGGACCAGAAAAAGGACGAGGCCAAGGACAAGGAGAAGGCCAAGGAAGTCAAGATCACCCTGGACAATTTCGAGAGCCGGCTGGTCGTCCTGCCCGCCGCTCCCGGCAACTACGGTTCGCTCGTGGCCGTTTCCGGGAAAGTGATCTTTCATCGGCAGCCGAACACGGGAGCGGCCGCTCCCGTCCGACCGGTCGTTTTCTATGATCTGGAAGCCCGCGAAGAAAAGACGATCATCGACGACGCGGACCTGTTCATGGTCAGCGCCGACGGCAAGAAGATGCTGGTGGGGAAAGGCGGGGCGTTCTCCGTCGTGGATGTCGCTCCGGGCCAGAAAATGACGAAGATGATGCCGACGGCCCAGCTCGAAATGACGGTGGAGCCGTGCGCGGAATGGAAGCAGATCTTCAACGATGTCTGGCGGCTGGAGCGCGACTTTTTCTACGATCCGAACATGCACGGAGTCGATTGGAAGGCCGTCGGAGAGCGCTACCGGAAACTGATCGACGCCTGCATCACGCGCTGGGACGTCAATTATTTGATCGGCGAATTGATCGCCGAGTTGAACTCCTCGCACACTTACAACGGCGGCGGCGATACCGACGAGGCGGCCCCGAGGAACGTCGGCTATCTGGGGATCGATTGGGAGATCGCCAACGGCGCCTATCGGATCAAGAAGATCGTCAACGGGGCGCCTTGGGATTCCGAGGTCCGCTCGCCCCTCCAGATGCCGGGATTGAAGGTGAAGGAAGGCGACACCATTCTCGCCGTGAACGGGGAACCGCTCGATATCCGCGTCGATCCCTGGGCGGCTTTCGAAGGGCTGGCCAACCTGACGATCGAGCTGACCGTCAACGACAAGCCGGGCTTCGACGGCGCCCGGAAGATCGTGGTCAAAGCGCTCGGCGACGAAACGCGACTCAGGAACCTGGCCTGGATCGAATCCAACCGGAAACGCGTCGAGGACGCGACGAAGGGAAAGATCGGATATATTTACGTGCCTAGCACCGGGGTCGACGGGCAGACGGAATTGATCCGGCAATTCGCGGCCCAGTACAAAAAGGACGGATTGATCATCGATGAGCGGTTCAATAACGGGGGACAGATCCCCGACCGCTTCATCGAACTGCTGGACCGGAAACCGCTGGCGTTCTGGGCGGTGCGGGACGGGATGACCTGGCAGTGGCCCCCCTTCGCCAACTTCGGCCCCAAGGTCATGCTGATCAACGGCTGGAGCGGGTCCGGCGGCGACGCGTTCCCGGACTATTTCCGGAAAGCGAAACTGGGGCCGCTCGTCGGGATGAGGACATGGGGCGGATTGATCGGCATGAGCGGTGTGCCCGGATTGATCGACGGCGGCGCCGTAACCGTCCCGACGTTCCGGATGTACGACCCGGACGGGAAATGGTTCAAGGAAGGCCACGGCGTCGATCCCGATATCGAGGTCATCGACGATCCGGCCCAGCTGGCCAAGGGTGTCGATCCGCAGCTCGAACGGGCGATCCAAGAGGTCTTGAAGGCCCTGGGAAAGAACCCGCCGGTCAATCCGAAGCGGCCGGCCTACGAGAAGAGGTGACAAGAAGAAGATCTTCATCAGGATTTGACCGACATGACCCTCGATCAACTCTCCGCCGCCGCGCAAGAACGGATCGGCTCGCTCAAGAGCCGGGTCATCCGCCGGGCCAACGGCGCTCTTCCCTACGACTACATCGTGCCCAACGGCGTCTACGAGGAACTCTGGGACTGGGACGCTTTTTTTGTCGGTCTTCACCTTATCTCCGCGGACAAGGCCGACGGGATCTACCTCAAGAACTGGTGCCTCAACTTCCTCCATCATACGGAGCCGGACGGCCATACGCCGGGCGGGATCCGGCCGTGGGCCGGGCGCGACGCCCGCCTTTACCACATCAAGCCTCTCATGGGACAGGCGGCTTACTATGCGTCGCTGTCACTCGGCGATTTCAGCTGGATCTCGCCCGTCTGGGAGAAGATGAAGGCCTGCGTCACCTACCGCGAACGGAAGATGACGGATCCCGCGACGAATCTTGTCAAATGGTGGGACAGCCTGGAATCCGGGGCCGACAACAATCCGGCCTTGATCCGGCGCTATCACAACAGCGTCGCCGGCGCCGACGTCAACGCCTTTATGGTCCTCGATTACCGGGCCATAGCCTCGATCGCGGAGCGGATCGGCCAAGGGGAAGACGCGCGGGGGTTCCGCCGGCGGGCGTCGCGCCTGGCCGAAGCGGTCAATGCCCATCTCTGGGACCCCGCCGACGCTACCTACTATAACTACGACGCCGTCGAAAAAACCCGCGTCCGCTGCATCACCTACAGCAATCAAGTGCCGCTCTGGGCCGGGCTGGCTTCGAGAGAGCAAGCGCGGGCCATGATCAACCGCTATGTGCTCGAACCGGGCAGGCTTTGGGCCCCCCACGGCATCCGCTCCCTGGCCGCGGACGAGCCGCTCTACAACAACGAGAACGTCCTCAAGCCGTACTCCAATTGGCAGGGCCCCGTCTGGCCGCACGCGAACTGGATGATCATGCACGCGCTCATCCGCTACGGCTATCCGGACGCCGCCATCGATACGGCCGCGAAGGTCACCCGGCTCTGCCTGGATGATCTGGCCGGGAACGGGATGATGCACGAGAACTACCACGCGGACACCGGCGCTCCGCTGGCCGCCCCCGATTTCATCAGTTGGAACCTCCTGGTCGCCCAGATGCTCGAGGAGGCCCGGAGCGGGCTTTTTCTGCCTGATCCCGGGCGATCCCTCTGGGCCGATTGAAAAAATCGCTTGTTTTTGCGGCCTGGGTCGGGATATACTATGAGTTGCCCCGTTGGGGCGAGTTTTTTTAATATACGGAACGGATAAAGGAAGGGGCACGGGCCCTGATCGGTCACATACTCCTCTCCTTTATTTGGATCACATTTTTAAGGGCGAACGGGGATTTGCCTCCCCGGGTCGAACCCACATCAAAGGAGACGAGTATGAACATCTACGTAGGCAACATTTCCAGGGACGTAACGGAAACCGAACTGAAGGACGCCTTCGCCGCTTTCGGAACGGTCCAGAGCGCGGCGATCATCAAGGAAAAGTACACCGGTGAATCCCGCGGATTCGGCTTTGTCGAGATGCCGAACAAGGAAGAGGCCGACAAGGCCATCGCCGCCATGAACGGCAAGGACATGAAAGGCCGCAACCTGACCGCCAACGAGGCCAAGCCCCGGACGGACAGCCCCCGGAGCGGCGGCGGATTCGGCGGCGGACGCCCCAGCGGCGGTCGTGGCGGATTCGGCGGCGGACGCCGGTTCTGAAACTGATCCTATCCGGTCAAATCCTTCGGGGACAGCCCAAGGCCATTTCTGGATTCCTGTTCGAGTCCCCGGGAACGAAGACAAAAAAGGGGACGGCTTCTGAAGCCGTCCCCTTTTTCATTTCAAGCAGACTCCGCGATCCGGACTTGCGGCGTGGTGCCGCTTGGCCTATGATGGCGGCGAAGAGTGGAAGGAGGACCCTTGGCAAAGAGCAAGAGGGCTTATAAGAGCGCGAAACGGAATAAAGAGCTCGATCGCCTGAAGAAGCGGGAAGAAAAACGGCGCCGGCGTCTGGGGGGTGAGAAGCCGGCCGATGCCGACGGTCCGGCTCCCGAGGGCTCGGTTCCGGAAGGCGAAGGCGCGCCCAAGCCGGAAACGTCCGAGCCGCAATAACATGAGCCCGCCGGCCGCGGGAGCAAGTCCCGGCCGACGATGAAGATCTTATCTAATAAGGGATTGAACAAAGGGACGATTCTTGGGAGCCGTCCTTTTTTTTGGCTCGGTGCACAGCATTATGCGACAGCGGCCGTGAAGCGGCGCGGCGCCCGAACCGCCGGGGATCTCAAATGATGGCTTATTTTTTCTCCCGGCGCGCCGTCCCGTCGAGGCAGGGCTCGTCCTCCGCGTAGTTGCGGGCCATCTCCGCCGTGGGAACGGCCGTGCAGAACGGCATGGGCTCCATTTCCTTCTTACAGCAGACGGGAACGGGCTGACCTTTGTCGGTCGTGACCTGTCGGTCGCAAACGCGGCATTTATATGTCTGATCGCTCATCTCATTTCTCCTCGCTTCTATTTTACATTTTCCGGCCGCTTCTGGAAAGCCCCGTCGTCGGCGGCTGGGGCCCCGGGCTTTACACGGGGGTCCACTTCCGCCGTACTCGCCCGTGGATATAAGCCACGGGCGAGTGGCGAGCCGAAGGCTCGTCCCTTGACGGTCCTGCCGTCCCCGGCTGTCCGTCCGCCGCGGATGACGGCGCCCGGGCTCCCGCCGCCGATCGAGGCGGCCGGCTCCTTTTTCGTTGACAGCGCGCGCCGTCCGGCGATATAGTTTTCCTGACAAGGAGCGAACATGCCCACTAAATCCAAGAATCCCTTCCTGCCGTTCGGCGACCAACAGCGGGCGCCGTGGTACGGCAAGGATATATTGACGGTCAAGCAGTTCAGCCGGGCCGACCTGGACTACATCTTCGGCGTCGCCCACGAAATGCGGATCATGGTCGAGCGCGTCGGCACGTTCGATCTGCTGAAGGGCAAGATCCTGGCGAACCTCTTTTACGAGCCGTCCACCCGGACATCCTCGTCCTTCAACGCGGCCATGCAGCGGCTCGGCGGGGCGGTCATTCCCATCAGCGAAGTGAAGTACTCGTCCGTGGCCAAAGGCGAGAGCCTGCCCGACACGGTCAGGACGCTCAGCTGCTACGCCGACGTGATCGTCCTGCGCCATCCCGAGGTCGGGGCGGCGGCCCTGGCGGCCAAGTACGCGGGTAAGCCCGTCATCAACGCCGGCGACGGGGTGGGCGAACATCCGACCCAAGCCTTGCTCGACACCTTCACCATCCGCGAGGAGCTGGGGCGGCTCGAGAACCTGACCGTGACCATGCTCGGCGACCTGAAATACGGCCGCACGGTCCATTCGCTCGCCCGCCTTTTGACCCAGTTCAACGGCATAAAGCTGCACTATGTTTCGCCCGACATCCTGCGCATGCCCCGGGACGTGATGGACGAGGTCGCCGAAAAAGGCATCCCTCAGACCGACCACGCCGCGCTCGACAAGATCCTGCCCGAAACCGATGTGCTCTATGTGACGCGCGTCCAGAAAGAGCGGTTCGATGACGTCGCCGTGTACGAGAAGGTCAAGGACGCGTTCATCATCTCGCCCGAGGTGATGAAGGCCGCCAAGAAGGAGATGATCGTCCTCCACCCGCTGCCGCGGGTCAATGAGATCACCATGGATTTCGACGCCGACCCGCGGGCGGCCTACTTCCGCCAGATGGAGTATGGGCTTTATGTCCGCATGGCCCTCCTGGCCATGGTCCTGGGCAAAGCCTGATTCGGCAGCGTCTATCCGACGATCTTGTATTCCGTGAACCGGGTTCCCCTCAGTTTGTCGAGGAGAAACAGCCGGTCCCCGAAAATGAAGATGCCGTCGACGAAAGAATCGACCGGGATCTCTCCGAGAAGGAGGCCGTCCGGATCGAAGACTTCGAGCTTGTAGGCGTCCGTCGTCTGGAGATCGGTGTCGCCTTCGGCCTTGTAGCCCATGGTCCGGCCTCCGCCCGAGGTCACCATGGCGGTTACGTTCATGGACACCTGCTCCTCTTTCTTGAGCTGACGGTTCAAGGTCGCGACCCAAAGGCGTCCCTTGCCGTCCACGGCGGGCCCGCCGGCGCACCGGTTCATCTGGGGCATTCGAAAGGAGACGCGGCCGCCCTGCTGTTCCATCTTGCCCTTGTCCTTAGGCGCGTCCACGCTGTAGTGCAGGGGACGATCGGCTTTCCAGAGGAGTTTCGTCGCCGGAGAGAATTTCTCGATCCGGTTCTGATAGGGAAAGACGAGATAGACGTTGTCGCCGGCGTCGGCGGTGAAAAGCACCTCGTTGCCCATCCGGTTCAGGAGCATTTCGCCGTATTCGAAGGGCGTTCCGAATTCGGACAGGACGCGGCCTTCGAGATCGAGAATTTTGAGAAGCTTGGCGGGCTCCTCTTTCTTTTCCGGCCCACCCGGTCCGATCATGACCATGCCCCGGCCCGGCCCCATCAGGAACCGGCCGGATCGGAGCAGGGCGATCTTGCCGACCATGTTGTTCGGAACACGGATGGTTCTGTTCTCTTTGCTGTCGGCGGCCATGACCTGAATGCGCTGGTTGTTGGTGTCCGCAACGAAGAGGGTTCCCCGGCCATCGATTCCGAATGACTCCGGATAATAGAAATCCCCCGGGCCCTGGCCCTGCCGGCCGAAGCTCGCCAGGAACTTTCCGCCCGGACCGAACTTCTGGACGCGATGATTACCGGTGTCGAGCACGTAGAGATTCCCTGAAGCGTCCAGGGCGAGGTCCGAAGGCATGGTAAAAGCCAGGTTCGGGTCCGTGGCCTCCACGTCGCCCAATGTTCCGACCTTGGTCAGCGTGACTTTGGGAGATCTTCCCCAAAGGCCGCCTTTGGCGTTATGGACTACCCGGACCCCGTCCAC
>JAUYDS010000058.1 GCA_030691735.1 Candidatus Aminicenantota bacterium
GGGATCCGCTTCCGCCGTACTCAGCCGCGTATTTACATCGCGGGTGAGTGCCCCGGGCTTTGCCCGGGGGTCCACTTCCGCCGTACTCGCCCGTGGATACAAGCCACGGGCGAGTGGCGAGCCGAAGGCTCGTCCCTTGACTCGTATTTCGGCGGCGCGGCTCATAAAGAATTTCCGAAGGTCCGCGGAGGGAAGGACGTTCAGGGTGGTCTCGGAAGGTCCCGCCCATTTTCCCGACCGGTTGAACAGAGTTTCTTTTTTCTCATCTTCCCCGAGCACGACCAGGACGCTCTCAGGCTCCATGATCCCGGTCAAATAATAAAAATCCTTGTTCTCTTGAGGTCCTCGGGCGCTCGGCGTCTGAGCCGGAACGACGGCCAGACCCCTCCCGATTTTCTTGCTCAGTGCTTTCCGGCGTGCCGCCGCGGCGTCGGACGTCTGGGCCAAGACCGTGTTGGCCGAAACGGCGGACAAGATCAGGATCGAACCGATCCAGACGATCGATCTCTTATGGGTGCGCATGGAAGGCTCCTCTCGTTGAAACGCTGAAAAAACTATATCATTTTTGGCCGAACCGGGACAATGTCTCGCCTTCGATAAAAAGAATCTTTATATCCTTGCCAGAAAACCCCAGGCTTTTAAGTCTGGGGATGAATGGCAAGGATATAAAACAAAAATATATCGCCGCCTGAGGAAGCCTGTCAAGAAAGAAAAACGAGCGGGAACAGTCTCAAAACGTCAGTCGTCGAGGGCGGCATCGACGGCGGCCTTGGCGTGAAGCGCGGTCGTGTCGTAGAGCGGAATCGGCGCGTCTCCGGGCTTGACGAGGAGGGGGATTTCCGTACAGCCCAGGATGACCCCTTCCGCCCCGCGTCCGCGCAGGCGGTCGATGATGGCCAGATACTCTGCCTTCGAGGATTCTTTGATGATCCCGCGCCCAAGCTCGGTGTAGATGATGTCATGGACGCGTGTCCGTTCGCCCTGGTCCGGGACGAGGACGCGGAGGCCGTGCTTCGTTTCAAGCCGTTTCCTGTAAAAATCCTGCTCCATCGTATAGCGTGTTCCGAGAAGCCCGACGGTCTTCACCTTGCTCCGGCGGATTTCCGCGGCCGCGGCGTCGGCGATATGGATCAGGGGGATGGCCAGAGCGGCGGCCACGGAGTCCGCCGTGCGGTGCATCGTGTTGGCGCAGATGACGAGGAGGTCCGCGCCGGCGGTTTCGACGCGGAGCGCCGCGTCGACCATGAGGGCGGTCAGACGGTCCCAATCGCCGGCTTCCTGAAGCTCTTCGAATTCGCCGAACTCGACGGAATACAGGACGCAGCGGGCCGACGAGGAACCGCCGAGGCGGCGCTGAACGTCTTCATTGATCAAACGGTAATAATCGACGGTCGAGTGCCAGGTCATGCCGCCGACGAGACCGATCGTTTTCATGATGGCCTCACTTCCCCTCGACGACCTTTCCGTCCACGGCGATATAAGGCTTGAGGTTCGTCTCGAGGAAGGTCCAGATCCGGTTCCAGGAATCGCGCTGAGCGGGAGTGTGTTGGGGGGCAGTCTTTTCCTTATTGACAAGACGGTCAAAGCTGTGGCCCCCAGGCGGATCAACGTAGATCTTCGTCTCGGCCAGCTTCGGAATATGGTACTGCAGGGCGTAGATCATGAATTGATCCTCGACGAAATTGACGTCCTGATCGTTGGTAGCGACGTGGACCATGACCGGGACCTTGATCTTGTCCACGTGATAGACGGGCGAGCGCTCGATGTAAATGTCGCGCTTCTCGTGGACTTCGCCTCCGATGCGCTTCTCGGTGACGTAATCAGCCTGATAATCCGGCCCTTTATAGGACAGCCGGAAGACGAGATTCGTGACAGGAACACCCGCATAACCGCATTTGAATATTTTGCCCTGATCGCGGATCAGGCAGTGAAGGGTGATGAACCCGCCGTGGCTCCAGCCGATGAGGCCGAGGCGGTCCATATCGACCAGCGGAACGCTGGCCTTCAGGTAATCGACCGCGGCCATCACGTCGTCGATCTCATATCCGCCGTAATCGATCGCCTCATAGTAGGCCGCGCCGTAGCCTGTGCTTCCCCGGTAATCGGGGGCGATGACGATGTAGCCGCGGTCGACGGCTTGCCGAATGAAGGGTATCGTGCTCGAGGAAAAACTGCTGTGGACGCCGCCATGAATCCAGACAAGCGCGGGATGACCCTTGGGGCCGCGCGGCGCCAGCGGCCGGAAAAGATAAGCGGGAATCGGGAGACCATCCACACTGCTCGCATAGGATATTTTCTGATAATCAACCGCCCCTTGGCACAACTGGCCGATGAGGTCGTCGTCCTTTTTCTTGTTCTCCATGTCCGTTTTAGCGCGCGCGTCCGGCAGCTTCGCCCGCATTTCGAAATATTTCGTCTGGAGATCGCGAATCTGCTGTCGGAGCTTGGCCATCTCCTGCTGTTCGGGCGTCAGGGTCCGTTGGGCCTGGGGCTTCGTCGGGGACTCTTGCCCGGCCGTCGATCCTTCTTGCGAAAAAAGGTTCGAGCCGGACAATAAGAAAACGGACGCGGCGACGCCGGCGGCGGTCGCCAGGATTCTAGATAGGTTACGAAGGGACAAGTTCGTGCGGAATGACATTTCCACCTCCGAAAATAGGTTTTACGGAAAAATCGTAGTTTGATAAAAAGGATCTGTCAAGGATTTCAAATAAGAAAAAATCCGAAAAAAGAAACGGCTGGAGCGGGACATAAGCCGGATTCTGTTCCCGCGCGCCGAAGCGGCGGGGGCGGTTATTTGTCTGGCCCCGCGATTGCTCGCGGGGACGAGCGGCCGACCCGCCCCGGGACGGGCCATCCCATGTGGGGCTCGTTTGGCCTTGCTCCGGATGGGGTTTGCCCTGCCTCCGATGTCACCATCGGAGCGGTGAGCTCTTACCTCGCCTTTTCACCCTTACCCTCGCGGGCGGTATGTTTTCTGTGGCACTTTCCCCCGGTCGCCCAGAGCCGCCGTTAGCGGCCATCCTGCCCTGCGGAGTCCGGACTTTCCTCCCCTACTCCTCCTTTGGAGAAGCGGGAGCAACCGCCTCGCCCACTCCAGCCGTTATTTTAATGCCGTATTGCTCGAGCTTTTTATAGAGATTCGATCTCGGCGTGTCGATCTCCCGCGCGGTTTGGGAGATGTTCCAGGCGTTTTCCTCGAGCTTGGCCAGGATGAAGTCCTTTTCGGCCAGCTCGCGGAAATCCTTGAGCGTCTTGACCTTGTCGGCCTCGGGGAGGAAGACGTGGTGTTCGCCCCGGATCTGCTCGGGCAGATCCTTCTTTTCGATGGTGTCCTTGTCGGTCATGATGAGCAGCCGCTCGATGACGTTCTTTAGTTCCCGGACGTTTCCTTTCCACGGATAGCGGACCATCGCTTCGAGGGCGTCCCCGCTGAACTTCTTGAATTTGAAGTTGTTTTCTTCGGCGAAGTTCCGGCAGAAATACTCGATGAGAAAAGGGATGTCCTCTTTTTTCTCCCGCAGGGCCGGAGAATAGAGAGGGACGACGTTCAAACGGAAATAGAGGTCGTCGCGGAAGTTGTTCCTTTCGATCTCCTTCTTGAGGTCCTTGTTCGTCGCGGCGATGACCCGGACGTCGACCTTGCTGATCTTGTTCGAACCGACCTTCTGAACCTCGCCCTCCTCGAGAACGCGGAGGACCTTGGACTGTGTTTTCAGGCTCATGTCGCCGATCTCGTCAAGGAAGATCGTTCCGCCGTCGGCCTGTTCGAACTTGCCCGTCTTGCGCTCCGTCGCGCCCGTGAACGAACCTTTCTCGTGACCGAAGAGCTCCGACTCGATCAGTTCCTCGGGGATGGCGGCGCAGTTGACCTGGACGAAATTCTCCCTGGTCCGAAGGCTGTTCTGATGGACGGCCCGGGCGATGAGCTCCTTCCCTGTCCCGCTTTCGCCGTAGATGAGGACCGTGGCATTGGTCGGAGCCGCGGACTGGATCTCCTTCCAGAGCTTCTTCATCAGAGGGTGGCTGCCGATCAGCTCATAATGCTTTTCGGCCTTTTTCTTCAAGTCCAGGTTCTCTCGCTGAAGCTTGTTCTGGTTCAAGGCATTTCGAATGGAGAGCAAGACCCGGTCGCGGTGGAGCGGCTTTTCCAGGAACTCGAAGGCGCCGAGCTTGGTCGCGTCGACCGCGTTCTGGATGGTCCCTTGCCCGGAGATCATGATGACCTCGGGAGAATACGGCTTGGCCTTGATCTCCTTGAGGATCTCGAGCCCGTCCATCCCCGGCATGCGGATGTCGAGCAAAACGATATCCACGCCGAAGGTTTCCTCGAGCTTTTGTAGACCGCTTTCGCCGTCCCCCGCCTCGAGGAAGGTGAAGCCTTCATATTCCAGGATCATTTTCAGCGATTTGCGGATATTCTCCTCGTCGTCGATGACCAGGATCTTGGCTTTTCGTTCGTTCTTCATCCGGATGTCCTTCGTCCGACGGCATTTTACCATAGAAAGCCCACGGTCTCAAAAACCGACAGCCCGCGAAAGGGGTCGCGTCTACGATTTCCACTTTTTTTAGGCGAATTGTAGACGCGACCCCATCTGTAAAAGAAGTTTACGGGACATGACTTTTTCCCTGGGCTATTAGGGAGCTTTCATTTGGTATGAAATTTGCTTTTGAAAAGAGAGAATGGTTAGAATAGCTTTCGTGTCGCCACTGATAAGACAGTTCGCAAAGCTTACGTCTCGCTTCAAAAAAGCCCACTTGATCCTGAGCCTGGTCTGTCTGGTTTTCGGCTTCGGCTCTCCTTCCCAGGACAAAGAAATTGAAAAAAAATTCGTTCTCGACAACGGGCTGAAGGTCTTTCTCTATGAGCGGCACAACCTCCCTCTCGTCCATATCGTCGCCGCCGTCAACGCCGGTTCCAAGGACGAGACCGACGAGACGAACGGACTGGTCCATCTCTTGGAACATTACATCCTATTCCGAGGGACCGAAGCCCGGAGCGGCACCGATATCGCCGGGGACATCCGTCGGCACGGAGCCTACTTCAACGCCCACACGGGCCAGGACCTGGCCATCTTCGAGATCTCGCTTCCGGCCGAATCGGCCGATTTCGGCCTGACCAATCAGAAAGAGATCCTCTTCAACCTCAAGGTCGACGATTCGGAGCTCGCCTCAGAAAAGGACGTCATCCTCGAGGAGCTGAGCCAGATCCGGGACGACCCTTTCCGCTACGCCTCCGCCCTGTGCTACCAGAATTTATTCGCCGGCCACCCCTACGGACGTCCCGTCTTCGGCAAAGCGGAGGCCGTCAAGTCCCTGACCGCGGAGCAGGTAAACCGGTTTTATAGGACCTATTTCGTCCCGGGCAACATGGCTCTGGCCGTCGTCGGCGACTTCAACCTGAAAGACATGGAAGCGAAGGCGCGGGCCGTTTTCGGGACAGTCCCAAAAACCGATTTCACCCCGGTTCCATTCGCTCCTCCCCCGCCTCTCCGGAAAACCGTCGAGATCGAGGAGGCGCTCGATGTCCAGGAAGCTTATCTCGTCATCGGGACGGCCGGCCCCGATTTCAACAATACCGACCAATATGCCTCCGATATCCTGACCGAGATCCTCGGGCGCGGGATCAGTCCCCTGCTCTATCGACCGCTCAAAGGCCAGCGCGACCTGATCAACACCGTGGGCATGACGTATATCACCTTAGCTCATGGCGGCGCTTTCGAGATCTTTATCACGCTCGAACCGAAACGCCTCGCCGCCGCCAAGAACCAGGCTCTCCAGTTCCTCCGGCAGGTGCGCGGAGAGAACTTCTCCCGGGACGACGTCCTCGGCGACGAAAAAATGTATACTTACGATTTTCTCGGGAGCGCCAAGAATCAGATCTCGTTCGACACGCAGAAGGCGCAGGAGAACGGCCTGACCTTGGCCACCTCCCTGGCTATGTATATGCTTCTCCAAGAGAACGACCGCGCACCGCTGAACTATCTGGACAACATCAAGAAGGTCTCTTCGAGCGATCTGCGGAAAACGGCGGCAAAATATCTGAGCAAGGGCGAATACGTCCTCGTCTCGATCGTGCCCAAGAAGAAATAGACAATGAAGAACGCGGCCAAGGTGATCCCGATCATCTTCATCGGAGCTCTGGCCGCTCTCTTGACACCCGGCTTGTGGTCGCAATTGAAAAACCCTCTTCAAAAGAAAACTCTCGAGAACGGCCTGACGATGATCACCCAAACGGACGGAACCTCGGCTGTGACCGTGCTTGAGATCCTGATCCGGGGCGGCCAAAAGGCCGATCCGGAGGGCAAAGAGGGCCTGGCCTACTTGACCACGCGCCTGTCGCTCGAGATCCCCGACATGAGCAAGGTCCAGGAGCTCATGGAGAAATCGTCGCGCTATCTGATGACCGCCAAAGGCGACTATTCGGTCATCCACATCGAATGCCTCAGCGAATTTCTCTCGGACACGCTGGACGTTTTCGTCCGGATCCTGAAAGATCCGCTCTTCTCCGGGATGCGGATCGACCGGGCCAAGGACTTCATGAACAATCAGCGGAAGATCGAGAGCGACGACAATCTGAACGTCGGCCATCTGACCCATCTTCAGACTTTTCTTGGACACCTCGGCTACGGCGGCCCGGTCTATGGCACGGAAGAATCATTGAAAAAGATCAAAGGCCGGGATATCGAGGGGTTCTATAAAAACCGTTTCACGCCTTCGAACATGACCCTGCTGGCCGTGTCGGACCTGGATGGCGAGCGTCTGTCCGGGATCCTGAACAAGTTTTTCGGCGCGTTCCCGATGGGGAAACCGGGGGACGTGCCGCCGCGCGTTCCCGGAACACCGGCCGGAGGATCGAAGGAAATTGTGCTCGAAAAAGACACCCGGCAGGCCCTCGTCTCTCTGGGATTCGCTCTTCCCAAGGTTTCGGCGAGGAACTATGCCCTCTCGACGCTGCTCGAGAACCTCCTGGGAAAAGGACCAGGCTCCCTGCTCTGGCCCTTACGCACGGAATTGAAGCTGGCTTACAACGTCAACGCCCAGGCTACGGTCTTAAAAGAAGGCGGCATCCTGGAAGCTTATCTCGAAACCGATAAGGCCAAGACGGGGTCCGCCCGTGAGGCCTTGATGAAAACGCTCACCGGCCTTACCGAGAAAGGAGTGTCCGCCGAGGTTCTCAAGGAAACCATGACCTTTGTCCGGTCGAATTTTCTGCGGTCCAATGAAACAAAGGACAAACGGACGGCCACTCTATGCGGTTTCGAGGCGTTGGGGCTGGGCTATGAGTATTTCGTGACTTTCTTCGGCGAGTTGGACTCCGTTACGCCGGACGAGTTCAACGCCTATCTCAAAGAGGTCCTCGACCCGAAAAAGTCCGCCCTCGTCATCGTCGGCCCGAAAAAGTGAC
>JAUYDS010000099.1 GCA_030691735.1 Candidatus Aminicenantota bacterium
ATCGTCGGCCCGAAAAAGTGACCACGAGCAAATATGTAATCAATCTTCGTCGCTGGCATAATCCTGGACTGTGAACTGTCATTCCCGCCCCTGCTTCCGCAGGGGTAAACTTGTCCCCACGAAAGTGGGGAGCGGGAATCCTGCCCGTTCGGCAAGTTACCTGGATCCCCGCCTCCGCGGGGATGACAAGAGAGACTGCGGGGATGACAAGAGGAACCGCGGGGATGACAAGGGCATGGCGCTTTTTCCCCGTCATTCCCTTTTTCTCCGTCATTCCCGCGAAAGCGGGAATCCAGACGCCGTTCCCGCGCAGGCGGGAATCCAGAATCGATAATCTGGATTCCGGATCAAGTCCGGAATGACAACATTGTAAAGTCATTGCTGATACACCACACTAGCGCCGCTTCTGTAAAGTGAATCGATAGGTCCCGCCGGGGACCTTCAAGACGAGATGGGCGCCTCTTCTCGCCGGTCGGGCCCATCCCGGGGCGGCCGGATCGGGCCTCCGTTCCGGCCAGATCATTCGACCGTCCTCCCTCAGCGTCGATTCCTTCCACAACAACGGAATTCTCACTTCGGCTTCCGCGCCGATGGGAATGCGAACCTTGAGGGAGAAGGAATCCTCCAGCCGCTCCCAATGGCTTTCGACCATTCCCCGGATCGTTTCGTGAGAGCATTTCGCGAACGACAATCCCGGAAGATCGGGAGGCCGGACCAGGATCTTCGTCCAGCCTGGAGCCGCGCACCGGACGCCGGCGATCGTTTTGTAGAACCAGGCATCCACGCTGCCGAGCATGATATGGTTGTGCGAGTTCATGCCGCCGCCTGTGTTCTTCTCCCAGCGTTCCCAGAGCGTCGTCGCGCCCTCCTTGACCATGTATCCCCAGCCGGGATAAGTCGTCTGACGGGCGACACGATAGGCGAGATCGACGTACCCGTTATCGCTCAACACGTCGAGGAGGTAGCGCGTGCCGATGATCCCGGTGTCGATATGACGGTCCCAATCGCCGACGACACTGCGCAGGAGGCTTCGAACCACGATTCTTTTCTTCGCCGAAGGGACCATATGGAGATGAAGGGGAAGCACGTTGGAGGTCTGGCTGACGTATTTGTCCACCGGACTCGTCCGAATGGCGCGATACTGGTCCCCCTCTAAAAATTCGGCGTTAAAAGCGTCCTTGATGCTCCGGGCCAGGTCCGCATATTTCGCCGCGTCGTCGGCGCGCTCCAATGCGGCCGCGATCCTCGACAAGAGAAGGGCATCGTGATAGTAGAACCAGGTCGAGGTCAGCTCCAGCGGCGTTTGCTTCGGGACGACGCTTCCCGGGGAACACCAATCCCCGTATTTGCCGAGATCGCGGATGATCTGGCCGACCGCATGTCGGGAGAGGAAGTCGATATATTTCTTCAGGCTGGTGAAATGTTCGGACAAGATCTCCGCGTCCCCATAGTACCAGTAAAGGAGCCACGCGAGCGAGATATATGCGGAACCCCAGGCCGGATCGGCCGGCCGGAAACCCGCGACATAAGGGGGCACGAAATCCGGGAGGCTTCCGTCCCGGCCCTGAGCGCTCCGGATGTCCTTCAGGAATTTCGCGTAGAAGGCGGCCAGGTCGAAATTGAAGATCGCTTCTTCGGCGGACAGATGAGCGTCCCCCAGCCAGCCGTGCCGCTCGTCCCGCTGCGGGCAGTCCGTCGGGATGCTCATCAGGTTGGAACGCTGACCCCAGAGGACGTTGCGATGAACCCGGTTGAGAAGAGCGTCGGAACAACGGAACCTTCCCGCCGGCTTGACATCGGAATGGACGACGCGGCCTTCGACGGCCTCGAGATCCGGAACGATCGAAGTCCCGCTGATCTCGGCGTAGCGGAACCCATGATAGGTGAACCGCGGCTCAAAAGTTTCGGAGCCGCGGCCGTTGAGGATATAGACGTCCGTCGCTGCGGCCCCTTGATTGGGGGCCGTGTTCAAGGAACCGTCCTCGTTCCGCAGTTCGGCGTGGCGGAGCGTGACGCGCGTCCCGGCCGGTCCGTGGACCCGGAGTCTGACCCAGCCGGAAAAATTTTGGCCGAAGTCGTAAATGCGGATGTTCGGAGATGGGGTCAAGGGACGAGCCTTCGCGGCGGAAGTGGACCCCCGGGCAAAGCCCGGGGCCCCGGCCGCCATGGAGATCCGGCGCGGGGGCAGCGTTTGGGTGACACGGATCGGGGGAAGCATCTGCGCGCGGAGGGGAGGCCCCCAGACGCGGACGGCATTTCCCGTGTGTCCGATCGTCCTCTTTCGCCCATCGAAGCTCTCTCCGTCGTAGAGGCCGTTCCGCCCGACCGGGCCTGAACCGCTCGTCCAGGTCTCATCCGTGGCGACGATCCGCCGCTCGCCGTTCTCCTCTTCGATTTCGATCTGGCAGATCGCTTTCGGCGGACCAAATCCGAAATTTTTGATGTGCCGGCCGTTGCCGAGGACGATGACCGCCGCGTTTTTGCGAAGGAGGTGTTCGGAGATATCGAAGGTCGCATACAAAGCGGATTTCCCGTAATCGGTCTGGGCCGGATCGAGGACGTGGTCGCCGATCTTGCGGCCGTTGAGGAGGAATTCGAAAAAACCGAGGCCGCAGACATAAGCCCGGGCCGATCGGGGACGAGGATTCGCCGAAAAATTCTTGGCGAGATAGATCCCCTCCGTTTGGATATAATCCCCCCGATATTGTCCGGACAGAACCGTTCCCTTCGTCTTGAAATAGCGCGGGGAATCCATCCCGATCCAATGGGCCGACCAATCCGATCTTTCGAGCAGTCCCGTTTCGAAAAAAGCGGCTCGGCTGAAAGCGCTCGTCCGCCCCTCTCGATCCCACCAGCGGACTTTCCAGAAACAGCGCTGTCGGCTCTTTAGAGGCCGACCCCCATAGGCGATGAGGGTCGTCCCGTCCGACCGGACCCTCCCGCTGTCCCACAGATCTCCGCGACCTTGATCGACCTCTTCGGCGCGCGAGCCGACGATGATCCGGTAGGCCTCCGGCACCGCGCCTCGATCGGGGTGTCTGAGCTTCCAGGTGAACCGCGGCCTCCGCGAATCGATCCCCAGAGGATCGTCCAGGTATTCGCAGGTCAGGTCTCTCGGAGGAGGAATCGTCATGTCCATTCCTCTTTTTTTGGATTATGGGGCGCGGGCCAGAAAATAATCGGCGACCGTGACCTCATCGAAGTCCGGGGCATCGGCCAGGACATGGACGAAGGCCTCGTTGGAAGCGATGGGGCTGAACATCGACCGGCTCCAGCTATTGATGCGGTTCTCCTCTTTCTCCCCTGGTTATCTACAATAAAACAGTTGGTCAAAGATTTCAAACGGGAGCGGAAGGGTTCACGGCCGCCGGCTGAGGACCTCCCGCTCGTAGCGGGAGATCTCATCGAGCCAATCCGATCCGGGAGGGACGTCCGCCCGGAAACAGTGCTGGTCCCAGACCGCTCCCCAGGGAAGGGATTTGGCCTCTTCGCGGAGAGAGAGACGGCCGAAATTATCGCCGGCCTTTTCGAAAGCGCGCAGCTTCTCCTCGGGCAGAAGCAGGGCGCAAAGGAAGGCCTTGAGGGTTGCCCTGGCGCCGATCACCCAGGCGCCGACGCGGTTCAGGCTGGCATCGAAATAATCGAGGGCGATATGCGAGCGGTCCAGGGCCCGGCAGCGGACGATCTCTTCGGCGACGGCTTGGATGTCGTCGTTGAAGGTCACGACGTGGTCGCTGTCCCAGCGGATCCCGCGGCTCAGATGAAAGGCGAGCCCGGGGGCGAACGGGAGGATGCCCGAGATCTTGTCGGCGATCGATTCGGTCGGATGGAAATGACCGAGGTCAAGGCAGACCATCTTGTTCTTGCTCAGGGCGTAGCCGAGATAGAACTCGTGAGAGCCGACGACGAACGCTTCCGATCCGATGCCGAAGAGCTTGCTCTCCAGGGAATCCTTCATCTGGGCCGGGCTGTAGTCCACGGCGTAGATCTCGTCCAGGGATTCTTTGAGGAGGGTCCGATGAGCCAGCCGGTCCACGGGGACTTCTTTGGAACCGTCGGGGATCCACAGGTTGTGCAGGCAGGCGCTTTTCATTTCCCGGCCGATGAAGGCGCTGACCTTCCGACAGCGCATGACGTGGTCGATCCAGAACTTGCGGATCGCCTTCTCCCTGTGGCTCAGGGTGAACCCGTCCGCCGCCTGCGGATGAGAGAAGCACGTGGCGTTGAAGTCGAGCTTCAGTTTTTCCCGTTTGGCCCAATCGACCCAGCCGCGAAAATGGTCGGCGCCGATTTCGTCCCTATCCACTTTTTTGCCGCCGAACTCCCCGTACATGGCATGGAGATTGAGCCGGTGCGCGCCGGGGATGAGGGAGAAAGCCCGGTGCAGGTCCGCCCGCAGTTCGTCGATCGTCCGGGCTTTTCCCGGATGGCTGCCCGTGACCTGCAGCCCGCCGTCCGTAAGGCCGGCGCCGGGCCTTTCGAATCCGCCGACGTCGTCGCCCTGCCAGCAGTGAAGGGAGATGGAGATATCCGTCAGTTTTTTTAGGGCTTTGTCCGTGTCCACGCCGTGGTCGGCGTAGAGCTCCTGGGCGATCTTGTAAGCTCGCTCGATCCTTCCGGGATTCATGGTGTCCTCCTCGTTGGATTATGACTTCAGCGGCAGGTGACCCCCTGAAATCTGTCATAGGCCGATTCCCAGGCTTGCGGGTCCCGAGGTTCATAGGTTTTCAGGTCGGTGGAGGCGGCGACGATGGTCCGGATCTCTTCGGGTGAGCGGACAAGCCCGAGCGCCAGCGCCTGACCCATGATGTTTCCGATGGCCGTGGCTTCGGCCGGCCCCGTCACGACCGGCAGGCCGGTCGCTTCGGCCGTGAAACGGCAGAGCAGCTCGTTCCGGCTTCCCCCGCCGATGACGTGGATCGTCTCGATCGGGTGAGGGGAAACCTGTCGCAATTCTTCAAGAACGGTCCGGTATTTCAGGGCCAAGCTTTCCAGCACGCAGCGGACGATCTCGCCCCGGCCCGAAGGAACGATCTGGCCCGTTCGTCGGCAGAAATCCCTGATGGCTTCGGGCATGTCGGGCGGGTTGAGAAAATCGGGGCAGTCGGGATCGATAAAAGTCTTGGACGCGGGAGCCTCCGCGGCCGCGGCGATCATCTCGTCATAGCTCAGAGGGCGGTCCTCGCTCCAGATTTTCCGGCACTGTTGAACGGGCCATAGACCGCTGACGTTCTTGAGAAACCGGATCCGCCCGGCCAGACCGCCTTCATTGGTGAAGTTCAGCCGCATCGTCGCGGGCGTGATCAAGGGCGTCGGGACATCGATGCCCATCAGCGACCATGTCCCGGAGCTGATGTAGGCCCAGTTCGTCCCGAGCGCCGGAACGGCGGCCACGGCCGAGGCGGTATCGTGGCTGGCCGTGGCGATGACGGGAAGGTCTTTCGAACCGGCGGCGGCGATGGAGGACAAGAGCCGGCCGACGATCGTTCCGGGAGGGACAATCCGGTGAAGGATGCGAGGCGGGAGGCCGAGCGCGCCGATGAGCTCCGGGCTCCACTCGTTCCGGCGCGGGTCGAGGAGCTGCGACGTCGAAGCGATCGTGGCTTCGTTCGAGATCGATCCGGACAGAAAATAGTTGAAGAGATCGGGCATGAAGAGGAGGTCCGTCGCGGCGGCCAGCAGGTCGGGGTCCTCGAGGGACAGGGCTTGGAGCTGAAAGAGCGAATTGAACGGCAGAAACTGGATGCCCGTGATCTCGTAGATCCTCTCTTTGGGAAACTTCGCCAGGAATGTCTCCATGGCCGGGACGTTGCGCAGATCCCGGTAGGCGAAGGGGAGGCCGAGGGAGTGACCCTTCCCGTCCAGCAGGCCGAAATCCACCCCCCAGGTGTCGACGGCCACGCTTTCGATATCGGCGGTGATCTGCTCGGCGCAGATCTTCAGCCCGTCTTTGATCTCACGGAACAGAGCCGGGACGTCCCAGTGAAGGTGTCCGCCGATCGTGACGGGGCCGTTCGGAAAGCGATGCAGCTCCCGGACGGAAAGGACCTTCCCTTCGAGCGTTCCCAGAACGGCCCGGCCGCTCTCCGCCCCTAAGTCGAAGGCCAGGAATCGGTGTCGGCTCATCTCCCACCATATTTATCCGGATTGCGCGATTTAATCAAGGCGAAACGTTTTGTTTCGTCCTGAGCGGAGCGAAGGATCTCATCCAACATCGCATCAGCTGAATGAGTTCCCTCGAAAGACTCGGGACGACTCAAAGAGTCGCCTGAGCGGAGCGAAGGATCTCGATCAGCAACGCAGGATCTGCGTTTTGGCCTCCGTGAACAGTGTTCGCTGGTCTGACTCGGCCCGAATTGCCGGGCGACGGCCATTTCCTGTATCATTAAGGCCGACGAGGAGAATGACATGAAGATCATCAACGATTCCTTGACCATCTCGACCGAAGGCTTCAACGATATGAAGGATCTCACTCCGCTCGTTGCCGAGAAACTGATCTCGCACCGCCTTCAAGACGGCCTCCTCACGATTTTCGTCCCGGGGTCCACGGCCGGTGTCACCACGATCGAGTACGAACCCGGCCTGGTCGAGGATTTTTCCCGGTTCATGGAGAAGGTCGCCCCGAGCAACGTTCCTTACAACCATGACCGGCGCTGGGGCGACGGGAACGGTTTCTCCCACGTCCGGGCCAGCCTGCTCGGGCCGTCCCTCAGCGTTCCCTTTTCCGGCGGCCGGCTGAGCCTGGGAATGTGGCAGCAGATCGTCCTCGTCGATTTCGACAATGGCCCCCGCGACCGGGCGGTCATCCTTCATTTCCTGGGAGAATGAGTGTAGGGAGCCTGATGGACGACAAATTCAAATTTCAAAGAAAAGAACGCGAGTTGCGCCGGCGCAGCCGGACCGCTTCGGTCGAGGACGCCTGGGCCCGGATCGGCAAGGACGAAGACCTGTCCGTCAAAGAGAAGCTCGAAAAGCTCATTCACCTGACCGCCCCGAAAAAGGACAAACCTTCCTCCACGACACCGATCGCGCCTCTGCCGCGCGAGCCGCTCGTCTTTACCGACAATCCCTATCCGCTGCCGACGCGCTACGGCCGAACACGCCTTGCCGATGGGCTCTCGGTCCGGGGCGACGTTCTCGGCTACTTGAGCAAGGACGGCGCCTTCGCCGGACTCGATCTGTCCAGCGCGCTGTTCCTCGACCTTGAAACGACGGGCCTGGCCGGTGGGACCGGAACCGTCCCGTTCCTTGTCGGCATGGGCTACTATCGCGACGAGCGGTTCCATGTCGCTCAATATTTTCTCGGCGAGATGGGCGAAGAACGGCGTCTCATCGAGGAGCTCGGCCGCTTCTTCAAAGAAATGGACTTCCGGTCGGTCGTGACCTACAACGGCAAAGCCTTCGACCTGCCGCTGCTCGAAACGCGGTTCATCCTCCATCGCCGGCCGCTCGTTCTGACCGACCTCCCGCATTTGGACCTGCTTTTCTCCGCCCGTAGCCTGTGGAAGCACAAGCACGAAAGCTGCCGGCTCTCCCACCTGGCCCAGCAGATCGTCGCGGCCGAGCGAAGCGAGGATATCCCTTCGGCCGAGATCCCCTCCCGCTATTTCGATTACCTGCGGAGCGGCGATTTTTCCCTCATCGAGCCCATCCTTTATCACAACCAGGAGGACATCCTGTCGCTGCTGGGGCTTTTGATCTCGGCCGCGAAAATGTTCGAGGCCGACCAGGAGGAGGAGGGGTCCGGAGAGTTCGACGCGATGGACATGTTCGGCGTGGGCAAGATCTACGAAAGCGCAGGCGACCTCGAAAAGTCGATAGCCTTCTTCGAGCGGGCTTTGGCCGGCGACCTGCCGGAGGAGCTGACCGCGGTCATCAAGCGAAAGCTGTCCTTTCACTTCAAGAGGAACGCGGATTGGGAGAAGGCCGTTTCTCTTTGGAAGGACATGTCCTCGCTCGACGACCAGCTTTTCTGCTTCCGGGAACTGGCCATGTATTTCGAGCACAAGGTCAAGCGTCTGGACGACGCGTTGAAGGCCGCGGAGGAAGGCCTGGCGCTGGCGCTGAACGGCCAGTCGGCCTATCGCCGGGATTTCGAGCATCGGCTGGACCGCCTCGCGACGAAGCTTCGGAAACAAAAGCCAGGGACGAGGCCGGGGGGCGAATGAACAAGGAACTGGACGATCTCAAGGCTCATCTGCGCGCTCGAAGGTTGAAGGCGACAAGGACGCGGCAGCTGATCTTTGCCGAGATCGTCTCGACGCGCGACTTTCACCCGAACGCCTATGAGATCTTCCGGCGGTTGGAGAAGAAAAGGCACAAGATCTCCCTGGCGACGATCTACAGGACTCTCCGCCTGCTCGTCGAGAGCGGTCTGGTCAGCCAGGTCGATTTGGGAGAGGACCACAGCCATTACGAACCCGAAGGCCCTAAAACCGGGCACGGTCATCTCATTTGTCTTTCGTGCGGGACGGTTAAGGAATTCGCCAACGAAAGGATCCAGCGGACGTTCGGGAAGATAGGCCATGCGAACGGCTTCGAGCTCGACAAGTTCTCCATCCAGGTCTTCGGCTATTGCCGGAAATGCAAGAGGAAATGAAAACGCGTCCGTGCCCGCCGCCGCAGACGGCGCGGCGATCTGGCGCGCCAACCTGTCATCGCGAGGAGCGAAGCGACGTGGCGATCTCATCGAATAAAGCGAGATCCTTATGAAAGCGATGATCCTGCGGGTTTTCAAGCCCACCGAAGAGCATCCTCTGGGACTTGTCGATCTTCCCGTTCCCAAACCGGGTCCCGGCGAGGTGTTGATGCGCGTCAATGTCTGCGGCGTCTGTCACACCGATCTGCACACGGTCGAAGGCGAGCTTCCCGAGGTGAAGCTCCCCATCATCCCGGGCCATCAAGCGGTGGGGATCGTAGAGGAGATGGGGGAGGGTTGCCGGCGCTTTAAAAAAGGCGGCCGGATCGGAGCGGCCTGGCTTCACTCGGCCTGCGCGAAATGCCCCTATTGCCTCGGCGGTAGGGAAAACCTTTGCCTTGAAGGCCGTTTCACCGGCTATCACGTGAACGGCGGGTACGCCGAATTCATGACCGTTCCCGAAAAATTCGCTTATAGCCTCCCGGCCGCGTTCTCCGATGAAGAGGCCGCGCCCCTTCTTTGCGCCGGGATCATCGGATACCGGGCGCTCCGGCTGAGCGAGATCAAGCCCGGAGGAACCCTGGGGCTTTATGGTTTCGGCGCCTCGGCCCACATAGCGATCCAGATTGCCGCCCACTGGGGCTGCCGGGTCTATGTTTTCTCGCGGAGTCGGGAGCACCAGGAATTAGCCCGAGTGCTCGGCGCCGTCTGGACGGGTTCGGCCCAAGAATCCCCGCCGGACCCGATGGACGCCGCGATCATCTTCGCCCCGGCCGGAGAACTTGTTCCGGCCGCGCTGGCAAATACGGCCAAAGGCGGAACGGTCGCTCTCGCCGGCATTTACATGACCCCGATCCCAGAGTTGGATTATCAGAAACATCTTTATCAAGAGCGCGTTTTGCGCAGCGTGGCCAACGCCACGAGGCGGGATGGAGAAGAGCTCTTGAAAGTCGCAGCGGAGATCCCGGTCAAAACGCACATCCGGGTCTTTCCGCTCGAAGAAGCCAATCAGGTCCTATGGTCGCTTAAGCAGGGAAAGATCAGCGGGGCCGCGGTCCTGAAAATAGGGTCTTAATAATTTCCCCGAAATCTGGCATAATATCCGCACTCCGGCGCGCGAGTAGCTCAGTTGGATAGAGCGCCTGACTACGAATCCCTTCCGATAGAAAAGCCCGGCGCTCTATTTCTCCCCATATAAACCTTGAATATCAATAACTTGGGGAGCACTTCGGAGAAAAAACCATTAAGCCTATTTAAGCCGTTTTAAGCCCGTTTTAGCGTTCAACACGTCGCAAATCTTGACATTGAAAATTAGGTGTTTTATATTATGTAAAGGCAACTTTTATAGGGGAATAAAAAGATGAACCTGACGGATATCGCGGCTGTAATAGGAGCGGCGGCTTGGATCCCGCAAATAATACGCTATTTTTCTAGAGCTGAACTCAAAATAATTCCCGAGTTAACTATTGAACTAGGCTATTCTTCTCTTGGCTCAATCATTAATCCAACATGTGCTTTTTCTGCTTCAAAAAAGGATGCGCTTATAGAAAAAATGGCTCTTGAGATTATCCGTCAAGATGGAGAAAAGCACGAATTCCTATGGCAGGCTCTTGATGAAAAGGGCTTTGAGGGAAGAAGCTCAAAGGGGGAGACGGTAGAAATGCGACGGACTCAATCAGCCACTGCCCTAAAAATCGGCATAGTCGGCTTGGTTGATAGAAAAATATTATTTCTAGACACTACAATAAAAGAGAAGAGGCTTGCTTTGGAAAAGGCGCTGATTGCTAAAGAAGATATTTTGAAAAGTGCTGACGCGCCAAATTTCCCGGACAATGTTTTTAGATCTGATGAATTTACGAATTTAGGCAATCATTACAGAGACTGCTTTTATTGGAAAGAAGGAAGTTATAGTCTTAATATTATCGCTCAAGAGGCAACACGTAAGGATCCAATTATAGGAAAATATACCTTCTCATTATCAAGAACCGATAAGAATGACCTCGAGAAGAATATAGTTATTGCTCAAGAATTTAGCAAACTTAACGTGCTTTATAGGGCAGGGAAAATCGCGATATTTCCCTTCTTGCCTTGGAACTGGATTTATCCAACTCTCACAAAAATCCAGTCTTAAATAAATCCATCCGTTTTTACAACGTACGGGAGGGAAAATAGCCAATTGCGACAAGGTAAGGACCTTCGCTCTAGGATCGCGCAGGCCGGTCGATCGTCGGGCGATTCATTGTAGAGAATTAAAGGACGCCTTTGGTATAAATAATCCAGCTAGATTAATTCAGCGATCGGCCGGATCGAATTTTCTGTTTCCCCCCGCGCTGGATATAACAACGAGAATAAATATAATCCGCGAGTTTGTCATAAAAAGACCGGGCTCCTTTTTGGTATATTTTTTTTCTAAGAGTCTCGAAGTTGGTATTTTTATTTATTTTTTTAAAACAATCCCGGAGATAAGTTTTTCTATGGATCTCCGCAAATTCTAAAAGAATCTCTTTAATTTTCGCCCTTGCACTATACCGGCCCGCCCGCACTTTGAATATACGATAGAATACGCGCAAAAGAAGCATGGACGGATCCGCCCGAAGTTGCGAGATTGAATCGAGAATCCAATCTTCGAGCTCGGTAATATCTTGAAAGCACCTAGGGAAAAAATCCTTCGGTGGTCTTCCTGGCATGTTGTATATTTCGTTTTCAAGATATTGTACTTGGGCTTTTAATATGGCCGATATTTTTGGGCCTGTCTTTTCGTAGAATATATAATCTCGATTAAACATCTTTACTACAAATGGGCTATGTTTTATTTTGTAATATGAAAACTCATCAATAGCATCAATTTTCGCCTTTGCCTCTTTTAGGATATTTATCGCCTGTATATGTGAAAAAAAATTATCATTGGCTGAATCCCTGTTTCTTTTCAAATAATAAAATAACCCTACGAATTCAATGCTTTTTTCTAGAGAATCATAATAATCGGGATCTTTTTCTTTCAGTTTCTGAAGAAAAGATATTGAATTTTCTGGAGACCGATTTTCAGGAGCTTCAAAATCATCCATATTATCAACTTGGTTAGGTTGGCTCGATGATTTCTTTATAAAATTTGAAACGATATTTTTTGCGGTCTTGGAGATATATGTAGGTAAAGACTTTATTTGATTTCCTGAGCGCTGTATTTTTAATACGGCGCCCATGACGTCTTGAGTCAGATCCTCGAGGTCCTGTTCGCTTATCCTTCCCCTCGCATGAAATCTAACCGCGCGCCTGGCCTTCTGAAACGACATTTTATTATCTAATAAAATCCGCTTTTTAGGCATTCTAAGCTCCTCAAAGTTGTCTAAATGTGTCTATAAATAATATATGGCGAACAAATAGGATAGTCAACAAGTTTGCTAATAATTGTCTATATGAGTGTGGATAAGAAAATATCGAAAGTACGGTTTTTCCGGATCATCGAGGGCCTGACTTTAGATGATATCAGTATTGCAACGGGATTAGATCGGGGCCTTCTCTCCCGTGGCGAGCGCGGACTTTATCATCTAACCGATGAGCAAAAAATGAAAATCGCCGCCGCCCTGCGTCAGCGTGTCGAAATCATTTTCCCAGGAGGCCATGAGGAGAATGTCCATGATGAATCTTGAGGGTAGGCGTTGGCTTTCAGTTCAGGAGGTTGCAGCTCTTCTGAATTGTCATGTGATGACGGTGTACGGTTGGATCGATAGCGGACGTCTTAAAGCCGCCCGGATCGGCCGGCGCTTCGTCCGAGTCGACGGCCGGGCCTTAGAAGGCGAGCTCGAGCGCCAAGCGGCGAGCAAAAATGTTAACTGACCAGGTCCGGCCATTCAGAGATTTTAAGAGCGCGGCCGCGGGCGAGCGTGATGATGTTTTTGATTTTCTCCCCGAGCCTAAGTGTAAAAAGTTGAAGTTGGCTCCAACCGAAAAAACCTGGTACTCGGTCCTTAGAAATATTCTCTCCGGCTGCAGCTCATCTGAAAGGCGGGTCTAGATGAGCTCGAGCGCTCTTCTTGGCCAGGTTCTTGGTATGCTCATCCTAGAGCCTCGTCTGATCGAAAGCTGCGAGCTTTCCGCAACTGATTTTCCGGCCGGCCGTTATCGCAAGATCTTCGAAGTCCTGAGCGAGCTTTGGGAGAATAATCATCCGGAGGATATCCCCCTTGCCGTCCTAGCCGAACGGATAGGAGGAAACGGCGCCGCTACTTTCACCGCCGCTCTCCTGGATGGACTTCAAAAGCCGACGCCCGGTGTCTTCGGAGCCGCTGTCCGGGAGATGAAGCAGAAGGCCCTCACGGCGCGGATCCTGGCCAAGATTGAGCGGCAGGCCAAAAGCGGAGCGTTAAACCTCGAGGAGGTCCGGGCGGATCTGGTCGATTATGAAGCGCTCGAAAGCCCCATGTCGAGTTTCAAACCCTTGTCCGCCGTTGAGCCGCAGGCGATATCCGAACTTTGGACCGGCCGGATTTTATTCGGGATGCTGAACCTTTTAGCCGGGCCCCCTGGCGGCGGAAAATCAGTGCTTACCATAGCGATCGCCGCGATAAAGAGCAGAGACCTAGGGCTTCCGGACTCGAAGGAAATCATCACGGGATGCGATTCCCTCTTCCTTTGCGCGGAGGATCCGATAGCTCAAGCGGTTAGGCCGCGGGCCGAAGCAAACGGCGCCGACCTAAACCGGATCTTCTGCATAGAAGCCGAAGACCTTGACGCCGGCGAAATCTTCGGCCGCTTACGACAGGCCCTTGCAGCGAATCCGAGAATCAAATTCGTGGTCGTCGATCCCCTGAATGCGTTTCTGAAATCGGGGACGGATTACTTCCGCGATCCCGACGTCCGGCGCGCTCTGCTCCGTCCGCTTGCGGCCCTGGCCGAAGAGACCGGAGCGGCGGTCCTCGGTATCTGCCATTTGAATAAACGAACCGATGAATCAGGCGCGCTCAATCGAATCGGTGGAAGCGTTGCGTACGGCGCCGCGGCCCGGTCCGTTCTGGCCCTCGGGCTCGATCCAGACAACCCGGAGCGGCGGCTCATGGCTCCGGTGAAATACAATTACTCCAAAATGCCGGGGACGATCGCCTTCACTATCGGGGACGGGGGCCGGGTCGAATTCGAGCCGAACGTCGTTGACATCGGCGCGGATGAGATCCTTCAGAGGCGAGATCCAGGCCAGGCCGCCGAAGGGAACTTCGCCGCTGAATGGCTGGTAGAGCAGCTCAAGGGAGGCCCGGTTGACTTTAAAGGCTTATTACAGGCTGCAAAAAAGGAATCAATCGGGCGGACAACCATCTTCCGCGTCCGGAAAAAAGTCGGCGTCATCACGCGCGTTTCAGGCTTCGGGCAGTTTAAGTCTTCAACCTGGGAGTTGCCGAAGTGAAAGTCAATAATTTCCCAATAGTCCCAGGAGGGACTCATGGAATTAATGGGATTTTTGGGATTATTGGAACTAATAGAAGAGCCTTCAATAGTCCCAATAATACCAATAGTACCAATAATCTCATTAATCCACGTCTGGGACGAATGGAGATTATCGGCAAAAACGGCACCGGGCAAATCTGCCCTCGAGCCCTCTTCATCCTCCCAGGATCTGAGGGCAAGCGTCGGATACCTAGTCCGTTTCTTCTCCCTGGTAAATCGTCTTTGTGTCGACTTTTCCGCCGTCTCCTTATGTGCTATGAAACTCTATCTATAAGCAAATAAACGGGATACGAAATGAGCGATAAACAAGCTAAAAAGAAGGGCAAAAAGAAGCCCGGGCGGCCGCCTCGATCCGGGGCTTACTCCCTCATGGTAAAGGCCGGGGAGCTTCCTCAGCGGCGGACTTATCTGAGGGCATACCTTCAAGCCGCCCGGGATGGATTGATTGAGGATCTGGGGCCCAGTGAGAAGGATCTTACCACGGCGGAGGCCGTGCTCATTGATCGGGCTATCTCGAAGCTCAGTATAGTCCGCTGCATCGAGGAGTACGTCAAGGAAGAGGGCGTGTTTAAAGGGAAGGAACTGAGTCCGGTCCTGGCCAAGTCGTACATCACGTACTGCGAGAGCATCCGCCGTGACCTCGAGGCCTTGGGGATTAAGGCTTCTAAACAGAAAGGGATTCTAGACCTCGGGCAGTACATCGAGGAGAAGGCCAAGGACAAGGCCAAGGGCAGGGGGGCGCCGGCGCCGGCCGGGGCGGTCGACCTCGAGGAAGCCGCGGGGATCGACGTGAGGAAGGTGAAGGAAGCGCCGGATCCCGGGGAGAGTCTCGGATGAAGGCAAGAAAGCCGGCTGTGCAATCGTTAACGCCTCAAGGCGCGACGATCTCGAGCGATTCAAAGCTATCCACGTTGAAGTCTTGCCTGTGCTGTGAGGCTGAATTTAAGCCCAAGACATCGAAGCGGGCTTTCTGTAAAGACAGATGCAGGCTGCTCTATTGGGCGGCGGGTGAGATCGTCAAGGAATATCAGGCCGGGCGCGCCTCCGGGCTCGAGGCTTTCATTGAGCAGTTAAGGTGAGGACATGAACACGATCGGCAAGGGCTACCGCGTAGAGAAGCGCTGTGCTGATGACTTGAAAGCCCAAGGATATTTGATTTGGAAGACGGTCCGCGTCGCGTACTGCAAGCTGGATCTGTTCGGGCTCTTCGATGTAGTGGCGCTTCATGGCCAGGGCGAGCATGTCCTTTTCATTCAGGCGAAGACGAACAGGGTTGACAATGAGACGCGCGATCGGATCCGGGCTCTGAGAATACCGGCCGGCTGCCAGAAGTGGATCTGGATCTGGAAGGACCGGCGGGGATGGGTCAAGGAATTTTACGAATGAATATCATTGAGGCGATCGAGGACCGGCACCTGTTCCGGCCGCTGTTCAAGGATCCGGAGACCTGGGCCGCATGGCGGGTCTTTCTGAAGGCGGTCTTCGCGTTGCCGATGGACCAGGGCGAGCTCGAGGAGTACAGAAGATGGACGGCTCGGCAGAAAGCGCCGGGGCAAGCGTTCAATGAGGTCTTCGCCATTGTCGGCCGGCGCGGGGGGAAGTCGTTTATGGCGGCCGTGATCGCGTGCTTCATGGCGCTGTTCAAAGACTGGGGGCCGTACCTGGCGCCGGGGGAGACGGCCTGGATCATGGTGATATCTACGGACAGGGCTCAGGCCAGGAATATCTTGGGCTATATCAAGGGCATTCTGCAGACGTCTCACATGTTCAGGGGCATGATCGAGAAAGATCTCACATGGGAGATCAACCTGAATAATCAGGTGAGCATCCGCGTTGCCACGTGCGATTTCAGGACGCTCCGCGGCTATACGGTTGTGGCTGCGATATGCGATGAGCTGGCGTTTTGGCGATCGGAGGGCGCGCAACCGGCTCAAGAAATATTGACGGCGCTCCGGCCTTCGCTGGCAACGGTCCCCGGGTCTCTACTTTTGGGGATATCGAGCCCATACAGCAAGACCGGCCCGCTTTATGAGGCCTTCCGGGAACGGTACGGCCAGGACGATGAAGAGGTTCTTATATGGAAGGCTCCGACGAAGGCGATGAATCCGACAATCAAAGACAGCGTCATCGATCGGGCTATGAAGTCGGATTATGCGGCCGGGAAGGCGGAGTGGCAGGCCGAATTCCGGGAGGACCTCGAGACGTTCTTGACGACGGAGATGATTGAAGCCGTCATTATTCCCGGGCGGCTCGAGCTGCCGACGATCGAAGGCGCTCGATATCGCGCCTTTATAGATCCATCGGGGGGCCGGGCGGATTCGTTCACGATGGCGATCGCGCACAAGGAAAAAAACGGCGGCCGCGTTGTCCTGGACCGCATTGAAGAGCGCCGCCCTCCGCTTGCGCCTCAAGACGTGGCCAAGGAATTTTCGGAGATCATGAAGAGCTACGGCGTCCGTCGCTGCCAGGGTGACAGATACGCGGGGGAATTCACAGTAAAGGCATTCGCGGACGCCGGCATTACTTACGAGGCTTCGAAGCTGAGCAAGAGCGAGATCTATTTGGAATTCGAGCCGATATTGGCTCAGGGCCAGGTTGAGCTTTTGGACTACAAGAAGATGTTCAACGAGCTCCGCGGTCTCGAGCGCCGGACCCGCTCCGGAGGAAAGGACCTCGTCGACCACGGGCCGGGGTGCCACGACGACGTCGCGAATGCGGCCGCCGGCGCCGTTGTTCTCGCGGCCGATAGCGGCGCGGTTCATATTTGGGTCGGCGGCGGGGCCGGGCCGAAAAAAGAGGATCCGGAGAAAGCGGAAGATAAACGGACGGAAGAGGAGAAGACGGAAGAGCGCCGCCGGGAGATACGGAATCAACTCGGGAGCGAGACCGTCTTCCTAACTAGCGTAGGCGAAAACCTTTTCCATAGATGAAACGGAGGATCGTATGAAAGATTTCCAATGGAAGATGGATATGACTGGCCTCCGGTTGGTTCACTCGGCCGATGAATCAACGCCTCGCATATCTCTCCGCGATGACGAAACCGGAGGCAGTTCTTGAGGTTGCAAGACAAATGGCCTCCGGATTCAATCCCGGGAATATAGATTGATGATCTAGGAGGATCAAATGAATATCGAAAAAAAAGCCAAAGAAGAAATTGTCAGCGCGGCCGAGTTGCTCATCGTCGAGGCCTGGGCTTGGCTCGATGACGCCCGGGATCAGATGGCAATCAAGGCCGCCCGTATGTCGAACATGCCGCGTGAACGGGTCGTGGCGTTTGTGGCGCCGCTCGAGAAAAAGCTGGCGGAATTCGAAGCCCAGATCATCCGAACAAAAGAAGCCTTCGGGAAAGACTTCGGGCCTTTAAAAAAATCCTAAATGCGATGGAGGAGACGATGCAAAATTTCGATCTTTACGTTGGACTCAAAAGGAAACGAGCGGAGTACGGGGACCAGATCGACAAGACGAAAAAGGAGATCTCGCGGCTCGAGCTCGAGGGCGAAGATCTCCGCCGCGAGTTCCTGCAGGCCGAAGCGCTGGAAGATCACCGGGGCGCCGAATCGCTGCAGCGGAAGGTGAAGGCGAACGAGGAGGCGATCGTCGCCGGCCGGACGATCGTTGAGAAGGTGGAGCGGGCGGCCGCGGCCGCGGACAGGGAGAGGGACCGGGTCCGGCCAGTGGTCCTCCAGGAGATCAAGCGAGAGTACCGGCCCCGGTACGAGCGGGCGCTGAAGGATTTCCTGAAGAAATTGCGGGAGGCGGGGGACGCGGAGCTCGAAGCGCTCAAGGTAGCGGCGGAAGCCGTCCGGATCGCCGGCCAGGCCGATATCAGCGAGATGTGTCAGCCCGTCCCCCCGATCGATCATGTCATTGTCGATTGCCCGGACGGAAGTCTCATCGATCGATTCGTCAAGGATTGTAAAAATCAGGGCATGGAAATTGACTGAGAAGAAGCCTTTCTATTTCGAGGAAATCGACGAGGGTAAGGTCTCGCCCGAAATCCTCGAGAAGGCCAGACGGGTCCTGGAGTACTGCCGGAAGAGGCTCGAGCTCAATCCAGTGGGAATTCAATGGGTCGTTCAGACGCCGGCGTTTTGGGGGAGTTTAGATCATCTCGAGTTTAAGTTGAAACGACTCGCCGGCGATTCTTCCGGGGAGAAGCCGAAAACCGAAAGGGATCCGGACGGCGGTTTCTTTGGCCAGGCTTCCTCGAAACATCCGGAAAGGATTCAGGTCCGCGCGGATATTCCGCCGCGTGAGATCCTTTTGACGATCGCCCATGAATGCGATCATCTGAGCTTCTATCAGATCTATCGGTCGCCCTGGACTGCAGAGGAAAAGCAGGCCTGGGATAAGCATGCCGAAGATTTCGCCGTCCGGGTTTTAAAAGAAATCGGCGAATAGGAAACTCATAAGCAGCTCCAAACGAGGAGCTTATTCTATTTCGGTTTGTGATTGCCCGAACGGGGGCCGGGTGTTCTGCCTATTGCTTGGCCCGGCCCCATCTCTTTGCGCGCGCGGCGGGGATACTATTTCATAGCAGGGACAATAACGAATTGAAGAAATTAATCGTAAAATTGAAAAATATCGAGATCAAACTCCTAAATGTTTCGCCATATAAGATAAAAATCAATCCAAGAATTGAAACTGCTATCCCGAAACATAATAATCTATTTTGTGATCTGGCTATCTTCTGTGCAGTATATAGTGAAATATGATCAGAAAGGGTTATTTTTTCGAGAGCGAGCTGGAAATCTTTACAGCCGCGGCCCTTTTTTATCCATTTTCTCGATCCGGCTGAACAGAATTCCGTATAACCTGCGCGGAGTTCAGAGATGGGGACGTTATCTATTATTTCGACGATATTTCTTCTATATTTTTTCCTATCCCGAAGGCCAAGGTTGGATAGTCTTTTGAAAAGCATCTCAGTTTCTTTTTTCTCATCCTCCGAAAATTCGACAATTCGGTATCTTAAGCCGCACAGGTCGCAGAAATTGTGTTCTATATTTTCAATACTTTTTCCCATCTTCATTTTTATCTCTTCCTAACCGTCTTTGATTCAAGGAATTTATCAACCTCAGAACAGCGGAAAAGGACCCGGCGCCCAAGCTTAATGTACGGCAAGCTATTATTTTTCATCAAATTATTCAAGGTCCGGCGTGAGACTTGAAGATATTCAGTCATTTGTTTCATTGTCATCAAATCCCGGTCCGGCATTTCTGTTAAATTCTACCTGACTTTTAATAAAAAATAAAGCTTGACATATGCGCATTAATGCGCAAGAATGAGCAAATAGGGGACAAAAAGGCAAGATATCATGAATCACAATCTTTACACAGTCAAAGAAGTTGGCGAGATTCTCAAGGCTTCTCGGCGTTCAGTCCTCTCCTGGATCTATGCCGGCCGGTTGAAAGCAATCAAGATCGGTGGAGGCCGACTCTGGCGCGTCGGGGAAAATGATCTTCATAGGTTCGTCGAAGGCAAACCGTCGAAGAAAAAATAAAAGGAGGAATTCAATGGAAGGACTCGTTTTTAAAGAAATCGAGGAAGTGAAAAGGCTCGCAGAGCCCGAAATTCTGCCGCCTCTCGTCATTCTCTTTCCGCCCGGAAAGAAGCCGGCGATCCACGTCACTTTTCATAAGAACGAAATCGATCCTCCCGTCAAGGTCTTCGAGGTCAGCTCGTTCAAGCAAGCGTCAGATCTCGCGGAAGGCGTCTTGGACGTCATCGACGATGTCTACTGCGTGCGGATTTGGGAAGGCGGGATCCCGTGCGAATCAGTCTATCGCGCCGGCGGACGGATCTTCCGGTACAACGTCCTCGGGATCCTGTCACCCGAAAGGGCCGCGGAAGTAGCCCTTGAAGATTAAGAAGGTTCTAAAATAGAGGGCTCAATGATAAAGTCAAAGAATGATCGGAACCTGAATTTCGCAGACGGAAAGTGGTACGTCGATTTTACGTTCCGCGCGAAGCGGATCCGGCAATTCGGCGGATACACGAAAGAACAAGCCCGGAATACCCTGGCAAAGCTGAGGATCGATAAGCTGGACGAAAAATTGGGCTTCAAAAAGCCCGAGCTCGAGGACGTTCCTTTTGAGAAATTCGCCGACGACTTTCTTGAGCTTTACTCGAAGCAAAATAAACGCAGCTGGAAGAGTGATGAGACTTCCTTGGGTCATTTGAAGAAATTCTTCAAGGGACAGACCCTTCAGGACATCGGGCCGGAGAAAGTCGAACGTTTCAAAGCAAAGAGGAAAGCCGAGGTTAAGCCGGCGACTGTCAACCGGGAGCTTGCCTGTTTGAAGACGCTCTTCAATAAAGCCGTTGAATGGGCGAAGCTCGAGGAAAGCTCTCTTGGGACCGTTAAGAAATTCAAAGAGCCACCGGGAAGGGAGCGGATCCTGAACGCCGGCGAAGCCCGACGGCTTATCGAATGTGCAGCCCCGGAGATCCGGCCGGTCCTGATCGTCGCGCTAAATACCGGGATGAGGCGAAACGAGATCCTTTCCCTTCGATGGGTTAACGTGGATTTCGTCAAGGGATTCATTTTCATTGAGGATTCCAAAAACGGGAAAAGTCGGAAGGTCCCCATGAACGCGGCCGTGTTTGAAACGCTCCATGATCTCCCAAGAAAATTTGAATACGTCTTTTTCAACGAGGAAACAAAAAGCCACGTCAAGGACATAAAGACGGGCTTCAAAGCGGCGTGCCGGCGCGCGGAGATAGAGGGGCTTCGGCTGCATGATCTCCGGCATACGGCGGCGTCAAAGATGATCGAAGCCGGCGCGGATCTTGTGACGGTCTCGAAGATCCTGGGACATTCGTCGATCCAGATGACTATGAGATACGCTCATCCGACGCCGGAGAATATGCGGCGCGCGGTCGACAGGTTGGGCGCGATATTCACTCCAAAATCTTTGATACAGGAAGCTAATAAACCTGCAAAATCTTCAATTTCGATTGTCTATAATTAGCGCCCTAGCCGTCGCATTCCGTTTGTAGTAGAAGCGTTATTTTAAATAATCAGCCGCGAAAGAGCGAATCCACGCAATCATATCTTGCACGTCCTCTTTTTTAAACTTGTCGAAGTGGCCATGATCAGCATTGTTCCGAATATCCGCTATCGCGGTTATCCTCTTTTGTACGAGCTTGTCGTATACATTGGCTTTAACGAGTTCTGCATTAAGACGGTCGATTTTTGTAGATTCAGGGATAGGAATTCCGTTTTTTTCGCAAAGTTTGCGAAGGGTATCTTCTAATACCGCCCCGGCGAGAGACGCGGCGGGTACGTAATATTCAGCCTTTAAAAGCGTTTCGGCTTGCTCAATAAAATCTCCTAAAACTTCAGCGGTAATGAGATTACGAATGTTAAAAAGCAATCCCGCTTCAAAATCCCTTTGTGCGGCTTCGACTACGCCGTAGCAGTAAGGTAGATAGTAAGTCATAAATGCAGAATGCGCGTTTTCTGAGATGTGTTTCAATTCGATATAGTGATCGCTATCTTCTCCGCAGGAACGTCGCACTAAATTTAATGCTGCGGTTCGAAAGCGAAAGTAGTCTGACTCGCCGATATCTGCTTGCCGGTCATGAGCCGATTTAATAATCCGGCCCCCTTCTTCGAGCAACGCTGTGAAATGCTTACTAATAAGATCATGTGTTTTCATGAAACCCTCCAAAATTATCCCTTATTGGAAGGGCCTAATCCTATGGTAGCATCAGTGAATAGTCAAGGACAGACACGACAAAAAGTTGACAGGCCCGCCGCGTCCGTGGTAATCTCGGAGCGCGTGTCCTCTATAATACGCTCAAAATAAAGTAATTAACGGTGCGCGCGAGTAGCTCAGTTGGATAGAGCGCCTGACTACGAATCAGAAGGTCGCAGGTTCAAGTCCTGTCTCGCGCGCTCTCATTTCCTCATATAGAAGCCTAGTCACGGTTTATCAGCATTAGCCTGTTTTTAACCTGTTTCCCATAAAATGACGATACTTTGACGATATTTCGCGCGTGGTGACGCGCCGCAGTTCCTGTCCATCCGCCACGTTCTAGAGTTCGAGGACATCTATTGGGCAGAGGCGAAGGAGCGCGAAAAAAAGGGGGCCGAGGTCACGAAAAGGTATGTATCAATGATACAGACCTTTTGGTATCTGGTCCTTCCCGGAAATTCATGGCCCGCGACTCAGGGGCCGGGGAGCAGTCCGTCATTCGCGTCCTCTACATCAAACAGCACGACTCCGAGCGGTTCGGGCCGTTAAAGAAGCTCGCCCGGGCCGAACAGGATTATGAGAACAACGGCGGGCCGGGAAGCAATAAATTATTTTTACTTATGCATGTATGGGGAGTAGCCAAAACAGAAAAAAATCGTTTCTAAGCGATTCTAGAGCGAAATATCTGCCAAAAAGTCCTTCACCGTCCTTTAACTGTTGCTTTGAGTTAGGAGGATGAGGTTTTTTCGATTATCGAAAATTTCTTTTTTTCGCTTCTTGACGATCACCATCAAGGGCAAGTCGAAGAAGGGTGAGAATGGAGAAGGCGGGGGGAGATTCACTTTTCTCCCATAATTATTGAAGAATTCAGATAGATGGAAATGTTCACTCGAGGCGAAATCATATATTGGATTTGCGAGATCATGCCTTTTTCTGATAAAATTCTGCTGCTTAGATCGGCGGCAATAAACGTTTGAATTAACCTGGAGGCTTTTCTATGGAAAGGATAAAAACGGTTGCTCTTGTGGCGCACGATAATCGAAAACCGGACCTCGGAGAGTGGGTCGAGTTCAACTATCGGACCTTGGTTCGGCATAAATTGGTCTGCACTGGGACTACGGGCCGCTTGGTAGAGGAAATTATCAGCCGAAAATTTGAACGTGATCATATTAAAAAAGAGGCTTTTGAAATCACCAAATTGAAGTCAGGTCCGCTAGGAGGGGATCAGCAGCTCGGGGGAATGATTGCCGAGGGCCGAATCGATTTTGTCATATTTTTTTGGGACCCGATGGAACCGCATCCGCATGATGTTGATGTCAAAGCGCTCCTTCGAATCGCTGTGGTCTATAATATCCCCATCGCATGCAATCGCTCGACCGCGGATTTCATGATTTCTTCGCATCTTATGAATGAAGAATATCACCCAGTCATCAAGGATTACACAGAATACATCCATCGTAAAATATAGCTGATCCAGAGCGCCCTTGTCCTGACGTCCAACCGCAGCTTCAGCCAGTGGAACGAAATTATTGGGGATACGCTAATCGCCACGGCCATCCTCGAAGCGATGGCTCTTCTTACCTTAATTTTTGGGGGGAACTCTTCTTCGCTCGGCTCTTGACATATCCTTTCCCGAATGTACAATTTGAAATAGGCATGAGAAAGATCCGTTTTTCAATCGTTGTCCTTGTATTCTTTTTCGCCCTGCTTTGGCCGGCGATACGGCTCGCCGCGCAGCAGCCGCCCAAGGCCGCGGCGAATCCGGGCGTTCTCAAGGACATTCAGGTCATGAACAGCTCATCCGGACTCGAGGTCCGGATCATTCTCACGGTCCTTACGTCTCATAAGGCCTTCGAGCTGTCCTCGCCGACGCGGTTGGTCCTTGACCTTTACGGGATCGAGAAGGTCGCGGCGGTTCCAGAGCTCACGGTCGGGGCAGGAGGGGTCCGCCGGATCCGATCGGCCCTTTTCTCCCAGGACATCAGCCGGGTCGTTTTCGACATGGATGACAAGATGCCCCGTTACGAGATCGTCAAGATCGCTGAAGGATTGAAAGTGACCTTCTCTGGGGAACCGGCCGTTCCATCGGCTCAAAAAGAAGAGAAGAAGCCCGTCCCGGCCAAGGCCGACGCCGCCAAACCAAAGGTCGAGGAAAAACCGCCGGCCAAATCCACCGGACAAGAACAAGCCAAGCCGGCGGAGCAGAAAACGGCCCAGGCCGCCGGGACCGACGACGCCGTCGATAAACGCCGGAAGGAAGAGACCCAGCGGGTCCTCGAACAAACGATCAAGCTCTACGACAAATCCATTCAGGAAGAACTGGCCAGTAAGAGGCGATTCGTCCGGGTGGTCGCGTCGGTGGGCCCTTTTTTCCCCGGAGCGGGGGGGCTCAAGGACCGTTACGGGAGCGGCCTGAAGTTCGGCGCGGAGATCAATGCCGGAATTGCCGACAAGTTCGAGATCTGGCTGGCCGCTTCTTTTCTGAATCAGACCTCAACGGATCCGGCCACCGGGCTTGACCTTCGGTCCCGCCTTTTTCCGATCCTCGCAGGACTGAAGTTCAGGCCGATCAAGGGCTTCGTCAACTCTTATCTTGGAATCGGCGCCGGATATTTTTTCTATAGCGAAACGTCGGCGGGGGGAACCAACCGGGAGCATGAGTTTGTTCTCACCGGTCAAGCGGGAGTGTTTTTGAAGCTCGGTCGAATTTACGTTCTCGGCGTCGAGGCTCAATATGATCATTGCCCGATGGGTACGGGCGCGGGAAAGATCAACGCCGGAGGATTCCATATCGGACTTGGCGTCGGCGCGGAATTTTAACCGGGAGGGATGACCTTCCGGTTTTTTTAAGCATCAGGGGAATCGTCCAGAAGTGATCAGACCCGGATGGAGTCGCTTTTCTTCAGCATCTCGTCCAGAAAGGCGACCGCGCGCCGAAGGTGGGGGATGACGATCGAGCCGCCGACGACGAGGCCGATGGAGAACGTCTCGTAGATCTCGTCTTTTTTCGCGCCGTGGTCCAATGCCTGGACGATGTGGTAGGCGACGCAGTCGTCGCAGCGCAGGACCATCGAGGCGACCAAGCCCATGAGTTCCTTGGTCTTGGCGTCCAGCGCGCCGGGCGCGTAGGTCCGTTCGTCCAGAGCGAAAAAGCGCCGCATCTCGAGCGTTCCCTCGTCGAGGATCTTGGCGTTCATGTCCTGGCGGAATTTGGTGAATTCTTCATAGTGTCCCATGCCGGTTCTCCTTTTCTGGGCGGATCGGACTTCATTGTATCCGAAACGGGCGATGGAAAAAATTGCCGTGACGCGACCGGAAAACCAGGATCAACTTGACAGCCGGCGCCGCTCCATGTAATTTGGAGTATTTCAAGAGAGAAATCGGGTCATGGATGACTTCCTGTTCAAGCCGTTCGAGGAGATGACGCCCGAGGACTATGCTCGCGTCGGATTCAAATCCGGGCTTGAGATCCATCAGCAGCTTCTGACGGACAAGAAGCTTTTCTGCCGCTGTCCCGCCGGCCGCTACAGCACCAAATACGACGCGGAGATCCTCCGACATATGCGGCCGACGCTCTCCGAGCTCGGGGAATACGACGGCACGGCCCTGATGGAGTTCAAGACCAAGAAAGAGATTATCTACCGCATCAATCGGGAGACGGTCTGCACCTACGAAATGGACGACACGCCGCCGTTCATGATCGACGAGAAGGCTTTGGACATCGCTCTGGGCATCGGCATGCTCTACGACTGCATGATGATCGACGAGCTCCACATCGCCCGGAAACAGTATCTCGACGGCAGCATCCCGACCGGATTTCAGCGAACGACGATCGTCGGCGTGGACGGGAAGGTCTCCTACAAGGACCGCTTCATCCGTATCGTCCAGCTCGGCCTGGAGGAGGACGCTTGCCGCGAAGTGAGCGACGTCGGCCATCGCCGGACGTATCTGACGGACCGGCTGGGCATGCCCCTCATCGAGACGGTCACGGCGCCGGACATGAAGACGCCCCAAGAAGCGGCCGAAGTCGGCCAACTCCTGCGCCGTATCGTCCGGAGCACGGGGCAGGTGAGGACCGGAATCGGCGCCGCCCGAGAGGACGTGAACGTCAGCGTCACGGGCGGGACTCGCGTCGAGATCAAAGGCGTCCCCCGCCTTCCGCGCATTCCCCTCCTGACCTATAACGAAGGCATGCGCCAATGGAACCTCCTCCGCCTGCGCGACGAGCTGGCCAGGAAAGGCATCACGACCCAGACGTTCTCCGCCTGCTTCGAGGAGATCACGAGGCTCTTCCGCAAGACGCTCTTCATGCCGCTCCAATCGGCGATCGCCGGCGGGATGTCCGTTTACGGGGTCCGCCTGAACGGCTTCAGGGACCTCTTGCGGTGGCAGACGCAGACCAACACCTACTTCAGTCAGGAGATCTCGGACCGCGTCCGGGTCATCGCCTGCCTGACCACCCTCCCCAACATGGTCCATTCCGACAGCCTCAGCGAAGCCTTGACCAGCGCCGAATGGCAGATGGTCCGGAAAGCGCTCGGCTCCGGCCCCAACGACACGCTGGTCGTCGTCTGGGGGCCGGAGGCGGACGCGAAGCTCGCCGCGCAGGAGGTGATCAATCGAGCCAAGGAAGCGACCATCGGCATCCCCTCCGAGACGCGGCAGGCTCTCAAAGACGGGACCAATGGTTTCGAACGGATCCTCCCGGGCCCGGACCGGATGTATCCGGACACGGACCTGCCGCCTAAGCGCGTCCCTGTGGAGCGTTTGGACCGGCTTCGGGCGAAACTGCCGCCCCGCGTTCCCGAGCGCGAGCAGTGGTACAAAGAGATCGGCATACCGGCGGACCTCATTCAGTTTTTATCGGTCTCTCCGTTCGCCCGGCTGTTCGAAACGAGCGTCAAGGACGACGGGCTTTCGCCGAAATTCACTTCGATCGTGCTCGCCCAGTATCCCAAAAGGTTGAGGAAGAAAAACCTTCCCGTCGAGAGGCTGGACGAACGAACGATGGCGGCGGTCCTCGGTGCGGTGAAAGAGCGGAAGATCTTCAAGGAAGGGCTTCTGCCGCTTTTTGAGCAGGCCCTCGCTTCGAACAAGACCATCGGCGAGCTTCTCCTGCCCAAGGCCACGGAACGGGAGCTCGGCGAGAGCATCGTTCAGACCGCCGAGAGCCTCAAGAACAAGAAATTTTCTTCCGAAGAGAGCCGTAAGCGCCGGGCTATGGGCTTAATCATGGAAAAGTGGAGGGGGAGGATCGACGGCACGGAAGCCGCCCTGAAGCTCGGCCGTTATCTCAAGGACGGGACGCTGTGAGCGAGGCGAACCTCTATAAAGGCTATAAAGGACGGGCGCTCGAGGTCCTTCAGAAATTTCAGGCGGCCGTCTGGAGCGATGTCAGGATCACCACGACAAAAGGGGAATATACCGGCATTATCCTGCCGAGATCGGAAACGTCCGATCCCCTTCACGTCGTGCTCAAACTGCGCTCGGGATACAACATCGGCATCGCCGTCGAATTCATCACGGCTGTCGAGATTTACGGCCGCAAGGAAGCTCATTACAAGATCCCCGAGAAAGAATTTCCCTACGACCCCAAGAAGCCGAACGTCAAACTCCTCGGCACGGGCGGCACGATCGCCAGCCGCCTGGATTACCGGACGGGGGCGGTCATTCCCGCCTTCTCGCCGGGCGAGCTCTACGGATCGGTCCCCGAACTGGCCGACATCTGCAACTTGGAGACCGAGAAACTTTACGGTGTGTTCAGCGAAAACATGGGTCCCGAGCAGTATATCGGCACGGCCCAGGCCATCGGCCGGGAGATCGCCAAGGGCGTCGCGGGGATCGTCATCGGCCACGGCACGGACACGATGCACCACACGGCGGCCATCCTGTCCTTCATGATCCAGAATCCGCCCGTCCCGATCGTCATGGTCGGCTCTCAGCGTTCGAGCGACCGGCCTTCGTCCGACGCCGCTCTCAACCTCATGCACAGCGTCAAAACGGCCGCCGAGGCCGATATCGCCGAGGTCATGGTCTGTATGTTCGGGCCGACCTCGGACACCTACGGCCTGCTCCACCGCGGCACGCGCGTCCGCAAAATGCATTCGAGCTACCGGTCCACGTTCCGGACGATCGGGGACATCCCCATCGCCATGGTCAGCCGGGAAAAGATCACCCCGCTCCGCCAAGATTACAAGCGGCGGCGGGCCGACCGGAACGTCGTCATCAACACCGCCTTCGAGGAAAAGGTCGGGATCCTCTATTACTACCCCAACATGAAACCCGACATGATCGACTCGATGATCGACAACGGCTACAGGGGGATCGTCATCGCCGGGACGGGCTTGGGCCACGTCAACAAACCGCTCTATCCCGCGCTCAAACGCGCCCAGGACAGCAAGATCGCCATCTACATGACCGTCCAGACGCTCTGGGGTTACGTGCAGATGTACGTCTACGACACGGGCCGGGACATGATGGAACTCGGCGTCGTGCCGGCGGCCAACATGCTCCCCGAGGTGGCCTACGTCAAGCTGGCCTGGGTGCTCGGACAGACCAGCGATCTGGACGAGGTCAAGAGGATGATGCTGACGCCCATCGCCGGCGAGATCACCGAGCGCGAGCCGTCGAACGGCTACCTCATCTTCCAGGGCGGCATCCCCGAGGTCGAGGAGTTCATTTCGAAGTACCGGAAGTGAGCCCTTCGCGGCGCTTTCCCGTTGAAATTTCTCCGAATTAAATCTACAATTCATCCCGAGGCGAGGGGCGGCCCTCCGCCCAATCCGGAAGGGGAGACAGCCATGCGCACGAAACTTCGAGAAGGGGAACGGAAGATATTCGAAACGAGGGCTCACTGGATCACGGTCATCAAACCGTTTCTCGTCCTTCTGTTGGCCATCGTCCTGATGGTCCTGTCCTTCGTCCTGATCAAGGAGCAAACGGTCTTCAGCCGGATCTCGCATTGGGCCTGCGGGGCGTTGCTCCTGGTCGCCTTTCTTTACTTCGGATACCGCGAGTGGTTCCGCCGCCGCGACATCTGGGCCGTGACCAACCTCCGGGTCATCGACGAACAGGGCATCTTCAGGCGTTATTCAAAAGAAAGCCCCCTCGACAAAATCAACAATCTGTCCTACGACCAGTCCCTGTTGGGACGGATCATGAACTACGGCGACGTCGAGATCCAGACGGCTGCCGAGGAAGGGGCGACGATCTATCGGAGGGTGGCCAAGCCCAAAAAATTGAAGGAGACCATCGCCCATTATCGGGACGAATACGGCCAGGAGCTGCAGCAGATCCAGGCCAAGGCTGCGACGTCCGCCGCTGAACAGAAGCCGGAGGAGACCCGGGTCTGTCCTTTCTGCGCCGAGACCGTCAAGGCCCAAGCCAAGGTCTGCCGATATTGCGGCCGCGATCTGCCTCCGGCTAAAACCTCATGATCCCGATCGCCCACAGCGACCGGGGCGGCGGCAGGGGCCCCAGGCTTTGTCTGGGGATCCGTTTCCGCCGTACTCAGCCGCGTATTTACATCGCGGGTGAGTGCCCCGGGCATTGCCCGGGGGTCCACTTCCGCCGCGAAGGCTCGTCC
>JAUYDS010000132.1 GCA_030691735.1 Candidatus Aminicenantota bacterium
CCTTCCTCACCGCGAAGGCCATCGTGAGACCGAGATTCCATCCGGCAGACGAATGGATCCCTTCGGCTGTTCCATTCTACCTTGAATCAAAGGAAAAAATCCAAAAAGCCGGCAAGCCCGAAATTGCCGATAAAGCCTGTCATCGCGAGGAGCGGAGCGACGTGGCGATCTCATTGGCCCTCGCGAACAGCACGCGATTGCCACGCGCCCAAAGGGAGCTCGCGAGGATCAACAACTTGCCAATTCTATCGGCAATTTCGGGGCAAGCGGGGCCGGCTTTCAGTGAGCACAGGGGAATCGGAGAATTCGGGTGGTGGAGCTGACCTGCTACCACCCCTTGAGTGAATTTATCCCGTCGATGCCGATATCAAAAAATGGACATCGGCCAAAACGAATCCAGACGGAAGCGAGATCCCGTCCTGGCTCAGCCGCCCGATGGCCGAGCTTCGAACCAGGGGACGCATCGGCTTCCGGGGCAAACATGGCCGCGCGCCGATCTTCTTCCGGAACATCGAGATCAAGAGCCGGCGACAAATTGACAGGCCGCGGGTGATGATATAGCATTCTGAAATTAAAGCCTCTCAGCGCAAGGAGAAACCCATGAATAAACCTGTTTTCTTAAGAATTAAGGGCCTGATCGCCACCGGTTTGGCTCTTTCTCTGCTGGCGGCAGTATCCGTCTTGGGAGTCGCCCAAGAGACGGTGCAGCCGCCCGTGGCAGAAAAAATCAAGAAGGAATTGACCCTCAATGGCCAGACCCGCGTCGATGACTATTACTGGCTCAACGAGCGCGCAAACCCCAAAGTCATGGATTACCTGAAGGCGGAAAACGCGTACGCCGAAGCGATGACAAAACACACGGGAGCGCTCCAGGAGAAGCTCTACAATGAAATGGTCGGGCGGGTCAAGCAGACCGATATGTCTGTCCCCTTTTTCGAGAACAGCTATTGGTACTATACGCGATTTGAATCAGGAAAGGATTACCCCGTCTACTGTCGCAAGGCGAAAACGCTCCAGGCCGAGGAAGAGGTGTTGCTCGACGGGAACAAGATGGCCGCCGGACAGTCTTTTTTCAACATCGGCGGCTATGCCGTCAGCCCCGACAATACCCTGCTGGCCTACAGCGTGGACACAGTCTCGCGCCGCCAGTACAAGATCTATTTTAAAAACCTTGAGAGCGGCAAGTTGTACTCCGAGGAAATCACGATGACCGGGGGTTCGATTGTCTGGGCCAACGACAACAAGACCATCTTCTACCCGGCGATCGACGAATCCCTCAGGTTCTACAAGATCTTCAGACATGTCCTGGGAACGCCCGCGAAAAACGACAAGGAAATCTTCCATGAAAGCGACGATACCTTCAGCGTCTATGTGGGTCACAGTCGTTCCAAAAAATACATCCTCATCACTTCGAACAGCACTTTGACTTCGGAATATCGCTACCTGGACGCGAACCAACCGCAGGGTGAATTCACCGTCTTCCAGCCCCGAACCCGCGGCCTGGAGTACCAGGTTGATCACCTGGGCGACCGGTTTTATATCCTGACCAACGACCAGGCCAGGAATTTTCGACTGATGGAAGCTGAACCCGGCCGGACGGACAGGGCGAACTGGCGCGAGGTCATTCCTCATCGCGATGCCGTTCTTCTTTCCGGGTTCGACCTCTTCAAGAATTACCTTGTCCTGGCTGAAAGAAAAAACGGTCTTTCCCAAATCCGGCTCATCCCCTGGGGGGAGAAAGAAGGCTACTACCTTGAATTCCCTGACAAAGCCTACATGGCCAGGCCAACTCCGACCCCCGAACTCGACACCGAGCTCCTCCGCTATTCTTATACGTCCATGACGACACCCATGACCGTCTATGAATTCAACATGAAAACCCGAGAGCAGAAGATGCTCAAGCAGCAGGAGGTCCTGGGCGGATTCCGGCCGGAAAACTACGCAACCGAGCGGCTTTACGCCCCCGCCTACGACGGCACACTCATTCCCATCTCGATGGTTTATAGAAAGGGGTCGCGGGACAAGGGCGAGTGCCGGCTGCTCCTCTACGGATACGGCTCCTATGGCGCTTCGATGGACCCGGGCTTCAACGCCTCAAGCCTATCCCTCCTTGACCGGGGCTTTGCCTATGCCATCGCTCATATCCGGGGCGGAGATGAAATGGGACGGTACTGGTACGAGGACGGCAAGCTCCTCAAAAAAATGAACACGTTCACCGATTTTATCTCCTGCGGGGAATATCTCGTGCGGCATCACTATACAGCTCCGGACAAGCTCTTCGCCCAGGGCGGGAGTGCCGGGGGGCTTCTCATGGGTGCCGTAGTCAATTTGCGGCCGGACTTGTTCAAGGGCGTCATCGCCGCCGTCCCCTTCGTGGACGTGGTGACAACGATGCTCGACCCTTCTATCCCGCTGACGACAGGGGAATACGATGAATGGGGCAATCCCAACGATCCCGTTTATTACGAATATATGATGACCTACTCACCCTACGATAATGTGCGGCCCAAGCAGTACCCTGCCCTTCTTGTGACGACGGGACTGCACGATTCCCAGGTCCAGTACTTCGAACCCGCGAAATGGGTGGCCAGGCTGCGCGCTACAAAGACCGACAAGAACCTGCTCATCCTGAAGACGAATATGGAGGCCGGGCACGGCGGCGCTTCGGGGCGTTTCCGCAGGCTCCGCGAAACCGCCTTTCAGTATGCCTTTATCCTGGACCTGGTCGGCTATAAAGAATAAACAGGCGGGTTTTATTGCTGGGTAATGGTGATCGTCACTTCGAAATCCATTCCCCTCTGGAAAACCGGATTGCCCAGGCCATCGAACTTGACTTCGGGCTGACCTTGGCTTGATTTATCGAAGTCGTCGAATTGACTGTCGACTTTTATGACGTGTTTAGGGCGGAATCGGGCGGAAATGGACGGAAAGCGGCGGAAAGCCAAAGCGACCGGTCGATGGCAGCCCGATCCCCCGTAAGCCTCTGATTCTCTTAGGATATATGGGGTGGCGGGAGGATGTGGGAATCGAACCCACCCAGCCCCTTCGTCAGAAGCCGTGCTGGATTTGAAGTCCAGAGGGCTAATTAAATAGTCCTATCCCTTTAAAAATGTGGATAAATTGAGGATAAAATCGCTAAAAATGGAGAGCCCGAGGAAGATCCATAGGACCGTTAATCCTGAGCATCGGTCTTACTCAATTCTCTAAACTTCTGGAGATTCTTTGTGTCTTCCTCAGTGAGGTTTATGGTTATGATCCTCTCTTCAGATTGAAACTTCGTGGCCGGGTAATTGTCCAGAATCCGGTTCGCCTCCGAAACGAACTTGATCCGGGCATGATGATCGGGCTTGTCCCCTTTTATGACGTGCATGGCATCAATCCCCTGGGCTATGATGTCGGCAATCTTCTCGTCCGTGATCCCCTTCTTTTGAAGATAGGCGATGATCGGCTTCCTGACCATAAGTCTTTTCATGTCCCGATTTGGATTGAATCCAGAATATCCGGCAGCAACCAGGGCTTTCCTTTGGCCCGTCATTCCCTGCTCCATATAATTCGTAAGCGCTTTGTGTTGCTTTTTTGTGAGGCTCCTGATTCCTTTGTCCGACAGTTTTTTTCTAGACTTTTTCTTTTTGAGTTTGTAAATTTTTTGTGGAGACCTTTCCTTCGTGATTCTCGCCGGCATCCCGTCCCATGTGTAAATCTCAGCCTTTGGCATCTAAGACTCCACGGAAATTATATATCAAAGCGAAGGCGCACCTCTCCCCGTGTGACCCTGGTGTGTCCATCTCGACCTAATTACGCCAAAATTAAGATAAAGGGACTGAAAGGAAGAAAGAGGCTCGACGCCTCGTTTATCAGGGGAAACTTTGATATCAAGGTGGTAGCGGGGGTTGGATTTGAACCAACGACCTCCGGGTTATGAGCCCGACGAGCTACCAGGCTGCTCTACCCCGCAGTCACGGCGCTATTATAACAAAATATTTCCATTTGTCAAAACATGCTCCATCAAAATTATTTTCTTGACGCCCTTGCCCCAAAAAAATATAATTAAAAAACAGAAAAATGGCGATCCTGCTGTTCTTCCTTTTCGCGGCCTTAGCTGTAGGCTCCGTTCTCGGAATGATCATCTCCAGAAACCAAGCTTACAGCGCTTTGTTCCTGGTTCTGGCCTTCGCCTGTCTCGGCGGCCTTTACGGCCTGCTCGGAGCGCCCTTCATGGCCGTCGTCCAGATCATTATTTACGCCGGCGCCATCATGGTCCTGTTCATCTTCGTCATCATGATGATCAACCTGGGCGAAGGAATTTCGCCGGAAAAGAAAAAATGGACGATCGCCGCGGCCGTGTTCATGGGGCTCATCCTTCTAGCCGAGATCGTGTTCGCGATCAAGGGCGCGCCGGCTGTCCCCATGATCGGGCAGGAAATGGCCGGCACCAGCCCGATCGAGATCGGCCGGCTCCTCTTCACGAAATATCTCTATCCGTTCGAGATCACATCCATCTTGATCATCGCCGCCCTCGTCGGGGCTGTCGTCCTGGTCAAGAAAAGGGACGGCGAATGATCCCCCCAGGATATTTCTTCATCCTCAGCGTCGTCCTCTTCTCCCTGGGCATCATCGCTTTTTTCCTCAAGCGGGACCTCATCACCCAGTTCATGGCCATCGAGATCATGCTGAACGCGGCCAACCTGGCCTTTCTCGCCCTGGCCGGGTCCTCAAACTTTCTCGACGCCCAGGTGATCGTCTTTTTCATAATCACCGTAGCCGCGGCCGAGGCGGCCATCGGCCTGGCCATCGTCCTTTTGATCTTCCGTAAAAAGAAAACCATCAAGACCGAAACCTTGAACTCGATGAAAGGCTGACATGACGGACGTCTTCTGGCTGATACCCTTCGCGCCCGCCCTCAGCTCCGTCGTCCTCGTCCTGTTCGGGTCGAAGCTGTCCAAGAAATGGGTCTCCCTTCAGGCCTGCGGGGCGGTTTTCCTGTCGTTCGTTTTCGCCCTCGTCGCTTTCCTCGGATCATTGAAAATTTCCCCTGATAATTTTCCGATCGTCAAGACCCTCTTCCCCTGGATCGGCGCCGGGTCTTTCCAAGCCGGGTTTTCCTTCCAGTTCGATCCCCTCTCCGCGGTCATGGTCCTAGTCGTGACCGGCGTCGGGTTCCTCATCCATCTCTACTCCGTCGGCTACATGGCCCACGACACAGGCTACACGCGATATTTCGCCTACTTGAACCTTTTCACCTTCGCCATGCTCATCCTCGTCCTGGCTTCGAACATGGTCCTCATGTTCGTAGGATGGGAGGGCGTCGGCCTCTGCTCCTACCTACTCATCGGCTTCTGGTTCGAAAAACCGAGCGCGGCTGCCGCCGGAAAAAAGGCGTTCATCGTCAACCGGATCGGCGACATGGGCTTCATCCTGGGACTTCTGTTCATCTTCGTCGCGATCGGAAGCTCGGAGTTCTCGGCCATCAACAAGGCCATCGGCCAGGGCCTGTTTCCGCAGGCGCTGGCGACACTCATCGCCATCCTCCTCTTCGTCGGTGCCACCGGAAAATCGGCTCAGGTCCCGCTGTATGTTTGGCTTCCGGACGCGATGGAAGGTCCGACGCCCGTCAGTGCCCTCATCCATGCCGCGACGATGGTCACGGCCGGAGTCTATATGGTCGCCCGGCTGAATCTTCTCTTCACTTTTTCCGGGACGGCCGCCGATATCGTCGCCCTCGTCGGCGCCCTGACCGCCGTTTTCGCGGCGACGATGGCTTTGACCCAGAACGATATCAAACGCGTCTTAGCCTATTCGACCATCTCCCAATTGGGCTACATGTTCATCGGCTGCGGCGTCGGGGCCTACGCGGCCGGCGTCTTCCATCTTTACACGCACGCTTTCTTTAAGAGCCTCCTGTTCCTTTCGGCGGGCAGCGTCATCCACGCTCTTTCCGGCCAACAGGACATGCGCAAAATGGGAGGCCTGAGGAAATATCTGCCGCGGACATTCCCGCCGTTCCTGATCGGCGCGATCGCCATCTCGGGCATCCCTTTTCTATCGGGATTTTTCTCCAAAGACGCGATCCTGACCGAGGCATTCGCCCAGGGGCGATATTTCGTCTGGGCCCTCGGCCTGGCCGGCGCCGTCATGACCGCGTTTTATATGTTTCGACTGATCTTCCTGACCTTCTACGGCGAAGAGCGTATCGAGCCTGAAGCGAAGCACCACCTCCATGAATCGCCCAAGGTCATGACCGTTCCCCTGGCTATCCTGGCCGTTTTCTCCATCATCGCCGGATATATCGGCCTTCCGGCCGTTCTCGGCGAAAAGGCCGATCTGTTCAAACGATTCCTCGAACCGGTCATCAAGCCTCCGGCCGAAGGGCATATCGGCGCCGGCACCGAGTGGCTACTGATGCTGGTTTCGGTCGCCGTGGCCGCCGTCGGGATCTCCGTGGCCTATCTGTTCTACCTCAAGAATCCTCGGATCCCCCATGCGCTCGTTGCCCGACTCCCATGGCTATATAAACTCCTCTACAACAAGTATTTCGTGGATGAAATATATGGGGCCGTCATCGTCAATCCGCTGGTCAAAGGCTCGGATTGGGTCTATGGCCATTTCGACCTCAAGGTCATCGACGGCGCGCTCGACGGCTCGGCGGCGGCGGCCGGATTTTTCGGCAAAGCCCTCAGCGTCCTGCAGACGGGTTTCGTGAAGGACTACGCCTTGGTCTTTCTCCTCGGCGCGGTGATCTTTATTGGAGTTCTGTTATTCTGACCATGAACATACCTATCCTCAGCCTGATCACGTTCCTGCCCCTGGCGGGCGCTCTTCTCCTGATCTTCCTGCCCAAGGAGAACAAGAACCTGCTCTACGGCATCGCCTTGTCCCTGGCCGTCGTCGTGTTTCTCGTCTCCCTCTCTCTGTACTTCGGCTTCGACGCCCAGGCCGATGGCCCCCAGTTCGTCGAAAAGACCGGCTGGCTGGGCTTCGGCATCCAATATCACCTCGGGATCGACGGGATCAGCCTCTTCCTTGTCCTGCTCACGACCCTGCTCATGCCCATCGCCCTTTTATCCTCCTGGTCTTATATCCAGGACCGGATCAAGGTATACCTCATCTTCATGCTCATCCTGGAGACGGGCATCATCGGCGTCTTCATCTCCTTGAACATGTTCCTCTTCTATGTTTTTTGGGAGGCCACGCTCATCCCGATGTATTTCCTCATCGGGATCTGGGGCGGGAAGCGCCGCATTTATGCCACGATGAAATTCGTCCTGTTCACGATGCTGGGGAGCCTGTTGATGCTGGTGGCGATCTTCGTCCTTTATCATCTCTATTACAAAGCGACCGGGACCTACTCGCTCAACATCTTCGACTACTATCAGATGCTGCTCGACCCGAAGCTCCAGACCTGGCTCTTCCTGGCCTTTGCCCTGGCCTTCGCCATCAAGGTCCCCATGTTCCCCTTCCATACCTGGCTTCCAGACGCCCACGTCGAGGCGCCGACGGCGGGATCGGTCATCCTGGCCGCCGTTCTCCTCAAGATGGGCGCCTACGGCTTCATCCGGTTTGCCCTCCCGCTTTTCCCGAACGCGGTCGAAACGTTCCTGCCGGTCCTGTCCGTTCTGGCCATCATCGGCATTATCTACGGCGGTCTGATGGCCCTGATCCAAAAGGACATCAAATCGCTGGTCGCCTATTCGAGCGTCAGCCACATGGGACTGATCATGCTGGCCCTTTTCTCGCTCAACGTCGAGGGCGCGACGGGCGCCATCTACCAGATGCTCAACCATGGTCTGAGCACGGGCATGCTGTTCCTGGTCGTCGGTATTCTCTATGAACGGTCGCACACCCGATTGATCAAGGACTTCGGCGGCCTGAGCAAGCAGATGCCCGTCTTCTCTGCCTTCTTCCTGGTCGCTCTGTTGTCCTCCGCGGGACTGCCCGGCCTGAACGGCTTCGTCGGCGAGATCACCTGTTTCTTCGGCATTTTCGCCGCGAACAAGACGTTTGCCATCCTCAGCGTCTCGACGGTCATCCTGGCCGCGGCCTATTTGCTCTGGATGTTCGAGAGGGTGATGCATGGGCCGATCACGAACGAGAAGATCCTCTCCTATAAGGACGTGAACAAACGGGAGATCGTCTATCTCGTCCCGATCGTCGTCCTGATGTTCTGGATGGGCCTCTATCCCCAGCCTTTCCTGAGGAAGATCGAGCCCTCCGTCGCACGGGCCATCGCCGGCATCAAATCCGCCACGAAGGTCTTTGTCCAAAAGCCTGAATCCGTCCCGGCCAAATTCAAGATCCCTGAAGGGAGCGCCGGCATCCGATGAACAGCTTCGGCGCCACCGTTCCGCTCCTGCTCATCGTCGGCGGGGCTCTGCTCGTCTTTCTGCTCGAGGCCTTCCTCAAAAAAGAGAACAAGAACTATCTGGCCTATGTTTCGCTCTTCGCTCTCATCGGCTGCGGAATTCTTTCGGCCAAAGCCTGGAACGCCGGGCGATCCTATTTCGACGGGATGCTCCGGCTGGACAATCCGGCCCTCTTCCTCACCTTCCTCTTCCTGATCGCCGTGGCCTTCGTCATCCTGATCGGTATGAAATACATCTCCATGCAGGACGCCAATCACGGCGAATTCTACGGGCTTCTCCTCCTGGCCCTCTCCGGGCTCATGATCATGGTCTCCTCGACCAACCTCATCGTCATCTTCCTCGGGCTCGAGGTGTTATCGGTCTCAAGCTACGCGCTGGCCGGTTTGAAGCGGAAGGACGATAAATCCTCGGAATCGGCCATTAAATATTTCCTGATGGGAAGCTTCGCCAGCGCTTTCCTCGTCTTCGGCATGGCCATTCTTTTTGGGACCGCCCAGACGCTCGACATTTCCGGTCTGATCGCCTTCTTCAAGACCGGCCCGGACAATCAGGTCCTCAGCCTGGTCGGGTTCGGACTCGTCCTCGTCGGTCTCGCCTTCAAGATCGCCATCGTCCCGTTCCATATGTGGGCTCCCGACGTCTATGAGGGCGCTCCGACGCCGGTCACGGCCTTCTTTTCCGTCGGTCCGAAAGCCGCGGGATTCGCCGTCCTCATCAGGCTTTTAGCCCCTTATTGGAACGCCGGCTTCGGATCGGCGAAGCTCTTCGCCTTCCTCTGGGCCCTGGCCGCCCTGACGACGCTCGTCGGCAGCCTGATCGCCCTTCGACAAAAAAACATCAAAAGGATGCTGGCCTATTCCAGCATCGCCAATGGCGGATACATGCTGATCGCCGTGCTAGCCGGCGACGGCACCGCGCTCCTCTTCTTCCTCACGACCTACGTGTTCATGAGCATCGGCGCCTTCGGCTCGCTCATCGCCTTGACCGGCAACGGCCGCGAATACAACGAACTCGAGGATTTCGCCGGCATCGGATTTAAATATCCCTGGATCGGGGCGATCTTCGCCGTTTTCCTCTTGTCGCTGGCCGGCTTCCCTCCCACGGGAGGATTCTTGGCCAAATTCTACGTCTTTGTCGGGGCCGTGAGGCAGGGGCTGACTTCCCTGGTCCTGATCGCGGTCCTGGCCAGCCTGATCTCGGTTTATTATTATCTGCGGATCGTGGTCTATATGTACATGCGCGAACCGGAGCGGGAGGTCAGCATCGAGCTGGAGAATCCGGCGCTTTATCTGGTCCTCTTCCTCTCCCTCTATGGCGTTCTTCAGCTGGGAATTTTCCCCGGCAACGTCCTCTATCTCATCAAGCAGGCCGTCTCCGCGCTCTTTTAGACATGGTCTTCGGACTTGACCTTCTCGTCCTGATTTTTAGATAACGCCTCAAAGGAGGGACCAATCGTCATGTCGAAAAAGGATCCGCGAATCGTGGTTATCCTGGGCCTCGTTTTCCTTCTCGGGCTGGCCGAAGGATGCGCGACCAAAGTCGAGCCGGCGGACCTTGTCCTCACGAACGGAAAAATCGTGACCATGGACGTTTTTCTTCCCCAAGCAGAAGCCATGGCCGTCAGCGGCGGCAAGATCGTCGAGGTCGGGAAGGCTAAAAGGATCGGACGCTATGTCGGCCCGGCGACCGAGGTCATCGACCTAGGCGGAAAGCTGGCCGTCCCCGGTCTTATCGATTCCCATCTCCACTTTCAGGGTATCGGCCAAGCGAAGCTCTCGCTCGACCTGACCAAGGTCAAGAGCTGGGACGAGATCGTAGCCATGGTGGCCGAAGCCGTGAAGACCGCCAAGCCGGGAGACTGGATCACGGGCCGCGGCTGGCATCAGGAAAAGTGGACGAAAAGGCCCGAGCCCAACGTCAACAGCCTTCCCGTCCATGACGCTTTGAGCAAAGTTTCTCCGGATAACCCGGTCGTGCTGACTCACGCCAGCGGGCATTCCAGCTTGGTCAACGCCAAGGCCATGGCTCTGGCCAACATCACCGCCAAGACCCCCAACCCGCCCGGAGGCGAGATCATCAAAGACGCCAAGGGCCGGCCCATAGGCGCCTTTCTCGAAACGGCCCAAGGCTTGATCCGCGGCGGTCGGTCGCGAACCCAAGCGGCCCGGTCTCCGCAGGACATCGAAGCCGAACAAATGAAGGTCGTCGAGCTGGCCGACACGGAATGCCTGTCCAAGGGTCTCACGAGCGTCCATGACGCCGGCGTCGGCTGGGGAACGGTCGAACTCTATAAAAAAGCGATCGATTCGGGCAAGCTCGGCGTCCGTCTCAACGTCATGCTCAGCACGGGCAACAAGCAGCTCCAGGAAAAAGCGGCCGAGTATCGGCTGATCGGCTACGGCGCCGACCACCTGACCGTCCGTTCCATCAAGCGCTTGATCGACGGCGCCCTCGGTTCCCACGGCGCGTGGCTGCTGGAGCCCTATGAGGATCTTCCAACGAGCACGGGTCTGAACACGGAACCGATCGACAACCTCAAGGAAACGGCCAGGATCGCCATCGAGAACGGTTTCCAGCTCGGCGTCCACGCCATCGGCGACCGGGCCAACCGCGAAACGCTGAATATCTTCGAGGAGGCCATGAAGGCCCATCCCGATAAAAAAGACATCCGCTGGCGCGTCGAACACGCCCAGCACATAAGCTCCGCCGATATTCCCCGTTTCGGCGGTCTCGGCGTCATCGCCGCCATGCAGGCCATCCATTGCACTTCGGATGGACCCTGGGTCCTCATGAGGCTGGGAGCGAAACGGGCCGAAGAAGGCGCCTATGCCTGGCGGAAGCTCATCTCATCAGGTGCCGTGATCTCCAACGGCACGGACGCCCCGGTCGAAGACGTCGATCCCATCCCTGGGTTTTACGCGGCCGTGACCCGCAAAATGAAGACCGGCGAGACGTTCTATGCCGACCAGAAGATGACGCGCGAGGAAGCGCTGCGCTCGTATACCCTGAACGGGGCTTTTGCCGCGTTCGAGGAGACGATCAAAGGATCGCTCGCGGCCGGCAAATTGGCGGATATCACGGTCTTGTCCAAAGACATCATGACCTGCCCTGAGGACGAGATCTTGAGCGCCCAGATCGCCTATACGATCGTCGGTGGGAAAGTCCTCTACAAGAAATAGATCGTTTCCACGGCGGCCGGGGCGGCGGCAGGGGCCCCAGGCTTTGTCTGGGGATCCGTTTCCGCCGTACTCAGCCGCGTATTTACATCGCGGGTGAGTGCCCCGGGCTTTGCCCGGGGGTCCACTTCCGCCGTACTCGCCCGTGGATA
>JAUYDS010000185.1 GCA_030691735.1 Candidatus Aminicenantota bacterium
ACGTCAGGATTCGGATTTTACGGGTCGTCACTGGAACCTCCTTTTCAAGTCCGGAAGGTCTGGCCGTTTCCCGCCAGGCCCTGTCGGTCCCGCGGCATAGCGCTGAGGCCGTAGCCGCCGGGACTCGGAGTGAGAAAGAGATATAACAAATCCGGGGAAAATCGTCAATCGGCCCGGACATTTGACGCGGCGGAAGATGTTGCCGTATACTGGAACGTCCAATAAAATATCTGAAGACACCGGATTCATAAGAAGAAGGACAAAATCATAAGGGAGCTTGCGATGGAGAAGAAAACGGCGTCGTTCATCCGCGTCTATTGTCCGGAGCTGATGGCCATGATCAATCCGGGGGAATGGACGGACTGCCCCTATTTTCGGGGACAGAAACTGGATGTGTCCAACACCGAAGAGGCCCTCAAACAGATCTTCCGCTGCCACGTCCAATGCGATTCCAAGATCCAATACCAGTATTTCGAGGACGGCAAGCTGGTGGAGAGGGTGGAGGAGTCCGTCGAGGACCAGGACAGCATCCGCCGGATCCTCTCCCTGGTCATGAAATCCTCTAAAACCGCCGCTAAGAAGAAGGAAAAGAAGGTTCTGATCGTCGATGACGACGTCGATTTCCTGGAGATGCATTCGGCCGTCCTGACCCACCGAGGCTATCACGTCATCACCGCCCAGAGCACCAAGGAATGCCTGGAGAAACTGGACAAAGCCAAACCCGACGTCGTCGTGCTGGACGTCATGATGGAGCAGTTCGATTCGGGCTTCAAGCTGAGCAAGACGATCAAGGAGAAGCACCCCGACCTCCCCGTGATGCTGCTGACCTCCATCGGGGCCCAGACCGGCCTGGAATTCTCCTCCAACGAGGAGATCCTGAAGGCGACCGGGGCCGACATCCTCCTCGACAAGCCGGTCAGTCCCAGGGTCTTCATCGACGAGATCGAAAAGCTGACCGCTCCCAAGAAAAAGAGCTGAGCGCTCTTCATCGCCATGGACCTCCTGAGCATCTCCGAGACGAAATGCCGCCAATGCTACCGGTGTGTCCGGGAGTGTCCGACCAACGCCCTGAAGATCGACCACGGCAAGGTCAAAAGGATCTGGAGCCGCTGCATCCTCTGCGGTATCTGCTATCAATATTGTCCCCACGATGCCGTGAGCGCACACACCGGCGTCAAACACGTTCAGGAGCTTTTGGACTCCGGAGAGAAAGTCGTCGTCTGCCTCGACCCCACCTTTCCGGCGGTCATGGACAAGGGAACACCCGGCCAACTGGTGACCGCGCTGAAAAAGCTGGGGTTTCACGAGGTCTGGGAAGCCGCCATCGGCGGGGACCCGGTCACTAGGGCTTATAACGCCTGGATCCACAAGGATAAAGAAGCCTCCTGGATCTCGTCGTTCTGCCCTTCGCTCGTCTATTACGTCGAAAAGTTCGTCTCCCAGCTCAAGGACCGGCTCGTGCCGATCGTTTCCCCCATGATCGCCTGCGGCATGATCGCCAAACACCTTCACGGCGCCGGGACGAAAGTGATCTATGTCGGCCCCTGCATCTCCAGGATCTGGGAGCGGATGAGCCGCTACGGCAAGGAATACATCGATTACGTCCTGATCTACCACGACATCACCAACATGCTCAATGCGAAGGGCATCGAGAGGGAAAAGCAGGAGCCCTCGGAGTTCGACGGGCCGCCGAGCGGCCTGGGACGGATCCTGAGCATTTCCGGCGGCATGAGCAAAGGCGTGGGGTTCGAACAGGACCTCCTCAACATGGACTACGTCGTCGAAGCCGGGGCCGACGAGGCCATGCGGGCGTTGAAACAGTTCCAGGAGGGGAAGATCCGATCGAGATTCCTCGATCTTCTGTTCTGTAAGGGCTGTATCAACGGGCCCGCCACGGATAAGAACATTTCGGGTCCCAGCCGAAAACAGATCGTCGTGGATTTCATCAAGGCTCAGCAGAACAAGCGTCCGGCGAACGGGGCCGCCGATATCCGCAAGCTGCCGTTGAACCTGAAGCGGAGCTTCGCCGCGCGGGACGTGGCCATGCCCGATCCTAAGGAAGCCGAGATCCAGGCCGTCTTGACCCAGTTGGGGAAAACGTACCCCGACCGGAACCAGGACTGCGGGGCCTGCGGTTACGGTTCGTGCCGGGAGAAAGCCAAGGCCGTCGTCCAGGGCCTGGCCGAGATGGAGATGTGCCCCCACTATCTCCTCGAACGGCTTCAAGGCCTTTATTCGAGCCTGGAAAAATCCCACTTCCAATTGAAAAGCTCCCACGAGGAGCTGGAGCGCGCTCAACGGCAGCTGATCCAGACGGAGAAAATGGCTTCCCTCGGTCAGCTGGCCGCCGGCGTGGCCCATGAGCTGAACAATCCCATCGGGACGATCATGATGTTCAGCCGGATCCTGCAGGAGGAATTGGGCGATAACGAGAAGTGGCAGAACGACATCACCCTGGTCGTCCAGGAAGCGGACCGGGCGGCCAAGATCATCAAGGACCTCCTCAGCTTCGCCAAGGAGACCAAGGTCAAACCGGGGCTGGTGAACATCAACACCGTGATGAAAGAGGCCTTGTCCCTCCTGGTCAAGCAGTCCATCTTTCACAACGTCGAGGTCCGA
>JAUYDS010000211.1 GCA_030691735.1 Candidatus Aminicenantota bacterium
CGATCTTAGGTCTTTATCCCCGGCGTCATTTAAGCTAATATACCCCATGTCGGGATCAGAATCGATGAACATCAGGGAACAACTGGAGGAGACCGAAGCCCAAATCCTCTCGCCCAAAGCCTGCCTGAGCCAGAATTCGAAGGGCCGGGTCCGGGAAGAAGCCCCTCATTCCTTCCGCACCGCTTTCCAGCGCGACCGGGACCGCATCCTCCATTCCAAATCGTTCCGCCGCCTAAAACACAAAACGCAGGTTTTCTTAGCCCCGTTCGGCGATCATTATCGGACGCGGCTCACCCATACTCTCGAGGTCTCTCAGATCGCTCGAACGATCGCCAAGGCACTCCGCTTGAACGAGGACCTGACCGAGGCCATCGCCCTCGGCCATGACCTCGGGCATACGCCCTTCGGCCATTCCGGGGAGGAGACGCTGGCCAAGCTCCTGCCCGGCGGGTTCAGCCACTACGAGCAGAGCCTGCGCGTCGTGGAAAAGCTCGAATATGACGGGAAAGGCCTCAACTTGACCTTCGAGGTTCGTGACGGCATCTCCCGCCACTCCAAAGGCCGCGGCAAGATCCTCGACCGCAAAAAAGAGGACTTGCCGGCGACGCTCGAAGGCCAGATCGTGCGCGTCTCGGACGTGATCGGCTACGTCAATCACGATATCGACGACGCTCTCCGGGCGGGCATCATCAAGGAGAGCGACATCCCCCGTGATCTCGTCGCCGTCCTCGGCCGCTGGCACGCGACACGGATCGACAAGATGGTCGTCGATGTGGTCGAGTCCAGCCTGAAAGCCAAACTCGACCGGATCGCGATGAGCGACGGGATCATGAAGGCCGTCGTCGCGCTCCGGGATTTCCTGTATGAGCGCGTCTACTACAATCCCGGAGCCCGCGAGGAGCTGCGCAAGACCGAGAAGATCATGCGCGACCTCTACATATACTTGGGCGAGCATCCCGAAGGCTATATCCGGGATTTCCCGGCGGGCGATCCGCTGGAGACCCGCGTCGGGGATTTCATCGCCGGCATGACCGACCGCTATGCCTTGACCCTGTACGAAAAGATCTTCTTCCCGCGCTCCTGGCAAAGCTAGGTCCGCCGGGAATCCCGTCCTTTCGTATTGTCGCGCCCTCGGAAAAAAAATATAATGTCCCCTTCGCGCGCGTCCGGAAATGAGTTGAAAGGAGAGAGGCTTCCATGAACCGCATCGCCGCCCTGAAGAAGATCGCCACGAGGCTCCGCGTCCATTCCCTGAAGATGACGACCCAAGCCGGCTCGGGTCATCCGACGAGCTGTCTGTCCATGGCGGAGTTGGCTGCCTGTCTGTTCTTTGGCGAGATGCGGTTCGATTCCAAGAACCCCGAGGATTGGGGGAACGATGAGCTTGTCCTGTCCAAGGGGCATGCCGCGCCGATCCTGTGGGCGGCCTATGCCGAAGCGGGCATCATCCCTCTTTCCGAGCTGATGGACCTGCGGAAGATCAGCAGCGACCTTGAAGGCCATCCGACGCCGCGCATGTCCTGGATCAAGGCCGCGACGGGCTCTTTAGGCCAGGGGCTTTCGGTCGGCGCGGGGATGGCCGCGGCGATGAGACTCGGCCAATCCCCCGGCCGCGTCTTCGTCGTCATGGGCGACGGCGAATGCGCCGAAGGCTCCGTTTGGGAAGCGGCCAACGCCGCCGCCTTTTTCAAGCTCAAGAACCTCTGCGCCGTCGTCGATATCAATCGGCTCGGCCAGTCCGATCCGACGATGCACCAGCGCGATGCGGCCGCCTTCGCCCGGAAATTCCGGGCCTTTGGCTGGGACACCGTCACCGTTGACGGCCACAGGATCGAGGCGATCCAAGCCGCCTTCAAAAAGGCCGGAGCGAACGGACGGCCCACCGCCGTCCTGGCCCGGACCATCAAAGGGAAAGGCGTCTCGTTCACCGAAGACAAAAACGGCTGGCACGGCAAACCGCTGAAAGAGGACGAATTGCGGGCGGCCCTCGAGGAGCTCGGTCCGATGCCCGAGGTGGACGCGGCGAAGCTCGTCCGCCCGCCGAGGAAGGCGGTCCGTCCGAAGATCGCCCCGAACTTCGATCTTGCCAAGACGCCCTATAAAGACAAGACCGCGACGCGGCTCGCTTATGGGAACGCGCTGGCGGCGCTGGGAAAGGTCCACGACGGCGTCGTGGTCATTGACGGCGACGTCAAAAATTCGACCTACGCCGACAAGTTCTTCGAGGCGTTCCCGCGGCGGTCGTTCCAGTCGTTCATCGCCGAGCAGAACATGGTCGGCATGGGCATGGGCTTCGCGGCCAAGGGATACGTGCCGTTCATGGCCACGTTCGCGGCCTTTTTGACCCGTGCCCACGACCAGGTTCGCATGGCCGCCTATTCGTTCTCCAACATCAAAATCTGCGGATCGCATGTCGGCGTGAGCATCGGCGAAGACGGACCGTCGCAGATGGGCCTCGAGGACTTGGCCCTTTTTCGATCCATCCCGGGTTGCGTCATCCTCTATCCGGGCGACGCCTTTGCCGCGGAGGCGTGTGTGGAAGAGGCGGCCAAGCATACGGGAATGTGTTATATCCGAACGACGCGGCCGGCTACGCCCCTGCTCTATTCTAAGGACGAACGATTTTCCATCGGCGGATCGAAGGTCCTGAAAAAAAGCGACGCGGACAAGGTCACGGTGATCGCCGCGGGCATCACCCTCGTCGAAGCGCTGAAGGCCTATGACGAGTTGAAAAAAGAAGGGATAGGGATCAGGGTCGTCGATGCCTATTCGGTCCAGCCTTTAGACCGGGAGAGCATCTTAAAGAACGCCGCGGAGACCGGCAACCGCGTCATCGTCGTCGAGGATCATTTCGAGGGCGGGGGATTAGGGGACGCGGTCGCTTCGGCCTTGGCCGGGAAAGCCGCTCTCAAACACCTCTGCGTCCGGGAACTGCCGCGTTCGGGGAAGCCGGACGAGCTCATGGACCGCTTCGGCATCAGCGCCCGCCACATCGTGGCCGCCGTGAGAGAGTTGCTCGTTTAAAATCCCCCGCTTTTCTAAAGGAGGGTAAGGAGGGATTAGCATTCCCCCCTTTTCTAAAGGGGGGTGAGGGGGGATTATGACTGCTGTCTCGCTTTGCTCCTTACTTTGAGCTTCGCGTCATTTCCCCAGCCCTGCGGCCGTCTTCGTCCAATCCCAGCTCGCGATGCCGCGGCCGTTGACCGCCTTGACCGCGATGGCCAGTTTTTCGCCCTTCTTCAACAAAAAGCCCGTCAGCCGAGCCCGAGGCTCGTTGATCGTAATTCTGCCGGCCGTCGGGTTGGACTCGGGTCCATACTCCACGACATAGGAAGCGATCCCTTGTTCCGGGCTTGGCGCCCAGGCGACCTCGGCGGAGTCATTCTTCACGCTGGCGATCTTGAGATCTTTCACGGGCGTCGGGCTCGAGGCGACCATCATGACCGAGGCGATGTTGAATTTGGCCGCTTCGACGAGGAGTTGGTGGTTGACGGTTTCGAGCAGGTCCGCCGGTTGATGATAATAGGGGTTTCCGAGCACGGGATAGGATCCGAGGCCGCTGACGATGTCGCCGTAGGCGTCATAGAACGACGCCCCGTCCGTGGATCTCACATAGCGGGCGTCATAGGTGATCATTTTGGAGAAGAGGAACGCCGCAGCATGTTGAATGTCGCGGAGCCCAGAGTTGGCGAAGCGGATCGTGTCGTCGAGCTTGTGGTCATTCGTCCAGCCGATCATGTCGTTGTTAATGTCGGCGGCGATGCGCCAGCCCTTTTCCTTGGCCACGCGGACGAACTCGCGGCTGCCGAGCAATCCCGCTTCCTCGCCTGTGAAGAAAGCGAAAACGATCGTGGACGACTGCGGCGATCCCGCCAGCAACCGGGCGGTCTCCAAGTTGATCGCGGTCACGGAAGTGTTGTCGTCGGCCCCGGGGCTCCGCTGGTTGGAGTCGAAGTGGCCGCTGAGGACGTAGAGGATATCGAAATTTTCTGTCCCCGTCAGACGGGCCAGAACGTTCGCCGTCTTCGTCCCTCGAGATTCGAACTCCTGGTATTCCGGGTCGTAGCCGAAGGACTTGAGCTGGTTGAAGATGTATTCGGCCGCTTTCTTATTTCCCGGTTGGGTGATGTGCTTGGAATCGAATGCGAACAGGGCTTCTTCGTGGTCGTAGATTTTGGTGATCGAAACCCGGTCGACGGCCGCCTGGACGGCGTTGCGGATGGGGGCGAAGGTCTTCTCGCCCCAGGCGCGGAGGGCTTTTTCCGCGGCGAGGTTCCCATTTAGGCGGGCGAACAAATCGTCCATAGAGATTTTGCGAGTGAGGTCCACGAGATAGATCCCTCGCTTGCCAGAGATGGTGTCCCCGCCGCGCTCGGCCCCGATGAGGAGACGCGTTCCCGAGGGATCGGCGACCCATTCATATTCGGGCGAGATCGTCCGGATCGTCTCGTTGTGAAAGATCTGGAAATTCTTGAGCGTTTTCAGGTCGTAAAGATAAGCCCGGCTGTGGCGCGGTTCTCCCTTGATGGCGATGACCTGGGTCAGGTTCAGGAAACGGGGAGCGCGGTCGGGCTGGATCTCCCGGCTGACGCGGACCTCTCCTTTTCCGTCGCTCTGGATGTAAAAAATCTCGCCGTTCCTCGTAGTGGTCATGTCGAACACGACCCCCGAGCCGTCCGGCGCCGGCGCCGCGGAGCCGATCCGCTCCGATGTTTTTTTGAGGACCGTCGGAGTGAGCGCCGCTCCCAACTTGACAAGATTCAGGGTCGTATCGCTCCCATCCTGGCCGATGTAAACGAGCGTGGAGCCGTCGGCGGAGAAGGCCTGCCCCGAACCGGAGAGGGGAGTCGCTTTTCCGTCGGCGAGACTCAGGACGGCGAACTGGCGCGCTCCCGCTCCACCCGTCCGGAACTGGCCGTCGGCCCCCATCCCCGGCGCGCCGCCCCGGCCGCCGGCCGCGGCGGCCGTGGGCGCGGCTCCCGCGGCGGGTTTGGCCGCCGGCTCGGGCGGCGTGGGTCGCGGGAACGGCGTCTGAGCGGCGATCGCATAGATGAGGTATTTTCCGCCGGGGACGACGACCGGATTCGTCTTGAATCCTGGGCCGGACGTCAGCGGCCTGACCGTCCCGGTCGACGAAACGGAATAGATTTCGTTCGAGGCCGGGTCTGCCTCCTTCGCTCCGACGAAATAGATCTCTTTGCCGTCGGCGCTGAAGGCGAGCGCGGATTTGAGCAGGCCTTCGGCTTTGACGGGTTTTTCCTTTTTCGCCGCGATGTCAAAGAGGACGATCGCCGCGTTCTTGGCCTCGAGCCATGTCAGCTGCCGTTGTTTGGCCATTTGAGCCTGCCGGTCCGGGGTCGGCTGCGCGGCGATGGCCTCGATTTCCTTGCGCAGGACGACCAGCTCCGGGTTTTCCGCAACGCGGAGGAACGCGGCGTCATTAGAGGTCGGAGAGAAGACGAAAGTCATTCCCCGGATCTCGGCCCGTATTTTAACGGGATCATCGAGGGCGACGATCCGAGTCAGAGGAGCGCTGCGGGTCCCCGCGTCATAGGCGGCATATTTGCCGTCCGGGCTGATGCGGATCGACCGGCCATCCTTGGTCATCTCCGCGACCCGGAACAATTCGCCCGTGAGCAGAGCGATGGATTCGAAGAAACGGCTTCCGTCCGGGCTCTTGAGGATGGACTGGAACTCTTCGAGCGCCCGGACGAAATCGCCGGTGTCCCAGGCCAAACGGGCGGCATCATATCGCTCCGTGAGCTGGTCCGGAGGGCTTGAAAAAGCGAGGATCGCCACCAGGAGAAAAAAGATGACTGGGATAGTTCTATGGATTCGGTCTTTTTGGGGGCTCATGTTGCCGGTATATATACCAAGCTTCCCGCGTAGTCAAATGGAAGGAGGCTACCTACGGGAAATCGGGGGTCGCGTCTACAATTTTCACTTTTTTTCGGTAGAATGTAGACGCGACCCCAAAGGCTCTTCAGCAGGATCTCTTCGAAGAATTTGAGCGCCGCCGGATCTCCGCTCTGGCCCAACCCGATTTTCAGAGGAGGACACAGTCTTGTGCCCCCCTTCGCTTTTATGATAATAGTGGACGGTGGCCATAAAACCTCTGACCTCCAAGGTCCGCCGGGAATTCATCGAGATCGTCGGGCCGGAGAACGCCGTCGTCGATCCCGAGCGGATGGGGGATTACAGCCACGATGAATTTTCGCTCGGCGACATCAGCCGGATGCCTGAGCTCGTTCTGAAACCCAGATCCCCGTTCCAGGTGGCGGCGATCCTCGAGATCGCCGGCCGCCGGAAGATCCCCGTGACCCCGCGGGGGGGGGCAACAGGTCTGTGCGGAGGCTGCGTGCCTTCGCCGGGCGGGATCGTCTTGTCGGTCGAGAACATGAACCGGGTTCTCGAGATCGACGCGGACAATCAGATGGCCTGGGTAGAGGCGGGGGTAACGCTGCGCGAGTTCGAACAGGCCGTCGAGGAAGCGGGTTATTTTTTCCCTCCGCATCCGGGCGAAGAGAGCGCCATGATCGGCGGCATGATCGCGACCAACGCCGGCGGAAGCCGGGCGGTAAAATACGGCGTCCTCCGCAATTACGTCCGCGGTCTCGAGGTCGTGACGCCGCAGGGCGATATCCTGTCCCTCGGCGGCAAGCTCATGAAAAGCAGCACCGGCTACAACCTGCTCCATCTGATGATCGGCTCGGAAGGGACGCTCGGCGTCATCACCAAGGCCGTCATCCAATTCCTGACCCGGCCGGCCGTCACCCGGTCGCTCGTCATTCCCTTCGAGAACCTGGACGCCGCCATCGAGACCGTGCCCCTGCTCCTTAAAAAGGTCATTCCCGTCGCCTTGGAGTTCATCCCTCTCGACGTCCTCCGCATCTCGGGGGAGCACCTCCACAAGAAATGGCCCTGCGAACAGGGAGAAACGCATCTCTTCGTCGTCCTCGACGCGGGGGACGAGGAGGAGATGGACCGCCTCTCCCAGACCGTGGCCGAGATTGCCCTCGGACACGGGGCTTTGGATGTTTTCGTCGCCGACACGCCCAAGAAACAGGAGGACGTCCTGGCCATCCGGAGCAAGATCTACGAGGCGATCAAGCGGGATACGATCGAGATCCTGGATGTCTGCGTCCCGCGCGCCGAGATCGCTGCGCACGTCAAGAAGGTCCGGGCCGTCGAGAAAAAGCACGGTCTTTGGCTGCCCACGTTCGGCCACGCCGGCGATGGGAACGTCCATACGCACATCATGAAGGCGCGCCTCGAGAAGGACCGGGTCGTTCCGCTTCCCGAGGCCGATTATCGGGAACAGTTCGAGGCGATCCGCGAGGAGATCTACGCCGATGGGCAGGCCCGGGGCGGCGTCATCTCCGGCGAGCACGGGATCGGCCTGGTCAAGAAGAAATATCTGTCGCGGAGCCTGTCGCCCGAGCAGATCGAGCTCATGCGGGGCATCAAGCGCGCCTTCGACCCGAACGGCATCTTGAACCCCGGCAAGATCTTTGATTGAAAAATTCAGATCAGGAGGGATCAACCATGGAACGCATCACCGAGATCTTCGTTCTGTTGGACAACAAGCCTTCGACGCTGGGCAATCTCTGCACGTACCTGGCCGAGGAAGAGATCAACATCGAGTCCATCGGGGTCTTCCATGACACGGCCAAGATCTTCGTCAAGAACCTCAACAAAGCCGTCAAAGCCCTGTCCAAGCGCGAGGAATACTCCAATCACGAGCTGCGGGACGTATTGCTCGTGGACCTCGAGAACAAGCCGGGCGCCCTGGCCGAGCTGACCTCGAAGCTCGGCGACGAGGGCATCAACATCGAATACTGCTACGGGACGCTCAGCCGGAAAGGCGATAAGGTCTCGGTCGTCCTGGACGTATCCAATATTGACCGGGCCGAACAGCTCTTGAAGAGCTGACTATGAGAAAACCAATGAGGAGGCGCGGATGAAGAAAAGGAACGTCATGTCAAGGGACGAGCCTTCGCGGCCGCCGTGGACCCCCGGGCAAAGCCCGGGGCCCCGGCCGCCGTGGATCTGGAGCGCGGCGCTGCTGCTCGTCTTCGGCGCGGCGGCGGCTTCGCCGATCGAGATCAAAGACCTGATCCGGGAGGCCGTCTCCATCCCCTCGGCCTTAGGCAACGAGGAAGCCCTCGGGGCAAAGATCCTCTCGTATCTCCCCAAGGGCGCCGCCGAAAGGGACAACCTTGGGAGCGTTTATGCCCGGTTCGGTTCGGGCGGGTCGAAGATCGCTCTCCTCGCCCCGCTCGACGAATACGGCTGGTTCGTGAGCGGCATGACCGCGGACGGCTATCTGAGGCTCGACCGCTCCGCCCAGCCCCAGCCGAATTTTGACAACTATCTGCTCGGCCACCCGGTCGTAATCTCCACGCAGAAAGGCCTGCTCTACGGCGTCGTCTCCCAACCGGCCATGCACCTGATCACGCGGGAGCGGCGCGAAGAGCTCAGGAACCTCTCCCTCGATCTCGTCTACGTCGACATCGGCGTCCGGTCGGAGGAGGATGCCCGGCGAAAGGGCGTCGAGTACCTTGATCCCGTGACCCTCTGGCCTGAGCTCAGCGTGTTGGCCAATGATCGGTGGGCGGGGCTCTCTCTGGGCCAGAAATCCTCCTGCGCGTTGCTGCTGGGCTTGGTCGAAGAGCTGGGCAAGGCGAAATTGTCCCAGGAAGTCGCCCTGGTCTGGATGGCCCAGTCGAAATATCCGACCCGGTCCGGGGGCGCCAGGTCTTCGCTCGGAGCCATCCGGGCGAAAAGAACGATCCAGCCGAAACTGGCGATCCTCGTCGACGGCGTGCCCGCCGACCGCGGCGAGAAGAGCCCGGCGCTCGGCAAAGGCCCGGTCCTCGTCCTTCCGAAGGAGGGAGCGCCGAAACTGAAAGAGGCCATCGAGGCGGTCGCCAGGGAGGCCAAAATTTCCCTTCAATATCAGACGGGCGCCGAATCCGCGCTTCTTAACGGCTTGGTCGGAGACGGAACGGAAGCCCTCCTGCTGGCTATTCCCGTCAAATTCGCCCAGACGCCGTCGGAGGTCGTGGACCTCAAAGATGTCCTGGCCTTGAAAACCCTGCTCCTCCGGCTTGTCCAATCCGGGAGGGTCAAATGAGAAAAGCGGTTTATATCATCCTGCTGTCGGCCCTGACCTTAAACCTCGCGGTTTCCTCGCCCCAGGGCGCTCCTCAGGGCGCGCCGCCGGCATCGGCCTGGGACTTGCTCCGGAAGATCGTCCTTGTCCCCGGCCTTTCGAGCCAGGAAGCGAAGGTCGCCGATTTCGTTCAAGCCGCGCTGCCATCCTCGTTCAAGGTCCAGAGGGACGCGAAATCGAATGTCTGGTTCACGGTCGGCGAAGGCAAACCTCATATCCTGTTCGTCGCCCATCTGGACGAATTGGGATTCGTCGTCGATAAGATCACGCCCCAAGGGACCGTGCTTTTAAGAGCTCGCGGCGGCCTTCTGCCTCAGACCTGTGACGCCCGGCCGTTCGTCATCCACACGGCCAAGGGGCCGGTCGAAGGCGTTATCCAGCCCAAACCCGATTACTTTCTAACCCAAACAGCGGCCGCATCTCCCGCTCGAGCGACGCAACCCCAGGCCCAAAATCCTTCCCCGACCCCGCCGGCTCCGGCCGCCATTCAAGCTCCAGCCCTGACCGCCGCTCAGCCTGCTCAGAAACCCGCGCCCGCGCCAACCCAGGCTCCCGCGAAGCCCCAGGGACAGGCGCCAACCGCGTCCGAGCCATTCGAGCTTTATCTGGGTTGTTCCTCCGAACAGGAGGTCCGTGCCCTGGGCGTCGCGGAAGGGGACCAGGTCCTCTTTAAGAAGAGGCTCGTCGATCTCGCCCCCGATATCATGGCCACGCGCGCCGTGGACGATCGGGCCGGCTGCGCCGCCCTGCTGGCCGCCGCCCTCCGCCTCGACTGGACGAAGATCAAGACGAAAACCGTCACTTTCGCCTGGGACGTGGAAGAAGAGACCGGTCTGAACGGCGCCCAGCTCCTGGCCAAGACCCTAAAACCGGATTATGTCTTCGCTATCGACACCTTCGTCTCGACGGATTCCCCGCTCGAGAACAAGAGGTTCGGCAACGCCGTGCTGGGAAAGGGCGCGGTGCTCCGTTCGATCGACACCAGCAACATAACGCCCAAGACCGAGATCCGCAAGGTAGCCAAGATCGCCGAAGCGCGCAAGATTCCCATTCAGATCCGGAACTCGCGCGGCGGGAACGACGGTTCGGTCTTCGTCGCCGACGGGGCGGCGGACATCCCGCTGTCGTGGGCGGGGGCCTACGCCCACTCGTTCATCGAGAAGATCGTCAAAAGCGACCTGGAGGCGCTGACCGATCTCATCGCCGCCCTTGTCGAGGAGTGGAAATAGA
>JAUYDS010000173.1 GCA_030691735.1 Candidatus Aminicenantota bacterium
AGCCGGCCTTTCTATGAGGATCTGACGAATTTCATGTCGTCCGGGCCGGCCGTCGTGATGATCCTCGAACGCGACGACGCCATCGCCCATTGGCGCGGGGTAATGGGCGCGACGGACCCCGCCCAGGCCAAGCCGGGCACCTTGCGGCGCGAATTCGGCTTTTCGGTCGAGCGGAACGCCACCCACGGTTCGGACGCCCGGGAGACCGCCGAGTGGGAGATCGCTTACTTCTTCAAGAAATAGGTCGGCGCAAAAACCAAATATTTGGTCCCTAAAGCGTACTCCCCACGAGATGGTGTGGGCGCTTCAACTTAATTCTTTTATTTTTAATGACTTAAATCCGCTTCTTCCTTGACATCGTCCGCCCCTTCTCCTAAATTATTCCTTGGGCTTAGCGGAAAGAAAAAGGAAACGGGCGCTCTCTAAAAAATCTCGTTTTCAATTCTCATCTCCCAAGCCCGACTAATCTATCAAAGGAGACCACGATGAAAAAATCCTTACTCAAACCGGTCGCTGTTTTTTTGTGCTTCGGTTTTCTCCTGATGGCGGTTCCCAACCTGAACTCCGCCGAGAAGAAGACCGCCAAGCTCAACCTCAAGCTGGCGATCACGCAATCGATCACCTCTCTGTTCCCTTGGCTGGGCGTGCTCATCGGCAGCGGGTTCAAGACGAAGGGTTCGGCGCTCCCATCATTCGGCGGAATCGTCAAGCCCACGGGTGACGCTCCCATCATCACGCCGGGATCGGGAGACTGAGCGAAGGGCGGATCAAAAAAGAATCTTTCTTGGAGATCGCCACGTCATCACGCTCTCGCGTGATGGCTCGCGATGACAAACAGCAAAAAAGAGGAGATCCTTCGCTCCGCTCAGGACGACTCTTCGAGTCGGATTGCCACGCTCCCTTCGATCGCTCGCGATAACAGGCAGTTTTACTCTTTAACTCATCTTTTGCTTTATATCTGAAGGTTTTTGTATTCTAATATGCCGTCAGATGAAACGGCACGTTTTTTTCGCCCCTATCCTCCTCATCTTCCTCCTTTTTCCGCTCGTCCTTCATCCCCGTGCGTCCTGCCCTCCTCAAACCGCTCCGACTCAAGCCGCGCCCCGCTATAACGAACTCTTCGCTCAAGGCGAAAAGCTCCGCTTATCCGGGGAATTCGAAAAGGCGCTCGCCCTCTTCAAGGACAGCGCCGCCCTCGCGGCCAGGGACAATTCCAAAAAGGGCGAGACGGAAGCGCGCCTCAAGATCGGCCTCCTCTTCTGGAACCTCGGCCGGCTCAAGGAATCCGAAGCCGCCTATCGCGACGCGCTCGCTCTGGCCAAAGCCGCGGGGATCGACCCCGCGCGCAAAACGGCGGCGGACGCCCTCGAGATCGCCGATCACTACGCCAAGGCCAAAGACCTGATCGACCGGGATAATTATTCGCAATCCATCGAAACGTTTAAAAAGGCCATCGCCCTGGCCGAGGCGACCGGCAGTCCCGACCACTCTCTCAAATGCATCAGACAGATGAGCCGCGCCTATTGGTATCTCACCGACTATCCGGAATTCCAGCGCCTCAACGAAACGGCGCTCGGGATCGCCCGCGCCATCCGCAACAAAAAAGACGAGGGCATCTGCCTCAATAACATCGGCGCTTATCACTTGAAAATCGCCGATTATTCGAAGGCGCTGGCATATTTCGACCAGGCGCTGTCCATCGCCCGCGCCGTCAAAAACCCTCAGTCCGAGAACGAATCCCTCAACAACATGGGCATCGCCTACCAGGAGATCGGCGATTACGACAGGGCCCTGGCCACCTTGAACGCCGCCCTCCTCCTCGACCAGCAGGCCTTCGGCCGCGATTATACGGCCATCCACCTCAACAACATCGGCATCGTCTACCGGAAAAAAGGCCTGCTCAGCGGCAGCGCTGAGGATTTCCGCAAGGCGCTCGAATATTTCCGCAAAGCCCTGGACCTCATCGACGTCGAGCGGGCCAAAAAGACGGCCGTCAACATCCTGAACGACATCGGCACCGTCCATTCCGACATGGGAAATCCGTCGAAAGCCCTGGTTTATTTCGAGCGAGCGCTGCGCATCGCCGAGAGCGTTTCCGACAAGGAAGGGATCAGCCTCACGGCCAACAACCTCGGGATCGTCCATTACGCCCTGGGCGATTACGACAAAGCGGCCGAATATTCCCGGCGGGCGATCGACATCGCCGTCCAAATCCAAACAGGGCACGTCCTCTGGGAAGCTCTGCTCGAACTGGCCAACTCCGCCGCCAAACAAGGCCGCCTCGACGAGGCCCTATCCTATTACAAAGACTCCATTTCCGTGATCGAAAGCGCCCGGTCCTCGCTCGATCTCGAGGAGCTCAAAGCCAGCTACCTGGGCACCGACAAAAGGATCGAAGCTTATCATAACATCATCGACGTCCTGGTCCGCCTCCATCGAACCGACCCAACAAAAAACTACGACGCCCAAGCCTTCTTCTATCTGGAGAAAGCCAAGGCCCGCGCTTTTCTCGACAGCCTCGAAGTCGCCCAGGTGCCCGTCCTCCAAGGGATCGACAACAGGCTCGTCCGCGAGGAAAAAAGGCTCATCAAGGAACTCAATGACCTCTACAAAAATCTCCTCGAGCTGAACCTGACCCCCGCGCAAAAGGCCGATCTCAGCAAAAAGCTCGGCGCGCGCGAGGACGACTACGAAAAGCTGAAACGGGAGATCCGCTCGTCGAGCCCCGCCTACGCCGGCCTGAAATACCCGGAGGTCATCCCGCTCATCGAAGCCCGGAAAACGCTCGCCGCCGCCGGGACGACGTTCATCTCCTATGCCGTGGGCAAGGACAGCTCCTACGGATTCGCCCTCGATAACAAAGGCCTGAAGATCTTCCCCATCCCGGCGCGCAAGGAGCTCCAGGCCAAGGTCTCGGCCTACCTCAAGGTCGTCAGCGACAAGGACGCCTCCGATTTCCGTCTTGGCCGCGAGCTCTTCGCCGAACTGGTCCGCCCCGGCCTGGATCCCGCGGCGAAGCGGCTGGTCTTCATCCCCGACGACATCCTCCATTTTCTGCCGTTCGAGACGCTTCGCCGGGGCGACGGCCGCGAAACGTGGCTAATCGAGGATTACGCGGTCGCCTACGCCCCCTCGCTTTCGTCCCTGCGCGAGATCATCCGGCGCGCCGGGCAGAGAGGCTTGAGGCCGAAGAAGGACCTGCTCGCCTTCGGGGACCCCGACTACGGCCCGGCCGCGCTTAACCCGGCTTCGCCCGGCGCGCCGTCCGCGGATGCCGCCGCATCAGCCGTGACGCCTTCTCCGGCCACCACCGCCCCCTCAGCCGTTCCCCCTTCCCCTCCCGACGTCTTCCAGAATTTCTACGCCTCCACCGCCTTCCGCTTCTTCCCCCTGAAATTCAGCGGCACGGAGGTCCGACGCATCGCCGCGCTCTTCAGGCCCCGCCGCGCCGACGTCTTCCTCAAGGGCCAAGCCTCGGAAAAAACGCTCCAATCCGCCCCCCTCGACGACTACAAGATCATCCACTTCGCCGCCCACGGCCTCATCGACGACCAGCGGCCGGCCCGCTCCTCGATCGTCCTGTCCCTCGACCCCGCCGCTCCCGAGGACGGCTTCGTCCAGGTGCGGGAGATCTATAATCTGAAAATGCGGGCCTCACTCGTCGGCCTCTCGGCCTGCCAGACGGGATTGGGCCGCTTCGTCCGGGGAGAGGGGATCGAGGGCTTGAACCGGGCTTTCTTCTACGCCGGCGCCTCCTCCGTCCTCATGACCCTGTGGTCCGTCAACGACGAGGCCGGCTCCCAGCTCGTGGAACGCTTCTACCGGCGCCTCCGCGCCGCGGACCCGATCATGGACGCCCTGCGCGCGGCCAAGCTCGACCTCGTCCGTTCCCCCGCCTTCTCCCACCCCTATTACTGGGCCGGCTACGTGATCACCGGCGACGCGGCCAAGGTCATCCTTCCCAAAAAGACGCCGTTCTGGATTTTCGCCCTGATCGCGCTCTGCCTGGCCGGAATTATCCGGATTTTCTTGTCACCCAGGACCGGTCTTTCATCGTCAGAAGGGAAAAAGGGACGATCCACCACTGAAAAAAGGCGGCGATGATGGCGTAGGGGATCCCGTAGAGAAACCCCCAGCTCCGGTTCGTCCGTAGATAATACAGCGACAGGATAAATGCCAAAATGACGATGAAGACGAGGTGCCGCACGAGCGAGATCGGGTCGATGACGAAGGCGTAGACGATGACCCCGATCGCCAGCAGATGGAAGGGATGGAGGATATTGAGGAAGACGAAATCGATGACCGGCAGGATCCTGTGCCGCGTCCGCCGCTTCCGCGTAAAGTTAAATCTGGCC
>JAUYDS010000018.1 GCA_030691735.1 Candidatus Aminicenantota bacterium
GGCGGATACACGCGGATCGTGAAGACCGGGCTCCGCATCGGGGACGGCTCGCAAATGGCCCTGCTCGAGCTCATCGGCTCCGAGTTCAAGAAGAAAGAGAAAAAGAAGAAGGACAAGGACAAAGGGGCCAAGAAGGCGTAAAGGGTCCGCTTTTATGGGTCCTGTCGCCGATCAGCCCCATCGTTCTCGCTCATCACCCACCTTCGGGGGGTCCCATTTCGCTTCGAACGATGGGGCGCCCCGATCGGCGCCACCCATAAAAGCGGGCTTGGATTAGGGGGGAATGAAGAGGCAGGCTTTCTTAGGGATTCCCCCGAGTCCTTTCCAACCCAGACGAGAGCAGGCGAGGTTCTATTCTCCCTGTAAATATGAGAAAATAGGGATCGGTGAATAAACCTGCTTTTCCCAAATCCGCCTTTTTCGCCGTTAGTGCGTTTCTTTTTCTATTTCATTCCGCCTGTGTCCGGTTTGTGCCGCCGGCCCTCGAGGACCCGGACGTCGTCTTCGACCGTATCGTTTTTAGTTCGGGGCTGAACCAGAAGGCCGACTGGGCCGAGCCCGTCGGCGAAAAGACGCGATTTGAGAAAGGCGCCGATCCCAGTGTTTACGCCTTCCTCAGCTTCGGCGAGGTCCGCGGCGCCCATGCCCTCCTCTGGAAATGGTACGATCCCTCCCGGAACCTCTATCGCGCTACGGACGCGATCGGCCTCGGCGCAGAGGGGAAGATCCACGACCGGTATATCGCCTGGGACGTGATCCATATCTCGGACGACAAGCCGACCGGCCAATGGACCGTCGCGGTCTTCTTGGATGGGGATCTGATCGCTTCCAAAGATTTTGACTCATTTTCGACAGTTCCAGTAAGTCCTCATAAACGCGCCCTCACATAATAAACGAATTGCAGACGGAAAACGCGGTATTTACGAAAAATGTAGTGCCTAGAGAGTTTACTCGACCCCTTGACAATACCCTTTTTTGTATTATGATATCAGTATGTTCTTCCGCTTCAAACGTAGCCTCCAGAACGGCGTCACCTATGAGTACCTCCAGATCGCCGAATCCTACCGCAAAGAGGGCCAGCCGCGGCAACGCGTCTTGGCCACGTTGGGGCGGCGTGACCGGATGGAGGCGGAGGGGAAGATCGATTCGCTGGTCGAAAGCCTGGCCAAGTTCAGCCAAAAATATCGGGCTCTCAAAGCCCTGTCCCTGGAAGCCCGTACGGCCAAGCTCTGGGGTCCGGCCTTGATCTTCGGACGCCTGTGGGAAGAACAGGGTCTTCCCGAAATCCTGGCCCGACTCGTGGATGGCCGCAAGTTCGGGTTCGACCTGGAGCGCGTCGCCTTCGCCATGACCCTGCAGCGGCTCATCGCTCCCGGCTCCGATCTTCAGGGCTCGGGATGGACACCGACGGTCGAGGGGCTTCCCGAAATCGCCCTGCAGCATCTCTACCGGACCAACGGCTTTTTGGCCGAAGTCCGGGAAGAGCTCGAGAAGGCGCTGTTTGCTCGGGACCGGGACCTCTTTTCCCAGGAGCTGGATGTCGTATTCCTGGATACGACCAGTGTCGCCATCTACCGGGCCGAGGAGACGGAATGGCGGAAACGCGGCTACTCCCGGGACCATCGGCCCGATCTGCCCCAGATGGTGCTGAGTGTGGCGGTTGACCGGAACGGCTGGCCGGTGTCGTGGGAAGTGTTTCCTGGGAACACGGCCGATCCCGCGGCCTTCGAAGCGATGATCGCGAAGCTGCGGACGCGGTTTCGGATCGGCCGGGTGGTGGTCGTGGCGGACCGGGGCATGATGGGGAAAAAGAGTCTCGAGCTTCTGACCGAGGGGAAAACCCCTTACGACTACATCCTGGGCTGCCGAATGAGGAAACAGAAAGAGATCGGCACGGAGGTCCTGGCCCGCGGCGGACGCTACCAGGAGATCGCCGAGAACCTGAAGGTCAAGGAAGTCCGGGTCGGAGACCGCCGCTATATCATCTGCCTGAACGAGGACGAGCAGCGGAAAGACGAAACAGCCCGGGCGGCGATCCTCGATCATCTGCGGGAGAAACTCGCCGGCGGGGCCAAGAGCCTGGTCGGCAACAAGGGCTACGCCCGGTATCTGCGGGTGAGGAAGGACGCGGTCCAAATCGATGAGGACAAGGTCTTGGCCGAGTCCCGCTACGACGGCAAGTACGTTCTTCGGACGAACACGGATCTTCCTGCCGCCGAAGTGGCCCAGACCTATAAAAGTCTTTGGCGGGTCGAACGCGCCTTCCGGGAGACCAAAAGCACGATCGAGGTGCGGCCGGTCTTCCATCATCGCGACGATACCACGATCGGCCACATCGTGGCCGGGTTCCTGGCCCTGCGGCTCGAGGTCGATCTGCAGCGCCGGCTGGACGAGCGCCAAGTGGAGGTCTCTTGGCCGACCTTGATGCGGGACCTGAGCCAAGTGCAGGCGGTCCATCTCCAAGTCGAAGGCCGCTCGTATCTTCGTCGCACCGACCTTCAGGGGGCGGCCCATCAGGCGTTCCAGGCGGCCGGAGTTCGGCCGCCGTCCTCGGTGACGATATGCGCCCGAGTCGATCGAGCGTAGTGCCAAAGTATTTTTCAGTGCTCGTAATCCGTTTATTTACAGGGAGTTCGAAAAATCAACTGTCGAAAATGAGTCAAAGGTTTAAACATAACAAAAAGATCCAGCGGACGGCGGGGGGCGCCTCTTTGTCTTCTTCTTGCTCCTTAGCCCGTCGCCGCTGATCTTTGGCGTTAGATGGGCACTTCGAGCTATGAAAGTGATGTGATGCAGGTTACCCACGATAATCACTTCGTCTCTCAGTCATATCTGAGGCGTTGGTCTGAAGATGGACACCGCGTCTGGTGCTACAGAATTTTAGTTCCGCAAAAAAAAGCGCCTGAGTGGGAGCTACGATCAGTGCAGGGGGTAGCCTATCAGCGTGATCTCTATACTTCCTTAGTGGGTGGGCAGGAAATCGATGAATTCGAGCGATGGCTCGAAGCAGAGTTCGAGACTCCAGCGCAGAATGCAATTGAGCGAGCCGTGCATGGAGATATTCTCAGCGCATCTGACTGGGAACGATTGGTGCGTTACATGGCTACACAAGATCTTCGGACTCCGCTGAATTATATCGAGTCCATTATGCGATGGAATGACCAACTTCCGGAGATATTGCGGCGGACCCTCGATAAAGCAGTGCGAAATCTTGAAGAGGCCAAACGTACAGGCCGAAAACCCAAAACAGAACCAGCCACTGGAAAGCAGCCTTTTGCAGATGTTTTCAAGATAAAGGTAGACCCTTATGCAAGGCCTGAGACCAAACAGGGGGAAATCAGAGTCGAAGTAGTAGCTGGTCGTCGCCTGTGGCTCGAAAGTCAGTGCCACGTACTCAACAAAACCGCACAGGTGCTTGTCTCCCATAGCTGGAGCATAGCAGAAGCGGCAAATAATACTGAATGGTTTACGAGTGACCATCCGGTTGCCCGTATCAACTATTACGGTGAGGGTAACTATGATCTTAAGGGTGGATGGGGAAAGAAGGGTGGCAACCTCTTAATGCCTCTCTCACCAAAGCATCTTCTCTTTACGCAGATCGGAGAGGATTTACCCAATCGATTCGTACTCTCGGATAGGCAAACATCTGAGATCCAACGATTCATTGCCGAACGCGCACATCGCACGATATTCGCACACAAGCGGATGCCTGAAGTAAAGCGGCTTCGCCCACGCCAGGTCAATCTGGAGATGTATAGAGAAGAACAGGAGGCGTGGAGGAATTGGCATAGTGATCAAAGTAGAGCTGAGCAAGATTTAGAAGAAGGCAAGTAGTGTCAACCTGACCGTGATTGGCGTTGGTGCGACGGATAGGTTTACCGGGCTAGCCCATCTAACAAGTCGCTGTAGCGGACAGCGGCTGCGCCGCTGAACGAGAAGCTGCCGATGCCAGCGGGCGAATCTGCTTGCAGAGTTTTTCGCGCCTGCCCCGCCGCGGCAGGTGAGCTTCAACGTTGGGGCTTGAAGCGATTTATCCGAAGCCGAGACTCTCGGCCAATGGCCATCTGATCATAAGGTTTATCCCTACGTCTTAAAAGGAGTTGCGGTCGACTGCCCGGATCAAGCGTGGGCGGGAATAATTCTTGACGTTCATCACAGATATTGTTTCTTCAGGATGATGTACCAAAAAACGGTGGAGAGGGCCAGGAAGAAAAGCGTCTGAAGATAGAGGTCGTGGAACAAGATGAATAGATAGGGCAGGAAGATGAACCCAAGACAGGCGGGAAGGGAATACTTCAGGTCGATGTGGAGATAGGTCAGGACGTTCCATAAGAAGACGAGCAGGCTGAGGATGCCGACGAGCAGGAAGGCGATATCCGTTCCGGCGATCCAGCGCAGCTTCCCCACGATCCAGGGATGAAACATGCGCCGGGCGTGGTGAAGAAGGACGTTGTCCGGATTTCCCTCGGCCATCAGGATGTAGCTTCCGGCGTCCTGGGTGGTCTTGAACCGGGAAAAACCTCCCATCTGCGGCAGGATGACGAGGAGGGACAGCCCGACGGCGAAGAGAAAAACGAGCTGACTATCCCGCTTCATAAACACACCTTGATTTCACGGTCTTTAGATCAACGGCCTCCTTTCAAATCAATTGTGCTATATTATTTATATATGGAAAGATACAGGATATTGCCCCATCCCGCCGACGGCAAATTCCGGGCCTTCGGCGCGACCGGGGAGGAGGCGTTCTCCAACGCCGCGCTGGCCGCGGCCTCGCTCATGTGGGACTGGTGGTCGATCAAGAACCTCCGTTCCATTCCCGTCACGGTCCACGGGCGGGACCTCGAACAGTTGCTCTATAAATTTCTGGAGGAGATCCTGTATCTTCTCGACACGCAGAAATTCCTTCTCGGCTCGGTCGAAGACCTGAAAATCATTGAAGCCGCCGGCGGGGCCTTTCGCCTGGACGCCGTTCTCTGGGGGGACGAAGCCGGGGGCCGGTACGAGATCTTCGGCGACGTGAAAGCCGTGACCTATAACGAAATGAAGATCGAGCATGGCTGCGACGGCTGGTCCGTCCAGGTCGTGGTCGATATGTGAGGGGACTCCTTGGAACTGCACCGGATCGACGACAATACCTGGGAGATCCCTAAGCACGGCGAGATGAAGGTCCCGGCCCGGATCTTCGCTTCGCGGAAGCTCCTCGAATCCGTTCGGGGCGACTCCACGCTCGAACAAGCCCGGAACGTGGCCTGCCTGCCGGGCATCCTACGGATGTCCTATGTCATGCCCGATGCGCACCAAGGATACGGGTTTCCGATCGGCGGCGTGGCCGCCTTCGACCTGGAGGAAGGGATCATTTCCCCGGGAGGAGTGGGATACGACATCAACTGCGGCGTCCGGCTCCTCCGGACGGACTTCACGGAGAAGGACATCGCCGCGAAGCGCAAAGACCTCCTGGCAGAGATCTTCAAGGCGGTCCCGGCCGGCGTGGGCAAGGGCGGCGTGACGAAGCTCAGCGTGGGCGTGCTCAAGGAGATCCTGGTCAAGGGCGCCGAATGGGCCGTCGAGAACGGATATGGCACGGCGGAGGACCTG
>JAUYDS010000026.1 GCA_030691735.1 Candidatus Aminicenantota bacterium
GGGCCTCGAGGAGCCCGATGCCGGCTCGATCGCCGTCCCCCGCCATTACCGCATCGGCTACGTCGAACAGACCCTCGACTTCACCGAGGAGACGGTGTTCAAGGAGGCCCTGCGCGGACTTTCTCCCGATGCGCACGACCAGATCTGGCGCGTGGAGAAGATCCTGACCGGGCTCGGCTTCGGGCCTAAAGACCTGGACAAGCATCCGGCCGAACTTTCGGGCGGCTACCAGGTCCGCCTGAACCTGACCAAGATCCTGCTCGCCGACTACAATATGCTGCTCCTCGACGAGCCGAACAACTACCTCGACATCACCTCCATCCGCTGGCTCGAACGGTTTCTCCTGACCTGGCCGGGCGAGCTCATGCTGATCACCCACGACCGGAGCTTCATGAACAAGGTCGTCACGCATACGCTGGCCATCCACCGGCGGAAGATCAAGAAAATCGAAGGCGACACGAGCAAGCTCTACGGCCAGATCGCCCTGGAGGAAGAAACCTACGAGAAGACCCGGGTCAACGACGAGCGGAAGCGCAAGGAGATCCAGGAGTTCATCGACAAGTTCCACGCCAGCGCCCAGCTCACCGGGCTCGTCCAGTCGCGAAAAAAGACGCTGACCAAAATGGTCAAGAAGGAGAAGCTGGAGAAGCTCAAGTCCCTGGAGTTCGGATTCGGCACCAAGCCGTTCCACGGAAAGTACGTGCTGAGCGTCCAGGACCTGGCCTTCGGCTACGAGCCGGACCGGCCGCTGATCCAGGATTTCGGCATCACCATCGGCGCCCGCGACCGCGTCTTCGTCATCGGCAAGAACGGCCGCGGGAAAACGACCCTTTTAAAGCTCATGGCCGGTGTCCTCGAACCCGACGAGGGCGAGATCACGAAGCCCATGGCCGTCGCCCCCGGCTACTTCGAGCAGACCAACGTCCAGAGCCTCACGGATCATAACACCGTCCTCGAGGAGATCGGCTCGGCCGCGCCCGACATCGAGCCGTCCAAGGCCCGCTATCTCAGCGGCCTGATGATGTTCGAAGGGAACAACGCCCTGAAGAAGATCAGCGTCCTCTCCGGCGGGGAGAAAAGCCGCGTCCTGCTCGGAAAGCTCATCGCCACGCCGCTCAACCTTCTCCTCCTCGACGAGCCGACCAACCACCTGGACATGGACTCGAGCGACGCTCTGCTCACGGCCATCGACAACTTCGACGGCGCCGTGGTCATGGTGACGCACAACGAGATGTTCCTCGACGCTTTAGCAGAACGCCTGATCGTCTTCCAGAGCGGCGGCATCTCGATGTTCGAAGGGACCTACCAGCGCTTCCTGGAGAAGGTCGGCTGGGAAGGAGAGGACGAGCGGCCGCGGGCCAAGGCCGAGAAAAAAGACGTCCCGGACATTCCCCAAAAAGTCGGCAAAAAAGAACTGCGCAAGATGCGGACCGATCTCCTCGCCGAACGGGCGGCCGCCCTCAAGCCGCTGGAGACGAAGATGCGCGAGCTCGAACAGGCCTTGCAGGCGACGGAGAACGAGTCCAACCGTCTGACCCAGGAGATCGTCGAGGCGTCCCGGGCCGGGGCGGGAGCGCGGATCGGGGAGATGTCAAAGACCGTCCACCAGCTCCGGAAGATGATCGACGCCTATCTCGAAGAGCTCGAGCCGATGCTCCGGGACTATGAGAAGCGGAAAGCGGATTTCGATAAAAGGCTCGAAGATCTGGCGGCTAAGGAGCCGGCCTAGGATTTATTTTTTCTTATCGCCGTACCAGACGCCGGCGGCCATGTACTCCATGGGCGAGAATTCTTCGATCCAGACCCGGATCGTTTCAAGAGGCGCGCCGATCGATTCGTTGACGGCCTTGGATATGGCCGTCAACAGGGCTTTCTTCTGTTCGTCCGTCCGGCCCGTCAGCAGGTGAACTTCGATGAGCGGCATGGGCGACTCCTTCCTTGGATGAATGATCCTCCGATCCTCTAAAGAGGGAGGGAGGACCCATGATAACATTCTTTCAGGGCGAAAACGAAACGAAGGGGCATCATTTCTTCAGGGTGAAGGTCACTGTCACCGTGAAGATGACGCCGCGGGGGCGGCCGTTGATGATCATCGGCTCGTAGATCCACTGCCGCACGGCGTCGATGGCCGCCTGGTCGAGCAGGGGGATCGATCTCAGCACCTTGTAGCCCTGGACCCGGCCGTAGATGTCGGTCGTGGCCTCGATGATGACGATGCCTTCGATGCGCGCCTGGCGGGCGATCTCCAGATAGATGGGATCGACCTGCTTCAAAAGCCGGGGGGGCTTGACGTCGCCGACGGCCCGGACCGGCGCTTCGACCTCGCCGACGACGCCGCCCAGGACGCCGCCGACGACGCCGCCGAGCACGCCGCCGATGACGCCGCCCTCGACTCCGCCTTCGACGCCGCCCTCAATCCCGACGTCGGAGATCTGCTCTTCGGCGATCTGGTCGGGGATCTCGACGGGCGCGACGAGCTTACCGGCCTCAAAGGAGGACTGGGTCTGGACGGGCTTGATGCGCTTGGCCTGGGAGGTGGCCGCCTTCTTGGCCGGCGGCGGCGGGGGAGGCGGAGGGGGAGGGGGAGGCGCGAGGAAGGCGCTCGTGATCTCGATCGTCGGCAGATTGGCGGTGTTTAGCAGAGGGATGACGATCAAAACGGCGGCGAGGATGGCGTGGGTGGCGAAGGACAACGGAAAGACCCAAGCTTTCAAAGCGAGATTTTTTTGGGTTCGGATGAATGAATCTTGAAACATGGCGCCCTCCTTCATGTCGCTCGCTCCATTCCTCTCCCTTCCCCTCGATCCGCATGGTTTTCAGTGCAATTTGTATGCCAAGATCCCAGGCGTCTTTTTTCCCCCTGGACAAATTCATGATTTGCCTGGAAATTCGCGTTGTGCTATAAAACGTTTCGTGTGGCCTCGCCTGCCCATGTAAAGAATATTTTCATTAGCAAGGATGTCCATCCGAACAAAGGAGAGCCTCATGGCCGCAACCATCAGCCGCCATTTAAGGAGGAACTCACGCCTGCGCTCAAGGTCAAACGCAACAAGGTCGAGGAGAAGTACAGGAGCCTCATCGATGCGCTCTATAAAGAATAAGACGAAGTCGGGGCGAAGGAGCTCAAAGCTCGGTCCACGAGGAGAACGAAGATGGCGATGAAAAAACTTTGGATCTTGACCTTCGGCCTCGCCGTCGTTCTGATGTCCGGGGCCGCTAAAGAACCGGTCCAAGTCCTCGACAAAGCTCAAGCCGGGATCATCGCGGATCTCGAGATCCAGCTCGAAAAATGCAGGATCCTCATCCGCGAAGAAGGGAAATTCGACGAGGCCCTGTCTCTCCTGTCGCCGCTCGCGGCTCGCTCGCTCCGGGTCGCCGACCGTGCGAAGCAGATGGATCTGACGACGGAGATATATTTGTTGAAAGGGCTGGCCCAAGCCGGACGAGGAGATGAGGCGGCCGCGCGCGCGGAATTCCGGAACATGTTCGAAGTCAACGTCGAAATCGCCAAAACGTTGACGAAGAACATCTACGATCCCAAGACCGTGACGCTCCTGAAGCAGGCGGAGATGGACTATCTGGGTGTCATCATGGAATATACGATCCAAGTCTCCTCCCTTCCGCCGGGAGCGAAGGTCCGCATCGACGGCCGGGACCTCGGCCTCGCGCCCGTCATATACAAAACGCAATCCCCCCAAGCGCGCATCGAGCTCGAGAAGGAGGGCTATAAACCGGTCCGGGACGACCTGGTCCTTGACCGGAAGGAGGTCAAGAAGGAATATCGGCTGGAAGCCGGCGAGCTCAAGCTGGCGGTCCGGTCCGATCCCTCCGGGGCCAAGATCTTTTTCGACGGGCGGGACATGAGTCGCGTCACCAACGCCGAATTGGCGGAGGTCCCTCCGGGAGAGCACCTCGTCAGGCTCGTCAAGGACCATTATGCGGATTGGGAAATGCGGGTGATCGTCAAGAGCGGAATCCCTCCTGATCTCATCATCGGCCGATTGGTGGGCGTGAGCTACGCATCCTCGAAGACATGGGGCGATCCGGAGAGCTCCGTGTTCATCAAGCCGGCGGCCATCGCCGTGGATAAAGACCGACGAGTCCTCGTCGTCGACGAAAGCCCGGAGAAGATCAAGATCCTGTCCGCCGCGGGCGAAATCCCGGGCGGCGGCGGAGCCGCGGGCATCGATCTGAAAGACCTCGTCCGGCCGGCGGGAGTGGCGACGGACGCTCAAGGCCATATCTACATCACCGATCCCGAGTCGCATTGCGTCTGGAGGCTGGACCGTTCGGCCAAATTCGAGGTCCGCTGGGGGGATTTCGGGAGCGGCGATAAAGAATTCAACACGCCTACGGGGATCGCGATCGACGCCTCCGGCCAGCTTTATATCGTGGATTCGGGGAACAGCCGGGTCAAAAAGTATTCCGCTCAGGGTGGCTTCCTCAAGGCCTGGGGCAAGGCCGGCGGGGAGAACGGCAGCTTCCTATCGCCCCGGGCGGTGGCTGTGAACGCGGCGGGCGAGGTCTTTGTCCTGGACAGCGAACGAGTCCAGCGATTCTCTTCGCAAGGCGTTTGGCTGGGCGGATGGGGCGGTCAAGGGACAGGCGAGGGGGAGTTCAACGATCCTGCCGGTCTCTGTTGCGACGCCGCCGGATCCATCTACGTCGCCGACACGGGCAACCACCGCATCCAGAAATTCGACGCGCAGGGCAAGGTCATTTGCTCCTGGGGGTTCAAAGGACGGGAACAGGGGATGCTGGATGGTCCCTGCGGCATCGCCGTCGACGACGCGGACTCGGTCTTTGTCGTGGAAAAGGACAACAATCGCGTCCAGGTTTTCATCATCGGTTCGTCCGCTCTGGGCGCGTCGAAACGATGACGACTTGAATCGCGCGCCATCCTTTGTCTGCGGATGGCGGGGAGGTGATCGCATGAAGAAAACGACGATTCTCGGGATGATCGCCGCGGCCGTGATGTTGAGCTCGGCGGCTTGTTTCATTCCCATCTATCTTCCCGACTCGGGGTCCGATCAGCCCCGGAACGAATTTCATCAGGTGGTCGCTTTGGACCCCGGCGGCGCGATCTCCCTGGACAACGCCAACGGGGATATCGAGATCCGCGGCTGGGACAAGAACGAAGTGGAGATTACGGCGGAGGACGATTGGAGCCGGGCTTATGGCCGGCGGACCTGGTCGACCGGATGGGGCGGGGCGTCCGGGCCCAAGATCGAGGTCGACAAAATCGAGAATTTCGTCAAGATCCGGACCCGGATCTCGGGGCGTGAGGACGAAATCCGATCCGTCCATTTTTATCTCAACGTGCCGCGGTCCGTGGATCTGCGGGATGTCCGGGGCAAGGAGGGCGATATCCTCATCGCCGATCTGTACGGGAAGGTCCGCGCGGACCTGGAGGACGGCAACATCAAGATCGAAAACTTTTCCGGCTCGCTCGATCTGTCCCTGGGAACCGGGACGGTCGAAGCCGAGATCCTCGATCTGCGGCCTGACGACGAGGTCAGGATCACCGTCAAGGAAGGCCCGGTCACTCTCCTCCTCCAACCCGAAGTGAACGCCCGGATCGAAACGTCCGCCGCCAACGGTATCGTTACTGCGGAGTTCGATCTCGGGCAGACTCTGCCGGCCAAAAAGGTCAGCGGGCTGATCGGCGCCCAGGCCGAAGCCGCGACCGTAGCGGTGACCGCTCTCAACGGCAATATCCGCTTGAACAAGGTCAAGTGAGGGGCGGGGAGGAGGTTCCATGGACGAGAATAAAAAGATCATCCGAACCGGGATCATCGTCGTCTTCGCCCTGATCGTGGCCGTCGCCGCTTATTATTTCTTCATTGCCGGAAAGGACAAGACCAAGGGCGGGATCGAACCGGCGCTCCAATCGCAGAAACCGGCCGGCGTAGAGCCGGGCGCCAAGGACGGGATGGGCCTGCCGGCCCTCAACCTCGATCTGGACAAGAGCGATGACTCCGTCCGAAAGCTCATCGCCGACCTGTCCTCCAACCCGACCTTCGCCCAATGGCTGAAGACGAAGGAGCTCATCCGCAAATTCGTGGCGGCCGTGGACAATATCGCCAACGGCCAGAGCCCCCGGCCTCAGATGGATTTCTTCAATCTGGCCGGTCCCTTTAAAGTGACGGCCAAAGACGGAAAGACGCTTCTCGCTCCGGCCGGTTATGACCGGTACAACATCGTGGCCGACGTCTTCGATTCGGTCAGCCCGGCGGGATGCGCCCGGCTCTACGCCGGCTTCAAGACTCTCTTTCAACAGGCCTACGGCGAACTCGGATATCCCAAGGAGGATTTCCATCAGACGCTGCTCCGGGCGATCGTCGAGGTCCTCAGGACACCCGTCGTCGAAGGCCCCATCGTCCTCGAGAAGAAGATCATGAGCTTTGCGATGGTGGATCCGAAGCTCGAGGAATTGAATCCGGCCCCGAAACATCTCCTGAGAATGGGGCCGGAAAACCTCCAATTGATCCAGGCCAAGCTGAGGGAACTGGCCTTGGCCCTCGGTTTCTCCGAAAGGCAACTGCCCAAGCCGGCCCCTTACGAGACGGACAAACGATAGGTTAAAATCCCCCCGGCCGACGTTCGTCGAGGAGGGAAAAGGGAATCACTTTTTCCAACGGAAGGGTTCGGGGAGGTCGAAGTCCGGAAGGAGATGCTCGTCGGGCCGGAAGAACTCCGGCTGGATGAAAAAATTCTCGAACCCCAGGCGCTTCGCCCCGGCCACGACCAGGCGGTATTCTTCGGTCGAGAGCGGCCTCCGGATGTCCTTGGGCGCGAGGTGACAGGGCCGATATTGGCTCATCAGGCTCAAGGCCGTCGTTGGCGGCAATTTTTGAGCCATCCAATCCAGAACGGCCAGCGAATCATCGACGTGTCCGGGGAGGATGAGATGCCGGATGATGAGCCCCTGCCGGGCGATGCCGTCCCCATCCAGGACCAGATCGGGCTGTTGGAGGAACATCTCTTGAACGGCCGGGCCGGCACGGAGGAAATAGTCCTCGGCGGCGGAGTAGCGCAGGGATAATCGCGACGAGCGATATTTCAGGTCGGGAAGATAGATGTCGATTATTCCGGCCAGCTTTTCGATGATCTCGGCCTTCTCGTAGCCGTTCGTATTGTAAACCAGCGGGATTTTCAACCCGCGGCCGCAGGCGATCCTCAAGGCTCTCAAGATGGGCGTGAGGAAATGGGTCGGCGAGACGAGGTTGATGTTATAGGCGCCCCGGCGCTGAAGCTCGAGCATGATCTCGGCCAACTCCGCGTCGCTCACCTCCCGCCCCTGACCGAGCCAGCTGATCTGGTAATTCTGGCAGAACAGGCATTTCAGATTGCAGCCCGTGAAAAAGATCGTCCCTGATCCGCGGCGCGACGTTTCCTCCACGGGATCGCTCGCCGCGCGGTCATGGCGTCCGCTCAGAACGGGCTCTTCCCCGAAGTGAAGCAGGGCGCTTGAAAGGGCGGCGCGGGAACCGCTCCGGCAGATCCCGGTTTTGTCTTGCCGCCGATCGACCCGGCATTCCCGAGGACACAGGGTACAACTCGCTTCAAGCGGTTCAAGGGCGTCCAGGGCCCGTTCGATCCGGGAGATCTTCCTGCTCATCATGGGGGCTCATTTTAGCATTGACAGACCGGCGGACGATAGTATATAAGCCTGTCTCACCCGAGAATAGGAGCCGCGATGGAGTTCCTCAAAAGCGTCATCGATTTCGTCCTCCACCTGGACGTTCACCTCAGCGAGCTGATCCAGACCTACGGCCTGTGGACCTATCTCATCCTTTTCGCCGTCATCTTCTGCGAGACCGGCCTGGTGGTGATGCCGTTCCTTCCCGGCGATTCGCTGATCTTCGCCGCCGGGACGTTCGCCGCCCGCGGGGACCTAAAGGTCGTCGTTCTCTTCCTGCTCCTGGCCGCGGCCGCCGTCATCGGCGACACCGTGAACTATTGGATCGGCAAGATCATCGGACCGAAGGTCTTTCAAAAAGAGAATTCGCACATCTTCAAAAAACGATACCTCGATCAAACCCACGCCTTTTACGAGAAATACGGGGCTGAGACCATCATCATCGCCCGGTTCGTCCCGATCGTCCGGACGTTCGCCCCGTTCGTGGCCGGCATCGGCCGGATGACCTACGTGAAGTTCCTCAGCTACAACGTCGTCGGCGGCATCGCCTGGGTGGCGCTCTTTACCTTCGGCGGCTATTTCTTCGGCAACATCCCCTTCGTCAAGAAGAACTTCTCCCTGGTCATCATCGCCATCATCCTGATCTCGCTCGTGCCGGTCCTCTACGAGTTCTTGAAGCACCGGGGAAAAAAAGACTGAGCCCCGCTATTTGGAAGCGACGGTCCTCGTCAGCTTTTTTATGACGGCCAGCCGCATGGCCTCGTAATCCGTAAGATCGATACGGAGGGGCGTGATCGTGATGAACCCTTTCTGGGCGGCCCGCACGTCGGTCTCATCGTCGCCGACGATCTTGGGATTGCCGCGTCCGATCCAATAATAGGAGTTCTCCCGGGGGTCCTTCTTCTCGATGATCTCCGGTTCGTAGCGCTTGACGCCGACCTTGGTCACCTTGACGCCCTTCATGGGCGGGGGAGGGAGGTTGACGTTGAGCGTGATCCCCTCGGGGAGGCGGTGTTGGAGGAGAAATTTTGCCAGGCGATGGACGATGCGCGCTGCTTCCCGGAAATGGAAATCTCCGTCCTGGTCGGCGATGAGCGACACAGCCATGGATGGGACCTGGAAGAAGGTCCCTTGGACGGCGGCCGAGACCGTCCCGGAGTAGGACACGTCCTGCTGGCCGAGGTTGGGTCCCGGGTTCATGCCCGAAACGAGGAGGTCGGGCGCCCGGGGCAGGAACTTCTTCATCGCCAGATAGATACAGTCGGCGGGCGTCCCCTCGACGCTGTAGATGTTTGACCTGATCCGTTGGACGCGCAGCGGCTGGTGGAGGGACAGAGAGAGCGAGCTGGCGCTCTTTTCCCTGTCGGGAGCGACGATGAACAGACGGCCGAGGTCCTTCAGTCCCCGGAAGAGCGCCTGGATGCCTTCGGCGAAGAAACCGTCGTCGTTGGTCAGCAGGATGAGGGGCTTCGTCGTCATGTCGCTCCTAGCGCTCAGGAGCGGATCATGATGAGGGCCATCTTGAATTGGCCGACGGCCTTCAGAGCGTGCGGCTTATCGGCCGGCATGATGATCATGTCGCCGGCCTGGAGGCGATGGAGCTTGCCGGAGATGGTGACGTCGGCCTGGCCCTCCAGCCCGAAGGCGAGCGCGTCGAAGGGAGCGGTGTGCTCGCTCAGCTCTTCGGCCTCGGCGAAGGCGAAGACGGTGACCGTGCCCGTCTTCTTGCGGAGGATCTCCCGGCTGACGATGGCCCCGGGTTGAAATTGGGCCAAATCGGCCAGCTTCAGGGCTTTGGCTTTCAAATCGTCTGTGCCTTTCTGTTTTTTGATCGTGTCCATGGGTTGTCCTCGGAGAAGAAGATGGTCGGGACGGTCGGATTTGAACCGACGACCCCATGCACCCCAAGCATGTGCGCTACCAGGCTGCGCCACGTCCCGACGTAAGGGAGCCGAATTATACCAGAAAATCGGGTCCCGTTTCAGGTTTTTTTTTGGCGTTTCTCCAGCGTCTGGGCCAGGTCCTGGAGCTGGTCGCGGACCTGCCAAAGGGTTTTGATGAGACGATCCGGATGGACGGCGGGAGGCGGCTTGAGGCCGAATTCCTCCTCAATCTTGCGCCGGGCTCCGGCCAGGGTGACGCTCTTCGTATCGAGCAGCTCCTTGATGCGCTGGATCATCTCGACGTCCTTGGCCCGGAAGATCTTCTGGCCGTTTCCCGTCGTTCCGGGCTGGAGGAAGGGGAATTCCTTTTCCCAGCGTTCGATGGTCTCTTTGTCGAGCTTGGCCAGACGGCTGACTTCCTCGATCTTATAGAAGAGCTTTTGTTGGGGTTTCGGATTGCTCATGGGACCGCGCTCAAGGCATCGGTTAAAATAACATGACCCCCGCCAAAGGTCAAGAAGGAGGGCTCGCTCGAAGCGGGCGAACGCTCTTCTTGTCGCGGGTCGTATAGACAAGATCGGGAAACGGCTTCGCTCCCGACGGCGGCCGGGGCCCCGGGCTTTCCCGGGGGTCCACTTCCGCCGTACTCGCCCGTGGCTTGTATCCACGGGCGAGTGGCGAGCCGAAGGCTCGTCCCTTGACTCGGGTT
>JAUYDS010000030.1 GCA_030691735.1 Candidatus Aminicenantota bacterium
AACCCGAGTCAAGGGACGAGCCTTCGGCTCGCCACTCGCCCGTGGATACAAGCCACGGGCGAGTACGGCGGAAGTGGACCCCCGGGAAAGCCCGGGGCCCCGGCCGCCGTCGGGAGCGAAGCCGTTTCCCGATCTTGTCTACAGGACCCGCGACCAGCAGAGCGTTCGCCCGCTTCGAGCGAGCTTCTCTCCTGAGCCTTCGGGCAAACTTTTTGCCTTTTTCCTCGTAATATATTATTATATTTTGCTTCGAAAGGCGTGAACCATGAAGAAGAAATCCATCATCATCATAGCCGTTGTCCTCGTCATCGCCCTCATCGTCATCTTGAATCTCAGCTCCCATAGGGAAAAATCAGTCAAGGTGACCATAGAAAAGGTCAAAAGGACCGATCTGACCTCGATCATCTCCGCTTCGGGCGAGATCAAGCCTAAAAAAAGCGTCAACATCAGCGCCCTCATTCCGGGACGGATCATCAAGATCGGGGTCAAGGAAGGCGATGAAGTCAAGGCCGGCGACTTCCTGCTGAAGCTCGACTCCACTCAATACGAAGCCATCGCCGAGCGCGACCGTGCTTTCATCCAGTCCGCCCAGGCTGAACTGATCAAGGCCGACACCACCTTGGAGAAAAACAGGGGCTTTTACGAGAGGCAGAAAAACCTGTTCGACAACGGCCTGATCTCCAAAGAACAGCTCGAACAGGCCAAGATGCAGCTCGACCTGGCCGACGCCTCCAACCGGTCGGTCAAATTCCAGATTCAGCAGGCTCAAGCCTCGCTCAAGAGCACGCTCGATAATCTGAGCAAGACCGTTTTCTCCTCGCCGATCGACGGCGTCATCACCAGCTTGCGCATCGAGGAAGGGGAAATGGCCATCACCGGCACCATGAACAATCCCGGCACCGTTCTCATGACCATCGCCGACCTTTCGGTCATGGAGGTCGAGGTCGAGGTAGACGAAACGGACGTCGTCGGCGTTCAGCTAGGCCAGACATCCAACGTCCGCGTCGACGCTTTTCCCAGCCAGGTCTTCAAGGGAAAGGTCACCGAGATCGGAAGCTCCGCTCTCCAGAAGACCGCCGCGACCACCACGGAATCCAGGGATTTCAAGGTCGTCGTCACCCTGGATAATCCCTCCAAGCTCCTGAAGCCCGGCCTATCCGCGTCGGCCGATATCATCTCGGCCGAGAAGAAACAAGTCCTGGCCGTCCCCATCTCCGCGCTGGTCCTGAAAGAAAAGAAAAGCGAAGGACAAGCGCCCGCGGCCGAAGGATCCAAGAGCCGGAGCGGCAATGAAGAGGAAGGCGTCTACGCCGTCGAGACGGGCCGGGCCAAGTTCGTCCCGGTCACAAAAGGCATCATGGGCGAGCTCATGATCGAGATCGCCTCGGGGCTCACCGAGAACCAGGACGTCGTCGTCGGCCCTTACGACGCCCTCCGCCAGCTTAAGGACGGGGTCCTCGTCAAGGCCGAAGCTCCCAAGAAAGACGAAACAAAAAAATGAGCGGCGAGAACCACCCCGTCATCCAGATCGAAAATATCGGCAAGGTCTACGACCTGGGCAAAACGCAGGTTAAGGCGCTGTGCGAAGTCTCGTTCGACGTCCAAAAGAACGAGTTCATGGCCATTATGGGACCGTCAGGATCGGGCAAGTCCACGCTGATGAACCTCATCGGCTGTCTCGATACGCCCACCGAAGGCAAATATACCCTCAACGGCAAGCTGGTCAGCACGATGACCGAGAACGAGCTGGCCTACACCCGGAATCGGGAGATCGGTTTTGTCTTCCAAGTGTTCAACCTGCTGCCTCGGGCCACGGCCTTCCGCAACGTCGAGCTTCCCCTCATATACAAAGGCCTGAAAAAGAAAGAGAGGGAAGAGCGCGTCCGCCGGGCGCTCGAACGCGTCGACATGAAGGAGCGCATGACCCACCGGCCGCCCGAGCTGTCGGGCGGCGAGCGCCAGCGCGTGGCGATCGCCCGGGCGCTGGTCAACGAGCCGTCGCTCCTCCTGGCCGACGAGCCGACCGGCAATCTGGATTCCAAAACCGGGCAGGAGATCCTCAATCTCTTTCATAAGCTCCACGAGAGCGGGAACACCATCATCATGGTCACCCACGACTCGAACGTCGCCCAGCAGACGGAGCGCATCCTCTTCCTCAAGGACGGCAAGCTTGAGCGCGAGGTCCGGAAAGGAGCCTGACCATGAGTTTCTTCGACCGCTTCCAAGGCATCTTCTTCAACCCCCAGCCGGTCTTCAAGGGGCTCTCCGAAAAGCCGGTCTGGAAGGACGCGCTGATCGTTCTCCTCATCGTCATGGCCGCGTTTTCCTACATCACCGCCCCCATCTCCCAAAAGGACGCGCTGAACGCCTTCAAGGACAACGTCAAGCTCCAGGACAAGATGGGCAAAGAGGCCTTCGACAAGATGATCCAGGGCATGGAGAATCCCTCGACGACCGGGATAATCCTCCGCTCCGCCGTATTCAATCCCGTTTTGATGCTCGCCGGCTGGCTCATCGCCGGATTGATCATTCTCGTCCTCGGCCGGCTGGTCTCGACGGAGGGCGCTTTCCTGCCGATCTTCGCCGCCGTCCTCCACGCCAATTTTATCGACAAGATCCTCGGCACGCTCGTCCGGCTGATCCTGATCATGACCCGGAAATCCGTCATGCAGACCTCGACCAGCCTGGCCTTGCTCATGCCCGGGGCCGAATTCACCTCGACTCCCTTTATCATCCTCAGCCAATTCGATTTTTTCCAACTCTGGATGTTCGGCGTCCTCGGCCTCGGCCTGGCCCAGATCTTCAAGGTCTCGGTCGCGAAGGGGGTGGCGATCTCCTACGGATTTTGGGCCCTCAAGAGCATCGTCTTTATCGCCCTCGGCTTCCTCAGCCGGAGCTTTTTGGGGTAGGCTCGGGGAACACAGTTCGAAACCACGCGGATTATCCCGGAAAAGCCTTTTGTATCCTATTTGACAGAAATAGACTCCAAAGCTAAATTAGTCCCATGACGGTCAGCCTGTCCCAGCTCGAAGGGTCGTTCCTGGAGACGCCCTTTCCCCGCCTTCTCTTCAGGATCTGGCAGAAGGAAGGCTCGGGACGGCTTCGGCTCCAAAAGGGCGAGGAGGACAAGACCCTCTATTTCGACAAAGGCCGGATCGTCATCGAAAAAGAGGCCCTTTCCGAAAAGGACTTTCTCTCCGCCCTCGTCAAAAAGAGGATCCTCCCTATCGAGAAGGTCCGGCAGTGCGACCGCTACGCGGGCGCTCATACGATCTCCCGGATCAGGGCCCTCAGCGAGCTTGGGCTGATCTCTCCCCTTCCCCTGTGGAACCTGATGGAGTCGTTCTTCGTCCGGCAATTATTCTCGTTATTCGACTGGCAGGAGGGCCGCTATGCCTTCGAACCCGGCCTCTCCCTGGCCGGCGGCGAGCGCCTCGGCTTGATCCAGACGCACGATGTTCTTCTTCAGGGCATCCGTCAGATGAAAGAGACGCGCCTCATCGAACGCTGCCTGCCCCCTGAAAACGAGCCGATCTACGTCTCCACGCCCTATTTCCTCCATCTTCTGAACTTCGAGCCTCACGAGCGCTACGCCCTCGACGTCCTCCATCACGCGACGAACCTCCGCGTTTTTTATGAACGCTGCGAGATGGGGAAGAAAGCCGGTCAGAAGACGCTTTTCGCTTTCGTCTGCCTGGACATCCTGGCGGCGCCGGAGAAAAAGACGGACGCGCGGCCGGCCGCGGACGCGCCGGCGGCGGACCCGGAAAAGGTCCTGAATGCGCTTAACGAGAAGTGCGCTTACATCCATAAATACATCACCAAGCAGATCGGGCCTCTGGCCCGCACCATCCTCGGCAACTGCGTCGAGGAGGTCAAACCCGGCCTCGGCCCCCTGTTCCAAAAAATGAGGCTCCTGCCGGACGGCCGGATCGAGGTCGACTCGGCCATGAGCGCGACGGCCGGGCATCTCGCCGAGGAGATTTATAAAGGGCTGGTGAAAGGCTACGGCGAAATCCTCGTGGCCGAGGTCCTGGCCCTCAAGAAGTCCCTGGGCGGAGCGCACGAAACCGCCCTCGTTAAAAACCTGGAGAAGGTCGGATGTCTCTGAGCCGCAAGCAGGTCTTCTCGCTGCTCGTCCTGGTCACCCTGGCCGCGCTTTATATCCTGATCAAAATTGTTGCCTGACAAGAACTCCCTCATCCTCATCGTCGGCCCGACGGGCGTGGGCAAGAGCGCCGCGGCTCTCGCCCTGGCCCCCAGGATCGGCGGCGAGATCATCTCCTGCGATTCCATGCAGGTCTATACGGGGTTCGACATCGGCACGGACAAGCCTTCGGCCGCGGACCGGAAGAAGGTCCCCCATCACCTCCTCGACATCATCGACGCCGCGACGCAGTTCACGGCCGCCGACTTCGCCGCGCTGGCCTTCAACGCCGTTCTCGCCATCGGACGGCGGGGCGGAGTGCCCCTAATCGTCGGCGGCACCGGCTTGTATTTCAAGGCCCTGCTCGACGGGTTGTTCCCTGGACCGGAACGGGACGAAGCCGTCCGCCGGGCTCTCGATCGGGAAGCCCGCGAATATGGGCTGGATCGTCTCTGGAAACGGCTGGAGACGGTGGATCCGATTTATGCCAAAAAGATCGGCTCGAACGACCGCATCCGGACCATCCGCGCGCTCGAAGTGCACGCCGTGACCGGAGTCCCGCTCTCGACGCATTTCGGCCGGACCCAAAGCCGGCTCCAGGATAGCGTCGCGATCAAAATCGGCTTACAATTGGAGCGAGAGGAGCTCTGTCGGAGGATCGAAGCCCGGGTGGACCGCATGTTCGAACGGGGCCTGGTCGAGGAGGTCCGGGCCCTGCTGGCCTCCGGCGTCGATGAAGCGGCTCCGCCCTTCAAGGCCCTGGGCTATAAACATGTCCTGCGCTTTCTCAAGGATCAGATCGGTCTGGAGGAGGCCATGGCGAGGACGAAGATCGAGACGCGCCAATACGCCAAACGCCAGATGACCTGGTTCCGGAAGATGGACGGGGTTCGATGGTTCCGGGGGGACGAGATCGAGGCCATTTATATGTATATCGAACAGAGTCTGAGCTAAATTGATAATATGAAAGGGAATAAGGTTGTCATTACGAGCGATCGAAGGGCGCGCGGCAATCCGACCCAGAGGGTCGTCCTGAGCGAAGCGAAGGATCTCATTCGACCTCGGACGAGCTTAGATGAGATCCCTCGAAAGACTCGGGACGACTCTTCGAGTCGGATCGCCACGTCGCTTCGCTCCTCGCGATGACAAGGGAACATGGAAAAAGCGATTCTGGTCAATCTCGCCGTCAACGCGAAGCAAAAACTCGAGGCAGAGGAGTCCATGGACGAGCTGGCCGGCCTGGCCCGGGCCGCCGGCGCCGCCGTGGCGGAAAAGGTCTTCCAGGTCCGGCCTTCGATCAGCCCTAAATTTTTCATCGGCGAGGGCAAGGTCGAGGAGATCAAGCGGATCGCCAACGAGATCGACGCCGGCCTGGTCATTTTCGACCACGTCCTGCGCCCGACCCAGCTGCGCAGCCTGGAGAAGACCCTGGACGTCAAGGTCATCGACCGGACCCAGCTCATCCTGGACATTTTCGCCCTGCGCGCCCGGTCGAACGAAGGGAAACTGCAGGTTGAGCTGGCCCAGCTGAGCTATCTCCTCCCCCGCCTCAGCGGCAAGGGGACGGCCCTCTCGCGCCTCGGCGGCGGGATCGGGACCCGCGGGCCCGGCGAACAGAAATTGGAAGTGGACCGGCGGCGCATCCAGAACCGCATCGCCCGGATCAAGCGGGAGATCAAGAACGTCCAAAAACGGCGGGCGGGACAGAGGCAGAGCCGGAAGAAAAGCCTCATTCCCCTCGTCGCCCTGGTCGGGTACACGAGCGCCGGGAAATCGACGCTCTTCAACCAGCTCGCCCAGGAGCGCACGTTTACCTCGCCCCAGCTCTTCGCCACACTCGACCCGCTCGTCCGCCGCGCGTATTTCCCCGACGGGCTCTATTATTTCCTGAGCGATACGGTCGGGTTCATCAAGAAGCTCCCCGTCGAACTTGTCACGTCATTCAAGGCCACGCTCGAAGAGGTCACCGGGGCCGACACCATCCTTCAGGTCATCGACCTGAGCGCTCCCGGTGCGGAGGGACACGTCGAGGCCGTCGGCCGGATCCTCGAAGAGATCGGGGCGACCGATATCCCTCGTCTCATGGTCTACAACAAGATCGATCTTCTGCCGGACGGGGACGAGCTCTTGAAGCGGAACGGTCAGCCGGGATCGGACAGCTTCTATGTCTCCGCCGCGACGGGGGCCGGGGTGGCCGCCCTCAAAGAGCATCTCCGCTCTTTACTTTTCCGCCAACTCCAATTATTTTATATGCGCATCCCGAAAGACCGGACGGACGTGCTCGCGTCCATCCCCAATTGGTCGATCGTCCTGAAACGACGGGAGAATGGGGATTTTCAGGAGATGCAGATCATGGCCGATCCGCAGCTGATGCTCCCCTGGGCGCCCTATATCGAACGAGGAGAACGACCGTGGTGAAAAAGCTCAGCATCTTGGGCCTTCTGGCGATGGGGCTCGCGGCTTGCGCGATCGTGGCGCCGCCGCCCCCCTCCCTCTATATCGAGAGTCCGACGCCGGCCTATTCCGCCCAGCTCTCGCTCGACGACCGCCTGACCGTGGAACAGGCTTGGGACTATCTCCGCCAAGGCCGGACGGACAAGGCCGAAAAGGCTCTTCTCCGGCTCGATCCCGCGAATCCCTTTTATTACGCCGGCTTCGGATATGCGGCCTACCTCAACGGCAATCTCTCGATCGCGGAACAGTATTTCCTCCGTTCCGCCCAGGAATTTCCCGACATGCCGATTCCCCATTTGGGATTGGGGCAAATCTACCGGAAGGTCGGCCAGACCGACTCGGCCTACAATGAATATCTCGAGGTCCTGAAAAGAAATCCCGAGAACCCCTGGGCTAAAAAAGAGTCCGAAGCCATCCGACTGGAGAAGACGGAGACGCTGATGGGCGAAGCCCGCGACTTCGCCTCGCTCGGCGACACGGCCAAGAGCCAGGAGTCCTACCTCAAGGCCCTCGAATATACGCCTAAGCTCCAGGAAGCGCACCTGGCCCTCGCCCGGATCTACCTCAAGGAAAAGAACTTTCAGAGCGCCCTTTTCCATCTGAAAACGGCGGACGGCAACGAGCCGAAGACCGAGGCCATCCTCCAGGACTATGCCGACGCCCTCTTTCAAGCGGGACAGCTGTCGAGGAGCTTGGACACATATCAGCGTCTGCTCGACATCGATCCCCAGAACAAGCTCGCCCAAGAGCGGGCCGAAGCGATCAAGAACCGGCTGGGGGTCGTGGACCTTCCCAGCCAATATAACAATATCCCGTCGCTCGAGGCGGTGACGAAAGAGGACGTATCGGCGCTCATCGGCGTCAAATTCAAGGACGTTTTGGACGAAACGCCGGCCAAATCCCCGGTCATCGTCGACATCACGACGTCCTGGGCCTTCCAGCACATCGTCAGGGTCGCCTCATACGAGATCATGGAGGTGTTCTCCAACCGGACCTTCCAGCCGAGGAAAACGGTCACGCGGGCCGAGATGGCCGACATCCTCGTCCGCCTCGTCGCGCTCCTGAAGGAGCGAGGTTACAAGATCATCGAACAGGTCCCCATCGACCGGGTCCGGATCGCCGACGTGCCGCAGGAACATTTCTACTTCCAGCCGATCGCCCAGGTCATCGCTTATCAGCTCATGGACCTCGCCCCGAACCGGACCTTCAAACCGGAGCTGCCGATGCCGGGCCGGGAGGCCATAAAAGCTTTGGATCTTCTTCTCGGACTGATAAAATAGTCCCCATGAGCGACGGCCGGGACCGGGAACGCACGGAGGCCTTAAAGTCCGCCGTCTTCACCATCCCCAATCTCCTCAGCGCGTTCCGGATCCTGCTCGTGCCCATCTTTCTCTGGTCCATTTTGAACGGACGATCCTGGGAAGCCGTCCTGATCTTTTTCCTCGCCGGGCTCACCGACCTTCTCGACGGCTTCACCGCCCGCGTCTGGCACCAGCGGTCGAAACTCGGGACCATTCTGGATCCGGCCGGAGACAAGCTGCTGATGGCCGCATCTTACGTGGTCCTGACCCTGCCCCAGGTGGCCGGGCCGAATCACATCCCCCTGTGGCTGACCGTGATCGTCTTCGCCCGCGACCTGCTGATCGTGGCGGGCGCCTTCATCGCCTTCCTGTCCTGGCACCAGGGGGCGTTCCCGCCTTCGTTCCTGGGCAAGATCACCACGGCCTGTCAGGTCGGGACCGTCTTTCTTGTCCTCTGGTTGAATTACCGCCAGGCCGTGCCCGGATTCATGTCTTGGATTTATGTCATTACGCTTTTGACGACCATCGCCTCCGGCGTCCACTATTTCGTCTTCGGCCTGTCCGTCCTCCGCCAGCACCGGAAAAAATAGAGGGCTCGGGGTGGGGGATTCGCTCCCTCGGAACCAGTTTAGGGGTTGTTTTTCTATAACACACTTACCTCACTGTCATCGCGAGGCACCGTAGGTGCCGAAATGCACCGATCTTGTCATTGCGCGGCCGCGCAGCCGGCCGCGGCAATCCGACTCGAAGAGTCGTCCCGAGTCTTTCGAGGGATCTCATCCAGACTGATCGAGGTTGAATGAGATCCTTCGCTTCGCTCAGGACGACCCGTTGGGTCGGATCGCCACGGCATCTTCGATGCCTCGCGACGACTTCGTCGGATCACCGCGTCGCTCCGCTCCTCGTGATGACACAGCATTCTGCACAACTTTCTTAGCTAGCGCAAAGGGAAAGAAAGCGCTGCAATTAAAAGGGGATCTCGCCGGTGCACCTTCTTCCCCTCGCCAAGGCTGAAAAGCGGAGCATACGAGTGTGGTGTATTAGCAATGACTTTACAATGTTGTCATTCGGGACTTGATCCGGAATCCAGTCTTATAAACTGGATTCCCGCCTTCGCGGGAACGACGTCTGGATTCCCGCCTTCGCGGGAATGACGGGGAAAAAGCGCCATGCCCTTGTCATCCCCGCGGAGGCGGGGATCCAGGTTACTTGCCGAACGGGCTGGATTCCCGCTCCCCACTTTCGTGGGGACAAGTTTACCCCTGCGAAGGCAGGGGCGGGAATGACAGTTCCAGGATTATTGTAAAGCCGATATTGAGACGCAACACGAGGAAAGCGCTTATTGCCAGGGCGAGGGGAAGAAGGCGCAGCGACCACAAGGAGAGCTCGCCGTTGCGGTTCGGTTTTTTCGGCGGACGATTCATGGACGCGACGGCAGGGTTGGCCCCAAGGCCCCCATAGCGGAGGGGGGTCCCATCGGCTTGGCCGATGGGGGGAACCGCCGGGTCACTCTTGGACGGAAACCCTTTGAGCGGGTTTCCTTCCAACGGTCCGGCGGGAAAATCCCGCCGTCCCTGCCTTCCTTCCAAGGAGCATGGTCCCGCGAATTGATACGTGGCGACTGGTTCCCCAGGGGGCCGGGGGCGACCCTGTCGCCGCATCGACTATTTGAATCAGCCGCCGGAAAAACCGAACGATGCAGGCGTCAAGATTTCCCCCAGGGAGCGAGCTTCTTCCACGAGCCCTTACTCGATGCTCTTGTCGATGAACCCTTTGCGGAAGGTCATCCAGAGGATCTTGAGGTCGAGGGCGAAGGTCCAGTTCTGGATGTAGTAGAAATCGTGTTCCAGCCGTTTTTCGATGGACGTGCTTTGCCGCAGGCCGTGGACCTGGGCCCAGCCCGTGATCCCGGATTTGATCTTGTGGCGGAGCATGTACTTGGGGATCTTTTCGGTGAATTCCTTGACGAACTCGGGTCGCTCCGGCCGCGGCCCGACCAGGCTCATCTCCCCCTTGAAGACATTGACGAGCTGGGGCATCTCGTCGATGCTGTATTTCCGCAGGAACCGCCCGATCCAGGTGATCCGCGGATCGCAGGGCGCGGACATCACCGGGCCGGTGTCCTGTTCCGCGTCGCAGACCATGGTTCGCAGCTTGTGGATGATGAAACGCGCTCCGTCCATGCCCACCCGTTCCTGATAGTAGAAGACCGGCCCCTTGGACGTCAGCTTGATGAGCGCGGTAAAGATCAGGAAGAAGGGGAAGAAAATGACGATTCCTAATCCCGAGAAGACGATGTCGGCCATTCTCTTTATAACCCGGCGCGCCCCTCGAAGCGGCACCTCGTCGATCGAGATGACCGGAAATCCGTCCAGGTCCTGAATGTTGGCTTTGAGCGTCAGGAGCTGGAAGAGGTCGGGAATGAGGCGGACTTTGACCGGATACTTGTTCACGATCTGGATGGTCTCGAGGATCTTCGAGTAATTGTTGAGATCCAGGGCGACATAGATCTCGTTGAGGTTATGGTCTTCGATGACCCGGGCGAGGTCCTCGATGCGGCCGAGAACCGGCAAGGTGGCGCCGTCGATCCAAATCTCTTCGCCGCTTTTCCGCTCGTTGTCCAGGAACCCTTTGACGACGAAGCCCAGGTCTTTGTACTGGTACAGCTTTTGGGCGACGGCCACGCCCATCTCCCCGGCGCCGACCACGAGCACGTTCTGAAGGTTCAGGCCCCGGGCGAAGCGCCGTTTCATGACGAAATAGATTTGGTGGCGGAAGATCGAAATGGCCAGGATGACGCCGAAGAAATAAATGATCAGAAAGAACAAAGACGGCCGTTCTATCATGAAGCCGAAGGCGGCCGGACGGTGGCCGCGGCTGTAGCCGATGATCATGTTCAAGATGGCCATATCGGCCAAAATGGTCAGGACCGCGTTCAGGCTGACGAAGAAGAAATCGTCGAGCTTCGTCCGCCTCAAACGGCTCTTGTAAAAACCCTGGAAATAGAAGATCACCATGTGGGCGGCGATGAACAGGGGCAGGACGATGAGGTAGGAACCGAAGACGGGAACGCCCTTGGCCGGATCCACGGGGAACAGATAGATGATGGTGTTGAAACGCAGAAAATAGGCCCAGACATAGGTCAGGATGATGGCGAAGATATCGCTGGCGATGAAGAGCCCGACCAGCCGGGCCCGTTTGCTGGTGATCACTGCGCTTCCTTGAACGCCCGCCATTTCTGACGGATCGACGTCCCGATCTTTTCTTTAAAAATGTCCCGCGAGAAACCCTGCGCGTGGGCGCGAAGAGTCGTTTTATTAAATTCCAGGCCCCGGAATTTGTCAAGGGCGGCCAGCAGACAGGCGGGCTTGAGCTCGTAGAAGAAAACCCCCGTTCTGTCCTCGACGACCGTTTCGAGGGAACCGCCCCGCCCATAGGCCACGACGGGTGTTCCGCAGGCCTGGGCTTCGAGCGTCGCGATGCCGAAATCCTCTTCGCCGGGCAGGACCAAAGTCCTCGCGCTCTGGTAGAGCCGGCGCAGGTCGCCGCCCTCCTGAGCTCCCAGAAATTCGACGTTCGGCCGGGCCAGCCGGCGCAGTTTCTTGAAGTCGGGCCCGTCGCCGACGATCTTGAGCGGCCATCCGAGCCGGTTGTAGCCCGCGATGGCCAGGTCGATCATCTTGTAAGGCACGAGCGCCGAGACGATAAGATCGAACCTCCTTTCCGGCTCGACGTCCGGCGGCCGGAAGAAGTCCGTGTCGACCGGGGGGTGGACGACGTCGGCCTGTCGCCGATAATATTTCTCCACCCTCCGGGCGACGCAGCGCGAGTTGGCGATGAAGTGGTCGACCCGGGCGGAGGAGGTTACGTCCCATTGCCGCAGATAATGGATGATCGGCGGAATGAGGAGATTCGGAAAGAAGGAGAGCTTTTCACGCGAGAAATAGGCGTGGTATTGGTTCCAGGCATAGCGCACCGGCGAGTGGATATACGAAACATGGAGGGCGTCGGGATGAGGGATGATCCCCTTGGCGACGCAGTGCGAGCTGGAAACGACGAGATCATAGCGCTGAAGGTCGAAGAGCTCGGCGGCCAGCGGAAACAGGGGCAAGTACCAGCGATAGTGCTTTTTGAGGAACGGCATCCGCTGAAGGAAGCTTGTCCCGACGACCTTTTTCTCGATGTTTTCGATCTGGCTCCCGGCGAAGTGAAAGAGGGTATAGATGGGCGCGTCGGGAAAGACCTCGGCCAGGGCTTCCAGGACCTTTTCTCCTCCCCGCTGGCCGGTCAGCCAGTCATGGACGAGGGCCACTTTGATGTTTTCCATCGTGTCAAGGGACTCGCCTTCGGCTCGCCACTCGCCCGTGACTTGTATCCACGGGCGAGTACGGCGGAAATGGACCCCCAGGCGAAGCCCGGGGCCCCCAGCCGCCGTTGATTATACAAAATTTCTATTGCATAGGATAGTCAAATCCTCTCTCCTCCCCCCTTTTCTAAAGAGGGGAAGGGGGATTAATGGAAGGTTAAAGGCTCATTTTCAGCGCGGCCAATTCGAGATACAGCCGCTCGGTTTTTTCGACCATCTCGGCCAGGGTGAAGAGCGGCGGGATCTCCTTTATCGCTCTCTCTCCCAGCCTCGCGGCCAGCCTCCGGTCCTCGAGCAGACGGACGACCGCCCCGGCCAGCCGGGCCGGATCCCCAGGCGGGACCAGGAGTCCTGTCTCGCCGTCCCGGACGACCTCGCGGACGCCGTCGATGTCCGTGGCGACGATGGCCTTGCCGAGAGAGGCCGCCTCGATAAGGGCGAGGGGCAATCCCTCCCAGAGCGAGGGCAGGACGAAGATATCGAACAAGGAGAGGACCTCGCGGGCATCCCCGCGCTCGCCGAAAAGAAGAAAATTGCGGCCCAACCCCAGATTCGCCGCCCTCCGTCGCAGACTTTTTTCGAGCGGTCCGCCGCCCACGACGACGATCCGGACCTCAGGATGAAGGGCATGGATCTCCTTGGCCGCGGCCACAAGGAACTCGATGCCTTTCTGGCGGTGGAGTCGAGCGATGGCGCCGACGACCAGCGGCCCGAGGTTCAAGGCCGCTTTCAGCTTTTCGATCCGACTCGCGGTCCTCTGTTCCTTCATCATCCCGGACAGGTCCACTCCGTTCCGGATGAGCCGGCTCCTGTCTTGGGGAGCCAGCCGGAATTTTTTCCCCGTTCGGAGGTCCGCCTCGGAGACGAAAATGACGGCGTCCGTCCGCCGGGAAAAATGACGTTCCTGGAGCACATAAAGACGCTTCAGGAGCGGGTTGCGGTAATGCAGATAATGGATGCCGTGGAGCGTGTGGACGATGACCGGGGTGCGGGCCCGCCGCGCCGCCCATCGGCCGAACAGGCCGGCCACGCCTCCGTGGGTGTGGAGGATATCGATGCCGTTTTCCGTGAGCCGGTCGGCGAGATCCCGAACGGCGCCTCGTCTGAGCTTTTTGCCGATGACGATCGGCAGGAAGCCGATCCCTTCGGCGCGGGCCGCATCCTCGAGAGGTCCGCCGCTCTGGGCGGCGATCATGACTTCGAACCGGCTTTTATCCAAGCCCCTGGCCAGCGACAGGAGATGGATCTGGCCTCCGCCCAGGAAGGGCTTGTCGATCATCTCGAGGACGCGGAGCTTTCTCATCTCGATCCGCCGCCCCGCCTCAACAACTCTGCGTATCTCTGTTTCAAACGGACCCCGTCCGCGCCGCGAAAAGCACCGTGGGCGGTCAGGAGGCGGAAATTCAACGCTAAATATAGCCTGAGGAAACGGGATGACATCCTCGAATTGTGTTTTTCGTAAAAATAGAGCTGGCTCTTGCGGTATTCGAAACGGCTGGCCGCGGCGCGCGGCGCCGTTGTCGCCCCGCCTTCGTGAAAGACTCGAACCCCCGGGACATGGACGAGTTTCCAACCGGCTTTCCTCATTCGGAAGCATAGGTCGATATCCTCGAAATAGATGAAAAACCGTTCGTCGAATCCTCCTGCCTGCTCGAACGCCGTCCGGCGGCAGAGCAGACAGGCGGCGCTCAGCCAGCCGACGGAGCGGTCCTTCCCGCCGCTCTTTTGCCGGACTTCGAAATAGCGGTTCAGGACGAGCTTCTGCCAAAGCTGGGCCGCGAAATTCACCTTTCGACCGAAAGAGACCTGATAAGAACGCGGGCCGTGAACGAGCGTCGGGCCGGCGGCGCCGAGGGAGGGGTCGGATTTAAGCTTCGCCAATAGCCCGTCGAGGGCCCCCGAGGGAACGACCGTGTCCGTGTTCAAAAAGAGGAGGAACTCGCCTCGGCTTTCGCGGGCGCCGAGATTGTTGGCTTTGGAAAAGCCCTCGTTCCCCGGGCTTTCGATCAAGCGGACGGCGGGGAAGGCTCCGGCGATCCAGTCGCGGCTGCCGTCCGAGGAAGCGTTGTCGACGACGATGACCTCATGTTCGGCGGAAGGCGCGTGCTTTTGGAGAGACGAAAGACAGGCGTCCAGGTGCGGCCGGTCGTTGTAGTTGACGATGATGATGGACAGGTCCATATTATTTTATCGTCTCCGCCAGCACCCGCTCGATCCCTTCGATCTGCCGGGCGATCGAGAATTTCTCTCGGACCGTCTTCCATCCTCCTTCGACCGCCAGGCGGACTTCAACGGGATTCAGGAAGAGGTGTTCCAGAGCCAGGGCGATCTCTTTGGGTTCCCGGGAATCGATGAGGAAGCCGTTCCGGCCGTGTTGGATGATCTCGGGCAATCCCCCCGCCCGGACGGCCAGCACGGGCACGCCGGCGGCCATCCCATCCAGGGCCGCCCGGCCGAACGACTCGACGACCGAGGCCACGATCAAGACGTTCATGACCTTCAAGATATCGACCAGGTCGGGATGATAGCCGACGAAGAGAACCCGGCCCTCGAGTCCGTTCTCTCTGACGATCTTCCGGAGACCGTCATAATACCCTTCCTTCCGGACCTCTCCGACAACGAGCAATTTCAGGTTCGGATATTTCCCGGAAAGCGCCGCCACGGCCAGGATCGCTTCCCGCTGCCCTTTTCCCTCATAGATCTTCCCGACGATGCCGGCGACAAGATCGTCCGCCGCGATCCCGAGATCCCTCCGGATGGAACTCTGCCGGCCTTCGTCGCCGGCCTGGATGTCGACTCCATTATGGATCAGGATCACGTTTTCGGCGCCCGCAAAGGCGGCCCTGGTGATCTCCGAATTGACGATGACGCGGACCGAGCTTTTGACGATGTATCTCGTCAGCGCCCGGCCTCCGAACAGATAACGAAGAAAGGGGCTCGGTCCCCGAAGGACCTCATGGATGGCCCAAACGTGGGGGATCCCCATTCTCCGGGCGGCCTTCGCGCCTGTGTTCATCGCCGCCGAATTCGTGAAGACCAGGTCGATCGACCTCTCGCGGATGATCGCCGCGATCTTCTTGACGCTTTTCAGGTTCCAGATCCAAGCGAACGGCTGCCGCCAAATCCGCGATCTTTCGGTGATCCACCATTTCATGGAAACGACGAAGGTTTCGAGACCCAGATCCGCGGCGGCATCCAGGAGAGGCCCCGGCCGGGGGACGATCAAAAACGGCGCATAGGACCGCCGGTCGAGACGTTTCAACGTCTCGAGCAACCACAGCTCCGCGCCGTTGAGCTCGGCGGAATGGGAGATGAACAGGATGTTCTTCATCGCCCCCTCAGGATCTGGCGATAGAAGGACAAGGTCTCCCGGGCCGTCTTTTGCCAGGTGAACGCCTTAGCCCGCTCCCGGCCCTTGGCTTGGAGCGATGCCCTCAATCGAGCATCTCCGAGGATCAGAATGATCTTGGCCGCCATGTCCTCGACGTTTTCAGGATCAAAATAGACCGCGGCGTCTCCCCCGATCTCGGGCAGGGCGGAAACGCCCGAGGCCGCGACCGGGAGGCCGCAGGCCATCGCTTCGAGGAGGGGTAGGCCGAAGCCCTCGCAATAGGACGGAAAAACGAGGGCCGAAGCGGCCTGATAGAGGTCCCGGATATCGGGATCGGGCAGATAGCCGAGCAACCTGATCCAGCGCTCCATGCCCCGGAAACGGATTCTGTCCAGGAGGGTCGCCTGATCCGCGCCTGCCCGGCCGACGAGCACGAGCGGGATCTTCGCGTATCGCTTGTGGACGACGGCCAGGGCATCGATCAGCCGGGGCAGATTCTTCCGGGGTTCGGAGGCGCCCACGAAGAGAAGAAAACCTTCGGGCAGATCGAACTTCCGGCGGGCCGCGTCAAGGGACGAGCCTTCGCGGCGAAAGTGGACCCCCGGGTAAAGCCCGGGGCCCCGGCCGCCGTCGACGGCTCCGGCACCGGCCGGCTCCTTGAAAATATCGTTCAATCCGAGATAGGTCACCTTGATCCGTTCGTCTCCGATTCCGAAGCGATCGATGAGAGCTTTTTTCGTGAACTCCGAGATCGTCACGATCCCATCGGCCTTGCGGAGAGACGACTCGGCCCGTTTTAAAAAATATCTTCTCGCCTCTTTATCGGCCCGGCCGGGGAAGTCCATGAAGAAAAGGTCGCAGACGGTGACGATCTTTTTCCCCGCCGTGGGAAGAATGAGCGGGGTCGGTGAATGGGTCAGGTCCAATCGCGTCCCGAAGATCGTGTCGAGCCGCGGCCGGCCGAGCTTGTACCAGGCGAAATTGACGCCCTTCACCGGCCAGCGAAGATCGCGAAACCGCCGGTTCTTGAACGGCGGAAGCTTGGCCGCGGGAAAGCGGTCCTTCCAAGAAGACGAAAAAAGGACGTATTCATTGTCGGCGTCGATGCGGGCCAACTCGAAGAGAAGATTCTTGAAATAGACCCCGACGCCTGTCTCTTCCCGAAGAAAGGAGCGAAGATCGAACCCGATGCGCATAGGGGCTAAATGTATGCCGGGACCCTCACAAAAGTCAACTTGGGGCCTGTCATCGCGAGGAGCGAAGCGACGTGGCGATCTCATAGACCCTCGCGAGCATCACGCGAGGACGATGACTTGCCGTTTCCATCGATGATCTCGGACGAGTTTTCCTTATCGCTGGTTTTGTGATATATTTTTTCGTAATGATCCCTAGCCGCAAGGAGCCCTTCTATGTCCTTTGATAAGATCTTTCAGCGCATTGATTCCTATCGCAACGACATGATCGACCTTCAGATCAAGTTGGCCTCCATTCCGGCCATCTCCCCCTCGAGCGGGGGCGAAGGCGAGGCCAAAAAGGCCGAATTCCTGGTCAAGTTCCTCCAGGCGAACGGTTTCGTGGACGTCGAGGTCATCAAAGCCCCCGACATGGACGCCCCCGCGGGCTACCGCCCCAACATCCTCGCTTATTACCGCGGGAAAAGCCCGGCCAAGACGATCTGGGTCATGAGCCATACGGATGTCGTTCCGCCGGGCGAGCTTTCGCTCTGGCGCGACGATCCCTTCCGGCCCTGGGTCGAGGCCGGGAAGATCTTCGGCCGCGGTGTCGAAGATAATCAGCAGGACTTGGTCGCCTCGATCTTCGCCGTCAAAGCCTTCCATGCCCTGGGCCTCAAGCCCAATTATGACATCGGCCTGGCCCTTGTCGCCGATGAAGAGACGGGCAGCGACAAGGGGATCGCCTACGTTCTCAAGCATTCGAAGGCCTTCCGCCATAAGGACCTGATCCTCGTCCCCGACGCCGGCAACGAGGACGGAACGATGATCGAGATCGCCGAGAAGAGCATCCTCTGGCTGAAGTTCAAGACGCTCGGAAAGCAGGCCCACGGCTCCACGCCGGAGAAGGGCATCAACGCCTTCAAGGCCGCTTCGTTCCTGATCACGGAGCTCGACAAGCTGTATGAGATCTTTCCCCACAGCGACCCGGTCTTCGACCCGCCCATCTCCACGTTCGAGCCGACCAAGAAAGAGGCCAACGTCCCCAACATCAATACCATCCCGGGCGAGGACATTTTCTACATGGACAGCCGGATCCTACCCAAGTACAAGGTCGAAGAGGCCGAGGCCCGGATTCGGGAGATCGTGGCCGGGATCGAGAAGCGGTTCAAGGTCAAGATCACCATCGAAGAGCACCAGAAGGCCCCCGCCGCTCCCCCGACTCCGGTCAACGCGCCCGTCGTCAAGGCGTTGGAGAAGGCCATCAAGGCGGTCTACGGCAAGGACGGCAGGGCCATGGGCATCGGCGGCGGGACGGTTGCGGCCCTTTTCCGGAGGGAAGGTTTCGAGGCGGCCTGCTGGTCGCGCCTCGACGAAACGGCCCATCAGCCCAACGAGTACTGCATCATCGACAACATGGTCGGCGACGCCAAGGTCTTCGCCCATATTTTCTTGCAGGAATAAGCGGAGACGTAGGGGTCGCGTCTACACTTTCCACTTTTTCCCCAAACGATCTCGGTCAAGAGACGTAGGGGTCGCGTCTACACTTTCCACTTTTTCCCCAAACGATCTCGGTCAAAATCCATAACATTAAAAGGATAAAAGTGGAAAGTGTAGACGCGACCCCAGCTCAGGCGAATTTTCGCGCCGTCCGCTGGGCGACCTTGATCGTGTTGATATGGACGGCCACGCTGTCCTGGACGTCCCGCGGATAGCCTCCGGCGAACACCACCACGATCGGGATCCCCAAGCGCCGCGCTCCTTCGATCACGATCGTGTCCCTCGCCTCCAGGCCGGCCTTGGTGAGAGTCAGGCCGCCGAGCCTGTCGTTCTCGAGCGGGTCCGAACCGGCGACATAAAAAACCAGGTCCGGTTTGAATTTTCGGTAGAGCCGCGGAAAGCTCTCCTCGAGCGCGGCCAGGTACGTCTCGTCTCCGTCGCCCGCCCATAGCCCGATGTCCATCGTGCTGGCCGGTTTGTCGGCCGGATAAATGTCCATCTGGTGGATCGAGAAGGTGAAGACATAATTCTTCTTGGCGAAGATGGCGGCCGTCCCGTTGCCCTGGTGCAGATCGCAATCCACGATCATGGCTTTCCGGATTTTGCCCTCCACCTTCAGTTTTTCCAGGGCGACCGCGACATCGTTCAGGACGCAAAAGCCTTCGCCGTGATCCGCGAAAGCGTGGTGGAACCCCCCTCCGACATGAACGCATAGGCCGTCCGCCAGGGCCCGCTCCGCGGAGAGGACCGTTCCGCCGACGTACAGCCAGGCGAACCTGGCCAGGTCCTCAGAATACGGCAGCTCGAGTGTCTGGATCTCGGCTTGGGAAAGCGTCCCGGTCTTGAGCTTCTTGATGTACTTGGGGGTGTGGATGAGAAGAAGGTCGTCGTCGCTCACCGGCTCCGGAACGAGGAAATTCTCCTTTTTCACCCCCATGGCCAACAGCTTCTCGTAGATCATCCGGTATTTCCTGATGGGAAAGACGTGCTTGCCGAGATCGACCATCCAATATTCGTCGCTATAAACGAACTTGAACGGGAACTTTTTGCCCAGGAGCAGATGGATGATGCCCATAGAGAAAATAAAGCATACCACGTCTCCCGAAAAACTCAAGAGGAGCGCGGCCTGACCGTCGAACAGTTTCGGGGACATGATTCCCTGTCCCCGTTGGAGACAATGAAATGATCGGTTTAGCCGGTCGAAACAGCAGGGGGAATTCGCAGACACATACCGAATTCCTCGCTTTGCTCCGAATTCGGTATGTGTCTGCGAATTCTGAAAAGACGGGGACAGGGTATCGTGTCCCCCTTGTCTTGAAACTGTTCGACGGTCAGGACAGCGGCTGCGCGAGGCCCATTTCATTTTTCTGAAATGTGATATAATACCGCGTTCTTGCGGACTGACACCCGGAAAGTGAACCTCAAGCATGCCAGCCAGGAGGCTTTATTGAGATCGTACCGCATCGACAAGCACCCTATCCTGAGCCCGCCCACCGCAGAGACTATCGATTTTTTTTGGAAAGGCCGGAAGCTCCTCGCCAAGAAGGGCGAGACGATCTCTTCCGCCCTCTTCGCCCATGGCCAGAGAATATTCAGCTATCATTATAAGGACCACGCGCCCCAAGGCATTTTCTGCGCCAACGGCCAATGCGCCCAATGCCTGGTCCTGGCCGACGGACTTCCGGTCAAAGCCTGCATGGAGCTCGTCCGCCCGGGGATAAGGGTCGAGCCTGTGGACGGCCTTCCCGAGCTCCCGCGCCTTTCCGCATCCCCGCGCCTCGGCCCCGTCGAGGAGATCGCCGTCGCCGTCCTGATCATCGGCGGCGGGCCGGCCGGATTGTCGGCGGCCATCGAGCTCGGCAAGCTCGGCATCGAAACGCTCCTCGTGGACGACAAGCATCGGTTGGGCGGCAAGCTCGTCCTCCAGACCCATCGCTTCTTCGGCTCTGCCGACATGGTCTACGCGGGCACGCGCGGCATCGACATCGCCACGAAGCTCGAGGCCGAGCTGCGCGCGTTCTCCAGCGTCCGCGTCTGGCTCCAGAGCGCGGCCCTGGCCGTCTTCAGCGACCGGAGGGTCGGTATCCTGGCCGAAGGCCGGCGCTACGCGCTGGTCCGGCCGCAGGCGCTCCTCGTGACCGCGGGCGCCCGGGAAAAATCCCTCGCTTTCCAGGGGAACACCCTGCCCGGCGTCTACGGCGCCGGCGCTTTCCAGACGATCGTCAACCGGGACCTGGTCCGCTCGTCCGAGAAACTATTCATCGTCGGCGGGGGCAATGTCGGGCTCATCGCCGGTTATCATGCCCTTCAGGCCGGGATCCCCGTCGTCGGCCTCGTCGAGGCCCTCCCCGAATGCAGCGGTTACAAGGTCCACAGAGACAAGCTGGCCCGGTTCGGCGTGCCCATCTATACGTCGCATACCATCCTGAGCGCCAACGGTCAGGACTCGGTCGAATCGGTGACGATCGCCCGGCTCGACGAGAAGTGGAAACCCGTCCCCGGCAGCGAGCGCTCTTTCGCCTGCGACACCATCCTCATCGCCATCGGCCTCGACCCGGTCAACGAGTTTTACGACAAAGGGCGGGAATTCGGCATGGCGACGTTCGCCGCCGGCGACGCCGAGGAGATCGCCGAAGCGTCCGCGGCCATCTTCTCCGGAAAGATCAAGGGGCTCGAGGTCGCCCGATCCTTGGGCACCGACGTCGGCGAGATCAAAAAGGAATGGTATGAAACGGCCGAGATCCTCAAATCGAAGCCGGGCCGGACCGAAGCGGAGACCTATCCGGCGGACGAAAGCGGCGTTTTCCCGCTTCTCCACTGCGTCCAGGAGATCCCCTGCGATCCGTGCACGACGGTCTGCAAGCAGGACCTCATCCATATCCATTCCTCGGACATCCGCTGCCTGCCCGTCTTCGAGGTCAAGGACGGCGCCAAGGGCTGCACGGGCTGCGAGAAATGCGTCACGATCTGCCCCGGGCTGGCCATCTCGCTGGTCGATTACCGGAAGGACCCGGAATTTCCGACCGTAACGCTCCCCTATGAGTTCATGAAAGACAGCATCGAGGTCGGCGACATCATCACCGTCCTCGACACCGAAGGCAACGCCCTCGCCGACGTCGAGGTCATCGGCGTCCGGGCGGTCAAGGTCAACGACCGGACGGTGCTCGTCAAGCTCAAAACGCCGCGCGCCGTGGCCAAGAAGGTCGCCGGTCTGCGGATCCAGGACGGCCAAGTCACAAAACCCATGGCCCGCTACGTCAAGGGACGAGCCTTCGACTCGCCACTCGCCCGTGGCGTGTATCCACGGGCGAGTACGGCGGAAGTGGACCCCCGGGCAAAGCCCGGGGCCCCGGCCGCCGTCGAGCGCCTGGCCGATGACACGATCATCTGCCGCTGCGAACGGGTGACGGCCGGCGAGATCCGGGATCTGGTCCGTCAAGGCTACCGTGACATCAATGAGATCAAGGCGGTGACCCGGGCCTGCATGGGTTCGTGCGGCGCCAAGACGTGCACGCCGCTCATCCACCGTCTGTTCCGCGAAGAAGGGATCGCGGAAAAAGATATCGTGGACCAGCCCAAGAGGCCGCTGTTCATGGAGGTCCCGCTCGGCACCTTCGCCGGCTGCGACGAAACAGAAGAGGCGGACCATGGCCGATAAGAGGTCCTTCGACGTCATCATCGTCGGCGCCGGCAGCGTCGGAACGCCGACGGCTATGTTCCTGGCCGAAGAGGGGCTCCGGACGCTCGTCATCGACAAATTTTCGAGCGCCGGACAGGGTTCGAACAAGCACGCCATCGGCGGCTTGCGCGCGACGCACTCCGACCCGGCCAAAATCCGCATCTGCCTGCGGAGCCTGGAGATTTTCGAGACCTGGAAAGAGGTCCGGGGCGACAACCTGGAGTGGCAGAAAGGCGGATATCTGTTCGCGGCCTATCACGAAAGCGAGGAACAGATCCTCAAGGAGCTGCTCGTCTCTCAGAAACGATACGGGCTGAACATCGATTGGCTGGACAAGAAGGAGCTGCTCGAGGTCGCTCCCGACCTGAATCCGGACGGTTTGATCGGCGGGACGTTTTCGCCCGACGACGGGCACGCCTCGCCCCTGGCCGCGGCCCACGCTTTCTTCGTCCGGGCCAAGAGGGCCGGGGCGGAATTCCGCTTCAATGAGGATGTCCGCGGCCTGATCGTCGAAGGCGGCCGCGTGCGCGGAATTCGGACGGACAAGGACGACTACGGCGCGGAGGTCGTGGTCAACGCCGCCGGCCCCTGGGCGGCGGACGTCGCGAGATACGCCGGGATCGACATCCCCGTCCGACCCGACTCCCACGAAGGAGCCGTGACCGAGCCCGTCGCCCATTTCCTCGATCCGATGATCGTGGACATGCATCCCACGGACACGTCGGCGAACTATTATTTCTTCCAGCACACCACCGGCCAGGTGATCTTCTGCATCACGCCCAGCCCGAACATCTGGGGGTTCGATACCCGCGAGACGAGCTCCTTCCTGCCCCAGGTCGCGAGCCGCATGGTCAACATCATGCCCCGGCTCAAGAACTTGCGGGTGAGGCGCACCTGGCGCGGGCTGTATCCGATGACGCCCGACGGCGCGCCGCTCGTCGGCTGGGCCCGAGAGGTCGAAGGGTTCCTCCTCGCCGCAGGCATGTGCGGCCAGGGATTCATGATCGGTCCCGGCCTGGGCGAAATGCTGGCCCATCTCGTCAAGGGCGATCTCTCCCAAAAAGACCGGGAAGTCCTGGACACCTTATCCCCTTATCGGGAGTTCAAGGGGATGGAAAAGCTGGAATAAATCAATAATTCGCAGACACATACCGAATTCGTACCGAGTTCGGTATGTGTCTGCGAATTATCTGCGCCTTCTCCGTTTTCGCGGCGATCCGACGGCCGCGCAGGGGAAAGCCGCCCGAAAAAGGCCTTCGAAGGATTCCTCCGCTTCGGGAGCTCGTCCCTTTTCGATCATGAAGGCCAGCCGGGAGGCCTGGGCGTAGTGAGTTCGTCGCTGAAGAGACCAGGGCATCCGGCCCGTGCGGAGGGCCTTCAGCATCGACTCGACGATAATCAGGGTCTGGACGGCGTTGGCCCGGATGATCCGCGGAACGGTCAAGGCCATCCGAGCGTCCTCGAACGCCTTGAGCAGGACGGGATGCATGTCCCCTTCCTGCCCTTCGAATAAGGGTTGGAACCACGGCCGGAAGAGAAGGGTATACGTTTCGTCCAAGGAGAGCTCGCACTTCGCCGCCTTCGCTCCGTCCATGACGGATAGGAGCGAATTGAGCCTGGCGAACAGGACGGCGTCGGTCTCGAGATCCTCGCCCAGGCGGCCGAGGAAATGCTTGAGGACGCCGAATCTCCGGAGCTCTTGAATGACGGGGCGGGTCTCGTAAGCGAGGTCCTTGTTGAGCTCCTCATAAAGGCGGGACCCGGGGGACGCCGCCAACAAATGGCCGTGGGAACGGACGGCCATCGCGGTGGCTTCATCGATATCGAATCCTAATCGGGCGGCGTGACGAACGACTCGCCAGACGCGCACGGGATCCTCGGTGAAGCGTTCCGCGGGATCGCCGATGACGCGGACTCTCCGGCGGGCCAGATCTTCGAGCCCTCCAACGTAGTCGACGACGGACGCCGAAGCGGCGTCATACAGAAGGGCGTTGATCGTGATGTCCCTCCGGAAAGCGTCCTCGCGCGGCGTCCCATAGGCGTTCTTCGGATCGTGGTCGGTTTCGGGCGCGTTCTCTTCGCCCGGACCCGGGTCCTTCCGGAACGTAGCCACCTCGATGATCTTCCCCCCGCTGAAATGGATATGGGCCAACCGGAATCGCCGGCCGATGACGTAGACGTTGCCGAAGCGTTTCTTGACCTGCCCCGGCCGGGCGTCGGTGACGATATCGAAATCCTTGGGCCGCTTGCCCAGCATCAGGTCCCGGACCGCGCCGCCGCAGAGGCAGGCGATGAAACCGAGGTGATCGAGGCGATAGAGGATCTTGAGGGCGTCCGGATCGATGTCCCGCCGCGAGATCGGGTGCTGGGCCCTTTCCAGGATGACGGGTTCATCCGCCCGGCGGGAAGCGTCGTTGTTTTCGTCCATGTCTGTCAAACGGAATTCTTCGAAGTCCGGGATATCGGGCCGGAAGGGATAATAAGATAAAGGAATCCGGCCGGGATGTCAAAACGGGCTCCGCCGCTTCTTGATAATGACGGCCAATCTTCATATAATTTCTCCATTATTCTCTTCGTGGAGGTCAGGACATTGAAGAAACGTCATGCGATCGCCCTGAAACGGGGCCTGGTCGTCGCGTTCGTGATCCTGTTCGGCGTGATCACGGGGATTTCGAACGCGCAGGACCGTCTCAAGACATATCCGGGGTACGACCAGTACCAGAAGATGACCAAGGAGATGCAGGGCGCGGCCAAGCTCGGCACGCTCCGCGTGACCTGGAAGGACGGCGGGAAAGCCTTCGAATATACGAAGGACGGCAAGGTCTACCGCTTCGACGTCGGCTCGAAGAAAACGACCGAGATCGGCGCCGCGCCGGCTCCGATCAAACCGGAGGGCATGGGCCGGCCCGGCGGCGGTCCCGCCCGCGGGCGGCAGTTCACCGAAGCGGTCTCTCCTGATAAGAAGTTCAAAGCGTTCTATCGCGACCGCAACCTCTGGCTGAGCGACGCCGACGGCAAGAACGAGGCTGCGGTCACGACGGAGGGCAACGAAAAAGCCCGCATCAAGTACGGGACCGCCAGCTGGGTCTACGGCGAGGAACTGAACCAGAACACGGCCATTTGGTGGTCGCCGGACAGCGCCAAGCTCGCCTTCTACCGTTTCGACGAGAGCAAGGTGCCCGACTATATCTTGCAGATGAACCAGACCAAGCTGTACACGACAGCCGATATCGAGGCCTATCCGAAGGCGGGCGAGCCGAACCCCATCGAGGACATCTTCATCTACGACCTGGCGGCAAAGAAGACGACTCAAATCGACATCCGCGACGGCAAGCCGTTCGACAACGACGTCATCGGCCATTACGCCTACCGCGTCTCCTGGTCGCCCGACGGCAAGGAGCTCCTCTTCAACCGGACCAACCGCCGCCAGAACATCCTGGAGTTCACGGCCGCCGCCCCGGCCACGGGCAAGTGCCGGGTGATCCTCCGCGAGGAATGGCCGACCGGCTGGGTCGAGAATTCTCCGCCGATGCAGTATCTCAAGGACAACAAGAGGTTCCTCTGGACCTCGGAACGCTCGGGGTTCCGGAACCTCTACCTCTACGACCTGAGCGGCAAGCTCCTGGCGACGTTGACGAACCATCCCTTCGAGGTCGCCAACGTCGTCCGCATCGACGAAGCCGGCGGTTTTCTTTATTACCTGGCCCGCGACGGGGCGAATCCGATGATGATGCAGTTCCACCGGGTCAAGCTCAACGGCAAGAAGGCCGTCCGCCTGACCGATCCGGCTTATAATCACTCGGTCGACCTCTCGCCGGACGGCAAATATTTCATCGACGTCGCTCAGACGCATGACATCCCGCCCTTCACCCGGCTGTTGGACGCCAAGGGCAAAGTCGCGGCCGAGCTGGCCAAGAGCGACTTGACCAAGTTCGACCAGCTCGGGCTGAAAAAGACCGAGCTGTTCAAGTTCAAATCCGCCGACGGCAGCCGCGATCTCTACGGCATCCTCAACGTCCCGTCCAACTTTGATCCGGCCAAAAAATACCCCCTGCTCGTGAGCGTTTACGCCGGCCCGGGCTGGAACGGCGCGCGGGAGACCTTCTCCACGCCCAGCACTCTCACCGAATACGGCTTCCTCGTGGCCTCGTTCGACACGCGAGGTTCATCCGGATCGGGCAAGCGAGCGATGGACGCCATCTACCAGCACCTGGGCGTCGTCGAAATGGACGACCAGGCGGCGGGCGTGAAATCCCTCTGGGACCGGCCCTACCTGAACAAGGAGCGCGTCGGCATCTTCGGGACGTCTTATGGCGGCTATGCCTCGACGATGTGCCTGCTCCGTCATCCTGACGTGTTCGCGGCCGCCTGCGCCCAATCCGCGGTCACTTCCTGGAACCAGTACGACAGCATCTACACCGAGCGCTATATGTGGATCCCGCAGGAGAATAAGGAAGGCTATGAAGCCGGAAGCGCCATGAAATATGCCAAGGACCTCAAAGGCCGGCTGCTGCTCTATTACGGAACGGCCGATAACAACGTCCATCCGACCAACGCCATGCAGCTCATCCAGGCGCTCCAGGCCGCCGGAAAGAGCTTCGAGGTCCAGGTCGGCCCGGACCTGGGCCATTCCGGCCTCAATCAGAACCGGATGATGGAGTTCTTCATCGAGAATCTCGTTTTGAGATGAATAGAACCTAGGATCTCCATATCCGGTGACACACACGAACGTATGTGTCACCGGATCGATTTCGGAATACGCCATTGACGGGACGGCCTTCGAGTCAAGGGACGAGCCTTCGCGGCGGAAGTGGACCCCCGGGTAAAACCCGGGGCACTCACCCGCGATGTAAATACGCGGCTGAGCACGGCGGAAGCGGATCCCCAGACAAAGCCTGGGGCCCCTGCCGCCGCCCCGGCCGCCGTCGAGCAGCGCCTTGGCCAACTACGGCGCCATACGAGGCATGAGAAAAAGAAGATCATTTTCGGCGGCGGTCCTTCTCATCGGTTTGACCCTGGTTCTCATTTCGTCCTGCGCCGAGCGGCCGCCCATCGCCCATTCCGTCCAACCCGGCCCCTTCCCCGTGGTCGAGACGACCATCGCCGAAATTCATAAGGCCATGAAAGACGGGCGTCTCACGGCACGCGCCCTCGTCCAGGCTTACCTCGCGCGGATCGAGGCCTACGACCAGCCGAGCGGCCTGAACGCGATCGTCGTCATCAACCCGGCGGCGCTCGCGACCGCGGACGCTCTCGACGCCGAGTTCAGAAGAACAAAAAAACTGCGGCCACTGCACGGCATTCCGGTCATCGTCAAGGACAATTACGACACGGCCGACCTGCCGACGACGGCCGGGTCGCTCGCCTTGAAAGGCTCGGTCCCGCCTGACGACGCCTTCCAGGTTCGAAAGCTCCGCGAAGCGGGCGCCATCATCCTGGCCAAGTCCAACATGGCCGAATGGGCCTTCAGCCCGTATCTGACGGAAAGTTCGATCGCCGGGGTGACCCGGAATCCGTATGACCTCGAACGCGTCCCGGCGGGTTCGAGCGGAGGGACAGCCGCTTCGATCGCCGCCTCCTTCGGCGCGGTCGGCCTCGGCACGGACACCGGGAATTCGATCCGCGGGCCGTCTTCGCACTGCGCCCTGGTCGGGATCCGCTCGACGATGGGCTTGACCAGCCGCGACGGGATCGCTCCGCTTTACCTGCGCAACGACGTCGGCGGCCCCATGGCCAGGACGATCGAGGACGCGGTCCGCGTGCTCGAGGCGATCGCCGGCCCCGACCCGGCCGACCCGATCACCGAGATGAGCCGCGGCAAGATCCCGAAAAGCTACCTCCCCTTCCTGGACAAGAACGGCCTCAAGGGCGCGCGGATCGGCGTTTTCCGGACGTTCATCGAGACCAAGACGGCCGATCCTCAGATCAAGGCCCTGGTTGAAAAGGCCGTCGCCGATATGAAAGCCCAGGGCGCCGAGATCGTCGATCCGTTCGTCATCCCGGATTTCGAAGCCCTGACCAAGAGCTTGTGGTGCGACATGTTCAAGCACGACGTGGAAGCCTACCTGGCCTCGCGCGGACCGACCGCACCGTTCCATACGCTGGCCGATATCGTCAGATCCGGGCTGTACGTTCCGGCCAATGAACGCCGGCTGAAGCAGGCGCTGGCCGCGGACGAGAAGGAGACCGCCAAGTGCCTCGATCTCTATCACGACCCGCGGAACATCAAGTTCCGCGAGGCGGTCCTCAAGGCCATGGCCGAGCGGAAAGTCGACGCCTTCATCTATCCGACATGGAGCAACCCGCCGCGGAAGATCGGGGATATGGAGAGCCCGGCCGGCGACAACAGCCAGATCATCCCGCCGCATACAGGCCTGCCCGGTTTCAACATCCCCATGGGATTCACCTACGGGAACCTGCCTGCAGGCCTTCAGATCGTGGGGAAACTGTTCGGCGAGCCGGAGCTGATCAGGATCGCCTACTCCTATGAACAGACGACGAAACACCGCCGCCCCCCCGAGCGTTTTCCGGAACTCGGCGAAGGCCGCGGAACGAAAGCGGATGCGGAGCCGAGTCCCTTCACGCTCGAACTCCAAAAGTCCCCGGTTGAAACGAGCTTCCGCGCTCTCCGCGCCGTCTCATCATCGGCCGCTTGGGCAAGCGGGAGCCGCGGCGCGATCTGCAGGACGACGGACGGCGGAAAGACATGGGAGTCCGTCCTTGTCCCGGGCGGCGACAAACTCGATTTCCGTATGCTGGCCGCCTTCGACGCCGATCGCGCCCTCGTCGCCAACGCCGGAAGTCCGGGCTTCATATACAAAACGACGGACGGCGGAAAGAACTGGAAAACCGTCCTCCGCGACGACCGGCCGGGCTTCTTCATCGACGCCCTGGTCTTCTGGGACGACAAGCGCGGCCTTGCCATCGGCGACCCGATCGATGGCGCGTTCCTCGCTCTGGCGACAGAGGACGGCGGAGAGACATGGCGGCCTCTGCCTAAGGACCGCCTGCCCGCGCCGCTCAAGGGCGAAGCGTTTTTCGCCGCCAGCAACAGCTCTTTGGCCGTCCAAGGCCGGACGCTCGTTTGGTTGGGCAGCGGCGGCGGGCCGGCCTCGCGCGTCTTCGCCAGCCTGGACTCGGGGAGGTCTTTTCGCCCGGCCCCGGCGCCCGTCACGGCCGGGATGTCAACACGAGGAATCTTCGGCCTCGCCTTTCGGACCCCCCGAGAGGGTTTCGCCGTCGGCGGTGATTACCGGGAGATGGATTTCCGCGACGGCATCGCCGCCGCGACGCACGACGGCGGTGAAACGTGGCAGCCGCTCGGCCCGGCAGGAGTGTCGGGCTTCCGGGAGGGCGTGGCCTTCGTCCCCAACCGGTCGTGGGTTCTGGCCGTCGGGCCGGGGGGCAGCGACGAGTCGCTCGACAACGGCCGGACCTGGCGCCCTTTCGCCCTCGACAGCTGTCACGTCGTCGCTTTCGCCCCGGACGGCAAGTTCGGCTGGGCGGCCGGCAACAAAGGCAAGATAGTCCGGATAGCTGTCAAGGGACGAGCCTTCGGCTCGCCACTCGCCCGTGGCTTAAATACACGGGCGAGTACGGCGGAAGTGGACCCCCGGGTAAAACCCGGGGCCCCGGCCGCTGTGAAGTGAAAGGGGGACACTGTGCTACGTCCCCCTTATACCCCTTATAAATACCCTTACAAATAAACCAGCACAAGCAGTTCGGCCAGGACCGCCGGCTCTTCGTTTCCTTCGATCTCCAGATAGTTCTCGATCTTGAGCAGAATCTTCCTGAACCCCCGTTTCCGGATCTCCCTGAGGACGGCCCGGTTGCGGACACGGGCGCCGGAGGGGACCGGAGTGATGAAGCGGACCTTGTCTAAGCCGTAGTTGGCGGCCATTTTGTATTTCATCTGAAGAAGCGGGATCACTTTGAGGAAATGGGGAAGGAGCGACAACATCAGAAAGCCGTGGGCGACCGTGCCTCCTAGTCGGCTCTTGGCCGCTTTCTCCGGATCGACATGGATCCATTGACGATCCTCGGTACACTCGGCGAAAGCGTCGATCCGCTCCTGGCCGACGACGAACCAGTCCGAGACCCCGATCTCCTTATCGACGAAGGCCTTCAATTTCCTCGGCGTCAACCGTTCGGGCATATTGAATGATCCTGGGTAGATTGTCGAATCCCAGATCATTGTACATTTTCTAACGGTTGAAATGAAACCTGGTGAGAATTTCCAGGGATCCGGTCGTCAATTCTTATGAACGAGGGAAAGCGAAAAAAGACTTGACGACTCACCTGGAAGCGGATAGAGTAAGACTTAGTAAGACCCCTTCCGGAGGCCAGGACATGAGCCGAACGACAAAAACGATGACCGTGTCGCTTCCCCCTCAAATTTATAAAAAAGTGGTGGAGATGGCCATCTTTGAACACAAAACGAAAAGTGAGCTCTTCCGCGATATGATCGCCGTCTATGAAAGCCACCTTCTTGAGACACGTTGGCGAAGGGTGAGAGAGATGGGCCGGGAGATCGCCGAGGATTTCAGCATCAAGTCGGAAGAGGATGTCGAGAACATCATCCACGAGTTCAGACAATCCAAGAAATAGAAGTGAGCCGAGTCGTTCTTGATACCGATGTCCTCCTCTCGGCCATCCTCCATGGAGGGAATCCTGAACGAGTTTTAAGATCGGCCTGGGAAGGAAAAATCCAGTTGCTCTCGTCACCGGCCCTTTTGATGGAGCTCGTGAATGTATTAAAAATGAAATTTCCCTGCGATCAGGAAGCCATTCGAAAAGCCGTCCAAATCATCGGCTATTCGGCCGACCTGATCAAGCCCGTCCATCGGATCCGCGTCCTAGACGATGATCCTGACAACAGGGTTTTGGAATGCGCCGTCGAAGGCCGGGCGAACTACATCGTCTCGGGAGACGGTCATCTCCTCGCGCTCGAGGAATATCAGAAAATGCCCATTCTGAAACCGGCGGCGCTTCTTTCCCGACTATGAAGAGCGATACACGTCGCGTCCGCCCTTCCGCTTTTCCCGCCGAAATCAGCGCTTACGCCCAGGCGACTTCGTCCTCTTCGTTGTTCTGACCGGAGCGGGCGTCTTCGCCGCGGGCGCGTTCAGCAGGGCCGCCCGGGCCGCCGCCAGGCGGGCGATCGGCACGCGGAACGGCGAACAGCTGACGTAGTTCAGGCCGATGAGGTGGCAGAACTCGATGCTCGAGGGATCGCCGCCGTGCTCTCCGCAGATGCCGAGCTTGATCCCCGGGCGCGTCTTCCGCCCTCTCTCGACGGCCATGCGCATGAGCTGGCCGACGCCGTCCCGGTCCAGGACTTCGAACGGGTTCTTGGCGTAGATCTCTTTTTCAACATAGGGACCAAGGAAGCGCTCAGCGTCGTCGCGGCTCACACCGAGGGTCGTCTGGGTCAGGTCGTTCGTCCCAAAGCTGAAGAACTCGGCCACGGCCGCGATCTCGTCGGCCGTAACGGCCCCGCGCGGGATCTCGATCATCGTCCCGACTAGGTATTTGAACTTGACGCCCTGTTCCTTCATGACGGCCTCGGCCGTTTGCCGGACGAGCTTTTCCTGATGGGCGAGCTCCTTGACATGGCCGACCAGCGGGATCATGACCTCGGGTTCGACCTCGATCCCCTTCTTTTTCGTCGCCGCGGCGGCCTCGAAGATGGCCCGAGCCTGCATTTCGGTGATCTCGGGATAGATGATGCCCAGCCGGCAGCCGCGGAAGCCGAGCATCGGATTGAATTCATGGAGCGATTCGACGCGCTCCTTGACCTTCTCGTAGGAGAGGCCCATCTCCGCCGCCAGCGCGCGCTGATCCTTTTCCTCGTGCGGGAGGAACTCATGGAGCGGCGGGTCGATCGTGCGGATGGTCACCGGGCGGCCGTTCATGACCTCGAAGATGCCGGCGAAATCTTTCCGCTGGAGGGGCAGCAGCTTGGCCAGGGCGGCTTTTCGCTGCTCGAGCGAGTCGGCCAGGATCATCTCGCGCATCGGGCCGATCTTGCCCTCGCCGAAGAACATGTGCTCAGTCCGGCAGAGGCCGATGCCCTCCGCGCCGAAGGCGACGGCGTTTCGCGCCTGGTCGGGCTGGTCGGCATTCGTCCGGATCTTCAAGGTGCGATACATGTCCGCCCACCTCATGACCTTGTTGAACGTCTGGTAGACGGGAGCTTTTTTCGGGTCGAGCGTTTTCTCCACCATGACCTGGAGCACTTCCGACGGCTTCGTATTGATCTTGCCCTCGATGACCTGGCCGGTCGTGCCGTCGATGGAAATCCAGTCGCCTTCTTTGAGCGTCCGGCCCTTTACCGTCATGATGTGCTGCGCGTAGTCGATGGCCAGATCGCCGCAACCGGCGACGCAGACGCGGCCCATCTGCCGGGCGACGAGGGCGGCGTGGGAGGTCATGCCCCCGCGCGCCGTCAGGATCCCTTCGGCCGCGTTCATGCCCTTGATGTCCTCGGGCGAGGTCTCGATCCGGGTCAGGATGACCTTCTCGCCTTTCTT
>JAUYDS010000034.1 GCA_030691735.1 Candidatus Aminicenantota bacterium
GACGGCGCCGGCGGCGGGACGGGCATGAGCCCCTGGCGGATGATGAACGAATGGGGCATCCCGAGCGTCGAGATCTGGTCGCTGACCTACAACTACGCTCACCAACTGGCCAAACAGGGCGAATACGTGCCCGATATCGTCTTTGCCGGCGGCATCACCTTCGAGGACCAGATCTTTAAAGCCCTGGCCCTCGGCGCGCCCTACGTCAAGGCCATCGGCATGGCCCGCAGCCCCCTGGCCGCGGCCATGGTCGGCAAGACGATCGGCAAGCGGATCGACGAAGGCCAGATCCCGGTCTACGTCGAGCGGTTCGGCAACTCCCGCGAAGAGATCTTCGTCACGTCGCCCGAGCTCAAGATGAAGTACGGCAAGAAGTTCGCCCAAATCCCGAGCGGCGCTCTCGGCGTCTATTCCTACTTCCGGCGGCTGAACCAAGGCCTCCGCCAGCTCATGGCGGGCAGCCGCAAGTTCGCCCTGAGCTACATCACCCGGGACGATATCGCGGCCCTGACCAAGCCCGCGGCCGAGATCAGCGGCATCTCTTATGTGCTGGACGTGGACAAGTCCGAAGTCGCCAAGATCCTCAAAGGATAAATTTCGACCGTAGTTCGGGGACACACACTTTGGGGATACATCCAAGCGATGTGTCCCCAAAGTGTGTGTCCCCTTTTAATCCGAGTCTCAGCCTCCCCGTTTTCAAAATTCCCCGATCCCTCCGGTTGTTCTGAATAGAAACGGGCTTGACAACCGCCGGGCATTCCGATAAGATAAGTCAAGTTTAAAGGAGTCCCAATGAAAAAAGTTATCTTAGCCCTCTTGATCGTCATCGTTTTCCTGGCTGCGGCCGCTTTCGCCGACGCTGCCGTCATCAAGGTCAAGGTCACGACCGCCAATATCCGTCAACAGCCCGACGCGACATCGGCCGTCATCAGCCGGGTCGCCCTCGGCACGCTCTTCTAGGTCATCAAGAAGACGGGAAACTGGTATGAGATCGCCGTAACGGATACGACCGGCAAGACCGTCACCGGCTTTATCAACGGCGACGTCGTCGAGGAGATCGGCGCCGCCGCGGCGCCCGCGCAGCCGCAGAGAACGGCCCCCGCTGCCACGGCCCCCGCTCCCGTCTATGCCGCCCCCAGGGCAGCCGGGACGAAACCGGGCGGCGGCCTTTTCATCGGGGCCGGGCTTGTGATGTCGAATCTGACTCTCGATTCAGAGACGCAAAGCGCGTGGGATCAATTCGGCATTAAGAAAAAGATGAAAATGGGCTTCCAGTTCGGGGTCGGATACGAAATGGCGCTGAGCCGGAACATCTCGATCATGCCGGGTTTGTTTTATTCCACGGCCGGGGCTAATTTTGATTACACGGTTGAAAACAAATCCTACACCGATTCTTATTCCTTCAGCGGCCTCATGATCCCCATCGATGTGAAGATCAGCTTCAACGGGCCGTTTGTCACTGTGGGACCTTATATCGGCTACCTGTTCTCAGGGAAATACATTCCGTCGGAAGGCGAGAGCACTGACCTCTTCAAGGCGGACGATAGCGGAAATGTTTATTGGAACCGGTTGCATTTCGGCGTCTCGCTGGGCGCCGGGATCGTCCTCGACCTGGGCGGGATGGGCCTGATGGTCAAGGCCGGCTATCAGCTCGGGCTTTCGAAGATCAATAAGCCCTTCGATTCGACGGACACGTCTTCGCTGAAGCACAACGCGATCATCATCCTCGCCGCCATAAGAATCTAAACGATCACGACGAACGGCGGGGCCGCCCTTCCGCGGAGGAGAGTCGCCCCGCCCTTTTCCACGCGGCGACGCATTCCGGACGCGCAGTTTCGTCTCGGCGTCGCTTCTCGTCTTTACGTTTCCCCCCTGATATGTTATAAATACGGCCTGGTACCCCATGAACATTCTCTTCATCGTGATGCAGCTCTTCATCGTCCTCTTCGCCATCACCATCCACGAGGCCTCCCACGGCTGGGCGGCCAACCGGATGGGCGACCCGACGGCGCTCAAACTGGGGCGAGTGACGATGAATCCCATCGCCCATATCGATCCGATCGGCACGGTCCTGCTGCCCGTGCTGATGTCGATCGCCGGACTGCCGGCCTTCGGCTGGGCCAAACCCGTCCCCGTCAATCCTTATAATCTGAGAAACCCGCGGCGGGACAACATCTGGATCTCCTTCGCCGGCCCGGCCGCGAACCTCATGGCCGCAGCCGCCGCCTTCCTCCTCCTCTTCATCCTGAAACTGGCCAACGCGGAAGCGGGCTTCTTCCTGCGGAACCTGGTCGATATCCTCAAACTCAAGGCCGGCTTCATGATCCCCATCCTGCCCCAGGGTTTTCATCTGGTTGAAGGGCTGGTGCTGTTCCTGTTCATGTTCCTGATCATGAACTGCTATTTCGCCGTTTTCAATCTCATCCCCATTCCGCCCCTGGACGGGAGCGGTGTCCTGATGGGCATCCTCCCCGACGAGGCGGCCCAGCGCTATGACCGGCTCCGGCCTTACGGATTCATCATCGTCATATTCCTGGTCTACATGGGTTTCCTGAGCATCATCATCGAACCCGTGAAATTCCTGATCTTCATTTTCCTCGGATGAACGAACAACAGAAGAAGACCGTCCTCAGCGGGGTGCGCCCGACCGGACCCCAGCACCTGGGCAACCTCGTCGGCGCGCTCCGCAACTGGCTGAGTCTGCAGGATGTCTGTCAGTGCTTCTTCACCATCGTCGGCTGGCACGCCCTCAGCTCGGAATACATGAACTCCAAGGCCATCAAGGGCCACACCTTCGAGGTCGCCCTGGATTGGCTCGGCGTCGGCCTCGACCCGGAGAAATGCGTCATGTTCCTCCAGTCTGAGGTCAAAGAGCACGCCGAGCTCCACCTGATCCTGTCCATGGTCACGCCGCTTCCCTGGCTCGAACGCGTGCCCACGTTCAAGGAGATGCAGCAGGAGCTCCAGGACAAGGACCTCAATACCTACGGGTTCCTCGGTTACCCCGTCCTCCAGGCCGCCGACATCGTCATTTATAAGGCCGATTTCGTCCCCGTCGGCGAGGACCAGGCTGCCCACCTCGAGCTGACACGCGAGATCGTCCGGCGTTTCAACCGCATCTTCGGCCCGATCTTTCCCGAGCCGCAGACTCTCCTCACCGAGGTCCCGCGGCTGGCCGGTACGGACGGCCGGAAGATGAGCAAGTCCTTCGGCAACTCGATCCTGATCAAGGACCCGCCGGAGCTCATCCGGGAGAAGATCATGCCCATGATCACCGACACGCGCCGGATGCGCCGCAACGATCCGGGCGAGCCGAACGACTGCCCGGTCTTCACCCTGCACCGGGCGTTCGTCCCCAAAGAGAGACAGGACGAGGTCGCCCACGGCTGCCGGACGGCCGGCATCGGCTGCCGCGAATGCAAGGCGGTCGTGCTCGAATACCTGATCCGGACGCTCGAGCCCATCCAGGAACGCCGCCGAGCGTTCGAGAAGAATCCCGGCCGCGTTTGGGACATCCTCGAAGAAGGCAACCGCAAGGCCCGCCGGGTCGCCCAGGCGACCATGGACACGGTCCGGGCGGCCTTGGGCTTCTAAAATGAAAGTGGGGACACACCGTAAACGTACCGAGTGTGGTGTACCAGCCATGACTTTACAATGTTGTCATTCCGGACTTGATCCGGAATCCAGCTTAAAAAGACCTGGATTCCCACCTACGTGGGAACGACGTCTGGATTCCCGCTTTCGCGGGAATGACGGTTACGGGAATGACAGCTCCAGGATTATTGTAAAGCCGTTATTGAGATGCACCGCTAGGTCCGCTTACAGTATGTGTACCTGAAGCAGTTAAGCGCATGATCGCGACAGAGACTGATCCCGCTCCGACCCCCAGCCCGGAGGACGGCTATCAGGTCAAGCTTCAGGTCTTCGAAGGCCCCCTCGACCTCCTCCTCTTCCTCATTAAAAAGAAGAAGATCGACATCAACGACATCCCGATCGCCGTCATCACCCGGGAATACCTGGACTACCTGAGCCGGAAAGAGCGTATCAACCTCGACCGCGAGGCCGAGTTCCTGCTCATGGCCGCTTTGCTCATCTACATCAAATCCCAGATGCTGCTCCCCCGCGAACAACCCCTCGAGCCCGATATCGACCCGCGGAAAGAGCTCGTCGACCGGCTCGCCGACTTTCAGAAGATCAAGGCCGCCTCCACGCTCCTCCGGGAAAAAGAGGACGCGATGTCCCAGGTTTGGAAACGGACGGTCCTCACCGCGCCCCTGCCCGAAGAGGACCTCGACCTCATCGAGGTCTCTCTGTTCGACTTGGCCGAGTCCTTCTTCACCCTGATGAAGCGAAAACAGAGCGAGAACCCGCGGGTCATCAAGGGCAAGGAGATCTCGATGGCCGACAAGATGAACGAGATCGTCGCGGTCCTCAAGGCCCGCGGCGTCCTCGATTTCCTCGAATACCTCGACGCTCAGGGAACGCTCGAGGAGGCTCTCATCAGCTTCTTCTGTCTCTTGGAGCTCATCAAGGCCCGCCTCATCATCGCCATCCAGGAGCAGCTCTTCCACACAATCAAGGTCTGGCCGAGAAAGGACGCCGCGCCGGCGTAAGGGTACGGTCCATGGACAATCTCAAAGAGATCATCGACGCCCTCATTTTCATTTCGGTCGAACCGCTGACGGCGGAAAAAATGAAGGAGGTCCTAACCGACGTCCCCGAACCGGACATCGCCCAGGCCCTCCAGGAGCTCGTGGCCCGCTATGAATCGGCCGACGGCGCCATCCGCATCATCCAGACGGCGGGCGGCTATGTCTTTTCGACGAAACCGGCCTACGATCCCTATGTCCGGCGGCTGCTCCAGATCGAGCGGAAAAAGAAACTCTCCAGCCAAGCGCTCGAGACGCTCTCGGCCGTGGCCTATCATCAGCCGGTCACGCAATCCGAGATCTCGGCGATCCGCAGCGTCGATTCGACCTACGCCCTGCACACGTTGCTCGAAAACAAGTTGATCAAGATCGTCGGGCGGAAAGACGCGCCGGGACGGCCTCTCCTGTACAGGACCACGGAGAAATTCCTGGCCTATTTCGGTCTGAACGCCATCGAGGATCTTCCCTCCGAAGAGGAGCTGATAAAGCTCATGCAGGAGGAGAACTCATGAAGCGGGCCGCCGCCATCGGGTTCGTCGTCTGGGCCGCGGTCCTCGCTGTCTCCTGCCGGCCGCCAAAAGCGCGGCTGCCCGGAACGCCCCAGGACCGGCACGCTCCTTTCAATTATATCGGCGCGAAAGGGATGGTCGTCGCCGCCCATCCCCTGGCGGCCGAAGCCGGCCTGGACATGTTAAAGAGCGGCGGCAACGCCGTGGACGCGGCCGTCGCCACGGCTTTCGCCCTGAACGCCGCCGAACCGTTCGCCTCGGGAATCGGCGGCGGCGGGTTCATGGTCGTCTATCTGGCCGCGACGAAAAAAGTGACGGTCATCAATTTCCGGGAGAAAGCGCCGGCCGCGGCCGCGCCGGCGATGTTCAGGGACAAGGGCGAAAAGCAGGCCGAATGGCGCCAGGAGCGCGGCACGGCCGTCGGCGTGCCGGGGATGCTCGCCGGCTGGGACTACGCCCTCGTCAAATACGGAACGAAAAGCCTGGCCGAGGCGGCGGCGAGGGCGATCGAGATCGCCGAGACGGGATTCCCGGTCAGCCCGACCTTCAGCCAGATCAACAAGGACGAATACGAAAAGCTCTTGAAGAACGCGGGAGAGGGGACCTGCTATTTGAACGGCGGCATCCCCTACGAGCCGGGCGATGTCTTCAAGAACCCCGAGCTGGCCGCGACCCTGAGGCGCATCGTCCGCGAGGGGATCGACATTTTCTATAAGGGCGACATCGCCCCGAAAATCGTGGCCGCCGTTCGGGCCAAGGACGGGATCATGTCTCTCCAAGACCTGGCGGCCTACCGGCCGGTCGAGGTCGAGCCCCTTCAGGGGACGTATAAAGGCTATACGATCTACGCGCCGCCGCCGCCGGCCACGGGCGGGCTCCATCTCCTCCAGCTCCTCAACATCGCCGAAAGCTGGCCGCTCAAGGACTGGGGGCAGAATTCGCCGGCATATATCCATCATCTGAGTGAAGCCATGCGCTTTATCTTCGCCGACAAGGAGCATTACGACGGCGATCCGGACTTCGTCGCCATGCCCCTCGCCCGGCTCCTGGCCAAGGAGTACGCCACGGAGATCCGGGACAAGATCCGCGCCGATAAGGCCGCCGGGACCTACGGCTACGGCAAGTTCGATCCGGTCCAGGATAAAAAGGAGAACACCACGCACGTCGGCGTCATCGACAAGGACGGCAATATCGTCGCCCTGACCCAGTCCATCAATGACTTCTTCGGCACGGGGATCGTTCCCGAGGGGACGGGCTTTCTGCTCAACGATCACATGGCCGACTTCTCGACCGATCCCGATTCGCCCAACGCGCCCCGGCCGAACCGCCGGCCGGTGAGCAATATGGGGCCGCTGATCATGGTCAAGGACGGACGGCCGTTCCTGACCCTCGGCTCGCCGGGCGGGACCCGCATCTTTCCCTCGCTCGGTCAGATCCTCATCAACATCGTCGATTTCGGGATGTCGCTCGACGAGGCGATCGAGGCGCCGCGGTTCTTTTCCTACTCCGCGGACGGCAGGGTCCGCGACCTCTCCGTTGAGCCCCGCATCCCGGAACCGACGCTCGCGGCGCTCAGGACGCTGGGCCACAAGATCGCCCTCAAGGAGCCTTACGACAAATATTTCGGCGGCGCCCAAGGCATCATGATCCTGCGCGACAAGAAGATCCTTCTCGGCGGCGCGGATTCGCGACGCGACGGCGTCGGCGCCGGATATTAAAAATGAGCCTTTCGCTCGACAAGGAGAACGCCATGGACATGCATCGTCCGGCAGAAATCATCCTGACGATTTTGTTTTTCGGCCTCATCGCCGGTTCGTATTTGGCCGCCCAGACACCCCCCCCGCCGGTCTTCGAGCAGCCGCTGCTCGTCACGTCGGCCGGCCAGAGTTCGGGCGACGCGCAGATCGCCCTGCAGCTGGCCAAAAGGGCCGCCTTGGCTGCCACGCTTTCGAAGACGGGCACGGGCAAGGACCTGGAAAACCAAAAAACGCTCGTTCTCGTCCTCGGCGCGAGCATGAAGGGCCTGGGCTCGGCCGGTTTGGACACGAACAAGGAAAAGGAGCGGATCCGGGAGCTCGTCGCCGAGGCCAAGAAGAAAAACATCCCCATCCTGGCCATGCACCTCGGCGGCGGGCAGCGACGCGGCGAGCTGACGGACGAAATCATCAACGAATTCCTCCCCGCGGCGAAAATGGCCATCATCCTCAAATCGGGAAATCAGGACGGGTTGTTCACGAAGATCTGCAAGGCCAAGGACATTCCCCTGATCGAGGTGGACAAATCGCTCGACGCCGTCGAGCCGCTGAAAAAGATATTTAAAAGGTAATCTTGCGATAAAAAGAAATTGCCGGAATATTTAATCCTTCTGCTGATGGTCGGCGTGTTCATCCTCCTCGCCGTCCCTCTCAAACTGCCGATGGGCGTCGCCATCGCCCTCTCCGCCCTGGTCGGCGCGCTCGCTGGCGGTCAGGGGTTCGCCCTTCGCCATCTGGTCGAAGGGGCCTTCGGCTTCTTCGACATCATCCTGATCATTGCCGCGGCCATGATCTTCATGAAGGTCCTCCAGGAATCGGGCATTCTCGACAGCTTAGTCGCCGCTCTTCTGAAGGCGTTTTATCGGAACAAGGTCCTCCTTCTGCTGGCCGTCATGCTCCTGGTCATGTTCCCGGGCATGATCACGGGGTCCTCGCTGGCGGCCGTCTTGAGCACCGGCCCCCTCGTCGCCCCGGTCCTGATGAAGCTCGGCCTGGCCCGCTTGAAAACGGCCGCCTTCGTGGCCATGGGGGCGATCCTGGGCATGATCGCCCCTCCCGTCAACATCTTGGTCATGATCATGGGCAGCGGAGTGGACATGCCCTACGTCGGCCTGACCCTTCCGCTGCTGATCATCGTCGTCCCCCTGGCTGTCGTCATCGCCCTGGGGCTCGGCCTCAAGGACCTCAAGATCGTCTCCGCCGACGAAATAAAAACTCTCCTTCCCGAGTCCGTGGCGGAGAGATACGGCCTCCGGCTCTATCTTCCCCTTCTTCTGGTCCTGGCCCTGATGATCCTCCAGAACCTGAATGTCCCGCTCATCCGGGACCTCGGCCTTCCGGCGATCTTTTTCATCGGCAGCCTGAGCGGTCTCTTCTGCGGGCGGCGGTTTGATTTCTTGAAGGCCACCCAAAAGGCCGTCGAAGAGGCCATGCCGATCCTTTCCATCCTGGCCGGGGTCGGCATGTTCATTCAGGTGATGACGCTGACGGGGGCGCGGGGCTGGGCGGTCACGACCTTTCTTTCCCTGCCGCCGGCCTTGTTGTATGCCGGCATCGGCGTCAGCCTGCCGCTCTTCGGCGGCGTTTCAGCTTACGGGTCGGCTTCGGTCCTGGGCGTGCCGTTCCTGCTGGCCTTGATCAACAAAAACGCCCTGATCACCTCATCCGCTCTCTCGGCCATCGTCGGGATCGGCGACCTCATGCCTCCGGCGGCCATGGCCGCCCGATTCTCCGCCCAGGTCGTCGGCGAAAGGAGTTTTTTCAAGGTGCTTCGTTACTGTCTGGTCCCGGCCATTCTCCTCCTGGCCATGGGCCTCGGCGTTCTGTGGCTGGCCCCGCTCCTCGACAAAATCATGTGAAGACATGCGCACCGTTTACCATCTGATCGTTCTTTATCTCACCGCCCATTTCCTCTGGTATCTCGTCCGGGAGAAAAAGTTCTGGAAACAAGCCGGGATCGTCCTGGTCCTGATCATGTTCCTGCTGAGGCTGTTCCTGGTGGAATAGAAAAAAATGTCATTCCAAAGGGCGGGGGGTGAGAGGATTTGACGTTGAAAACCATGAGGTCCTTCGCTCCGCTCAGGATGACCCGAGGAATTCTTTTCCTGTCTCTGACCGGACTCGTTTGTTTTTTGTCCGGACGGGAATTCCTGAGCATGCGCGAGGCGGACGCGATCCATCCCGGCCCGGCCCTGACGGCGGCTCGCTCCCTGAGCGATTATTTCCCCTCTCTGAAAGGGACTCCCGGAGATACTCCGGTCTACGTTTATGCCGGCGCGACGGAAGGCGGAAACGTGCTCATCATCGGCGGAACCCATCCCAACGAGCCGGCCGGCTTCGTCACCTCCGTCATGCTCATCGAAAACATCCGCGCGGTCCGGGGCAAGATCGTCATCGTCCCGCAGGCCAACGCCAGCGGCTTCACCCACAGCGACCCGCAGGAAGGAAGCCCGCAGCGCTTTCCCATCGCGACCGCTGCCGGCCAGCGGTGGTTCAGGCTCGGCTCTCGGGTCACCAATCCCATCCATCAGTGGCCGGACCCTACGATCTACGTCAATCCAACGGGGCAGACGCTCGCCGGCATCGAGGCGCGGAACCTCAACCGCGCCTATCCCGGCAAAGCCGGCGGGAACCTGACCGAGAAGGTCGCCTTCGGGATCATGGAACTCATCAAAAAAGAACGGATCGACCTCGGGATCGATCTCCATGAATCGGCGCCCGAATACCCGGTCATCAACGCCATCGTCTTCCACGAGAACAGCGCCGACCTGGCCGCGACGGCCCAGATGGAGCTCCAGGCCGAAGGGTTCGAGTTCCGGCTCGAGGCCTCGCCGCCCAACCTGCGCGGCCTGTCCCACCGGGAATGGGGCGACGTCGCCGGGATCCGGGCCATCCTGATGGAAACCCCCAACGCCTCCCACGGCCGCCTCAAAGGGAAGCCCTCGGTCGAGCTCATCATCGACGGCAAGGACAAATTTTACGAGAAGGCCGCCCGCCTCGGGCGCCTGTTCGTGCCGTTCGGCCCCGACGGCATCCCGCTCAAGAACCGTGTCGCCCGCCATCTGGCCGGGCTCAAGGCGGTCCTCTCCGGCCTCAAAGAGCTCGATCCGGGGAAAGCCGTGGAGGTCGAGGATCTGCCGCCCGCCGATCGCGTCCGGGTCGAGGGGATCGGCGCGTTTTTGCGCTAACTCAAGGTTTCATCGATACTTAGCATTGACAAACGGCAGCCGTTAAGATAGAATTGCTCATTATTTTTATCCGACCATGGAAATCATCATCGCCAAGAACACGGGATTATGCTACGGCGTCAAGCGGGCTTTGAAGACCGCCCAGAAAACCCGGCGCCTTCGACAGGGAAAGGTCTCGACCCTCGGCGACCTCATCCACAATCCGCAGGTCATCGCCGACCTCGAAGCCAAGGGCGTCGGCTCCATAGAGGATGTCAATGACATCGAGGAAGGCACGGTCATCATCCGCAGCCACGGCGTCTCACCCGAGATCCACAAGGCCCTCAAAAGAAAAAAGCTCGAGGTCATCGACGCGACTTGCCCGATCGTCCAGAAGATCCAGGAGCTGGTGGCCCGGCTGGCCCGGGAGAACAAAGAGATCGTCATCGTCGGCAACAAGGAACATCCCGAGAGCCAGGGCCTCATCGGTCACAGCCGCGGACGGGGCCTCATCGTCGAGAACGAGACCCAAACGGCCGCCCTCGCCTTCAAGAGGAAGCGGGCCGTGCTGGCCCAGTCCACTCAGGACTTGCATCTGTTCAAAAAGGTCGTCGCCTCACTCATCGAGAAGACCGAGGAGCTCCAGGTCTTCAACACCATCTGCCGGTCGACCCAGACGCGCCAGCGGACCACCTCCGAGCTGGCCACGCAGGTCGAAGCCCTGTTCATCGTCGGCGGGAAGAACAGCTCCAACACGCGCAAGCTCTACCAGATCTCCAAGCGCATCCTGCCCCGAACCTACTTCATCGAGAACGCCGGCCAGATCACGACGGAAATGCTCCGCGGAGCAAGAACCATAGGGATTTCGGGAGGGGCGTCCACGCCGCCCGAAGCCATCGAAGCCGCTGTCGAGAAAATCCAGCAGATCTTCGAGCCCCATTCCCGAGAGGAGAGTCGCGTCCAATGTCAGAAATAACCAATCTACCCGAGAAAGACGAAAAAATGACGTCCGAGGATTACGAGCACCTGCTGGACAAGTATCAGTACAGCACTAAGGAGGTCAGCGCCGGCAAGATCGTCAAAGGCCGGGTGATCAAGGTCACGCCCACGCATGTACTCGTGGACATCGGCCTCAAATCCGAAGGCCTCATCCTCATCGAGGAGTTCGCCGAGAGCCTCCCGCCGGTGAAGCCGAAGGCCGGCGACGAGGTCGAAGCCGTCCTGGAGAAGACCGATCCGAAAGAAGGGTACTTCATTCTGTCCAAGAAGAGCGCCGACGTCCAGCGGGCCTTGGATGTCCTCGAAAAGGCCTTCGCCCAAGAGTCCTTCATCAGCGGCCGGATCAGTGAAAAGAACAGGAACGGCTACACCGTCAACGTCGGCATCGACGCCTTCATGCCGGACTCCCACGCCGACCTCAAGATCGTCAAGGACCCGGACAAGCTCATCGGCCAGACCTTCAAGTTCAAGGTCATCAAGTTCGACCGGAAGACCGAGAACGCGGTCGTTTCCCGAAAGCTCTTCCTCCAGGACGAACGGGAAAAGAGACGCCGGAAGGTTTTCAGCCATCTGGCCAAAGGCCAGCGAATCAAGGGGCAGGTGAAATCCTTGACCAACTTCGGGGCCTTCGTCGACGTGGGCGGCGTGGAAGGCCTCCTCCACGTCTCCGACATGTCCTGGGGCAGGATCAACCATCCTTCCGAGCTCTTCAAACCGGGGCAGGAGGTCGAGGTCGTCGTCCTGGACTTCAGTGAAAAGGACGAGAAGATCTCCCTGGGCGCCAAGCAGCTGACGCCCGACCCCTGGGCCAATATCGCCGAGAAATACACGGCCGGCCAGAGGCTGACCGGCAAGGTCACGAGCTTGACCGATTTCGGCGCTTTCGTCGAGCTTGAGAAGGGTGTGGAAGGCCTTATCCATGTCTCCGACCTGAGCTGGTCCCGGAAGATGATCCATCCCAAGAAGCTCCTCTCTCTCGGGGAGGAGGTCGTGGTGACTGTCCTCGAAGTCAATCCGACCTCGAAGCGGATCTCCCTGGGCCTCAAGCAGTCCTCCCCCCATCCGCTCGAGGTCCTCAAGCAGAAATACGCGCCGGGCACCCACGTCAAGGGCAAGATCACGAGCGTCACCGATTTCGGGGCGTTCCTGGAGATCGAGCCCGGGATCGAAGGCCTCATTCACATCTCCGACATCTCCTGGGAGAAGATCAAGCATCCCTCGGCCAAGCTCAAGGCCGGCCAGGACCAGGAGGCCGTGATCCTCAACATCGACGTGGAAAAGCAAAAGGTCTCCCTTGGCATCAAGCAACTCGAGGGTGACATCTGGGAGGATTTCTTCGCCCGGCACCGGCCGGGTAACCTCGTCAACGTCAAGATCGTCCGCATCGCCGACTTCGGCCTCTTCGTCGAGATCCTGCCGGGCATCGAGGGCGTCGTCTTCCTCTCCGAGCTCGACGAGAAGAAGATCGACAATCCGGCCGAGGCGTTCAAGGTCGGCGAAGAGAAGACGGCCAAGATCATGAAATTGAACGCGAAGGACAAGAAGATCTCGCTCAGCTTCCGGCTCGCCCAGATGGACATCCAGAAACAGGACTATCAGCGATACGTGGACAGCCAAGACGACCGGATGACCCTGGGCGACCTGATGAAAGAGCAGCTGACGAGGTTTCAGATCCCCAAGACGACTACCAAAAAGGAGGAGAAGACCGATGATTAAAGCCGATCTCATCAACAAGATTTCAAAAGAGCTGAATATCCCCAAACAGGAAGCGGAAATCGGGGTGAATCTTTTTTTTGACACGATCAAGGCCGCCATCCTCCAAGGCGAAGAGATCGAGGTCCGGGGATTCGGCAGCTTCCGGTTCCGGAACCGGCCTTCGCGGTCGGGCCGGAACCCGCGGACCGGCGACCCGGTCAAGGTCCCGCCGAAAAAGGTCCTCTACTTCAAGCCCAGCAAGCTCCTCAAGGAACTGATCAACAGGTAATGCAGTACATCGCCGCGCCGTGGCGAGAGACGTACGTCCGGAACGTCCATAGGATGACCGACTGCGTCTTCTGCCGGGCCAAGACCCTCAAGGACGACAAGCGCTCCCATATCCTCTACCGCGGACCTCGCGCCTTCGTCATCCTGAACAAGTTCCCCTATCAGCCCGGACATCTGATGATCGCGCCCTATGCGCACACGGCGGCCTTCGAACGGGCCGGCAAGGGCCTCCGCGACGAGATGTCCGACCTGTTGAAGCTGAGCTTGAAGGTCCTGAAAAAGGCCTATCACCCGCAGGGGTTCAACGTCGGCATGAACTTGGGCCGAAGCGCCGGCGCCGGGGTCGTGGACCATTTCCACCTGCATATCGTCCCGCGCTGGCAGGGCGACTCCAATTTCATGCCCGTGGTCGGCGGGACCAAGATCGTGCTCGAGGACCTCAAGGCGACCTTCGCCCGGCTGCGGCCGCTGTTCGAGAAAGAAGCGCGCGGGCGATAAACGCCATCGACAAACGACATCCGAGGTGAACCGATGCTTAAAACCATGAGAAAGAACGTTCAAGCGCTCAAATGGGTCTTATGGCTCGTCGTCGCGACCTTCATCTTGTCCATCTTCTTCATCTGGGGGCTGTCGGGCGAAGGCCCGCTCGGCAAGAGCGCCGCCTCCAGCGCCATCGCCTCCGTGGGACGGGAGCGCGTCACGGCCGCCGCCTACACCCAGGCCCTTCGGTCACGGATCGAATCGCTGAAGACCGAGTTCAAAGAGATCAACCGGGCGTTCATCGAACAGCTGCAGGTCCCCCAGCAGGTCCTGAATCAGCTGATCGAGCAGGCGCTCATTTCCGCCCTGGCCGACGAGATGGGCATCCGCGCCTCGGACGAGGAGGTGGCCGCTAGGATCATGAGCTTTCCGGGCCTCCAACAGGACGGCAAGTTCATCGGTTTTGAGGAATATAAACGGCGGCTTCAATACAATCGGATCAAACTGGGCGATTTCGAGGACAGCCTCCGCAAGGAGATCGTCCTGACCAAGACCGTCCAGATCCTGACGGCGGGCGTCACGGCGACGCCGGACGAAGTCTGGGACGCCTATAAAAAATTAAAGGATTCGGCCAAGATCGAATACCTAGCCTTGGAAAAAAGCAAGGTCGAGCTCGACAAAAAACCCGAAGCGGCCGAGATCCGGGCCTATTTCGACAAGACCAAAGAGACCTACAAGATCCCCGAAAAGAGGGAGGCCACCTATATCTTCCTCAAGAACGACGACCTGAAAAAAGAGGTCGAGCTCAGCGAATCCGAGATCGAGAAATACTACAAAGACAACCAGGCCCAGTTCCAGGTTCCGGAAAAAGTCAAGGTCAGCCGCATTTTCCTCCCCTTCGCCGGCAAGGACAAAGCCCTTGTCCAAGCCGAGGCCCAGACCGTGGAGGCTAAGATCAAGGCCGGTGACGATTTCGGCACCCTGGCCAAGACGTATTCCAAAGATGACAAAGCCAAGGACGGCGGCGATTGGGGCACCTACGATTGGAGGACGCTGGCCCAGCCGGAGCAGGACGCGATCGGCAAGCTCGCGGCTGGAAAGGTCTCCGATCCCCTGACCCAGGACGGCGGAATCTCCTTCCTCAAGGTGACCGAGAAGGAAGCGGCCGCGACGACGCCGCTCGCTTCGGCTAAGCCCCAGATCCGCTCCATGCTCCAGGATCAGAAGGCCAGACAGCTGGCCACGGAACGCATCACTCGGTTCGAAAAAGATGCCAAGCAGGAGAAGAATCTCGAAGCGGCCGCCAAGAAAGTCAATTTCAAGACCGCCTCGACCGGACTCTTGAAGAACGGCCAGGAGCTCGGTGATTTCGATCCCTCGGGATCGATTAGCACGGCGCTTTTCCAGCTCAAGGAAAAGGACATCTCCGGGCCGATCTACACCTACGGCGGCGTGGGTCTCGCCCAGATGAACAAGAGCGAAGCGCCCCGGGCGGCGACGTTCGAGGAAGTGAAGACCGATGTCGAGAAGGACGTGACCGAAGCCCAAAAGAAGGACGCCGCCCTGGCCAAGATCAAAGAAGCCCGGGCCAAACTGACGGACAAGAACTGGGAGGACATCGCCCAGAAGTACAAGCTCGAAATCAAGACCGTCGACGAACACAAGAAGGAGCAGTACATCGGGATCATCGGCGAGAACAAGGAGATCGACGCCTTGGCCTTCAGCCTGCCGCTCAAGCAGGTCAGCGAGCCGGTCGCCTTCGAGAACGGCTACGCCCTGATCCGGGTCCTCGACCGGAAGGAAGCGACCAAGGCGGATTTCGAAAAGGACAAGGACACCGAAAAGAACACGCTCCTCGAGACGAAGAAAAACAAGTTTCTCCAGTCCTACTTGGCAAAATTGAGGACCGAGAAGGGCGCCAAGGTCAAATACGACATCTACCTCCAGATCAACCAGGACATCCTCTCGCGCTACGAAACGGA
>JAUYDS010000082.1 GCA_030691735.1 Candidatus Aminicenantota bacterium
ACGTCATCCTTCCTCTCAAAACATCGTTGTTCTTGAAGAATCTCGATATGGCGACGCTGCCCTTCGCCTATCTGGCGACGGCCGTCCTGATGAGCTTCGTCGCCGCGTTCAATTCGCGGCTGATCCAGACGTTGAACCGCAAGCGCTACATCGCTTCGAGGCTGATCTATTTCATCATCGGACTTCCACTGTTCTGGCTTCTTTTCATGTCCGGCGGGAAATGGGTCTCCATGATTTTCTGGTTCTGGGCCGAAGTGTTCCTGGCCATCTCGGTCATCCAGTTCTGGATCCTCATCAACGATATCTATACGCCCCGGAAGGCGAAGCGCTTCATCGGCTTCTTCGTCAGCGGCGGCCTTCTGGGGGGCGTCTTAGGGTCCCTGGCCGCTTCCCTTCTGTCCCGGCCCAAGGTCCTCGGCACGGAGAACCTCCTCTTGATCTGCCCCTTCCTTCTCCTGGTCGCGCTGGCTATCTTGTTCACCCTTCCGCATAGCCTGGCCGAGATGCGGCCGGAGCAGGAGGTCCGCAAGAAGGGCGCTCCGAGGTCCCGGGTCGGATATCTTCAAAGCCTCCGCGTCCTGTTGAAAACCCGCTATCTCGTCATCCTCAGCAGCGTGATGCTCATGGGCTTCGCCGTGACGAAGTTCATCGATTTCCAATTCACCCACGCTCTGAAGGATCGGTTCAAGGACGATGCCCGAACGGCGTTTCTGGGCGTTTTTTACACCCTGCTCCTCGTCGCCTCCTATCTGCTTCATGTCCTTATGACCAATCGGGTCCTCAAGAAATTCGGCCTGCGGGTCGCCCTGTTCATTTCTCCCGTCGTGCTGGCCGTCGGAGCCGTCCTCGGATTTTGTTTCCCGGCCGGCTCGCCCCAGGCCATGATGGTCTGGACGTCGTTCCTGCGCGGAACGGATAAAAGCCTGTCGCACACCCTGAACCAATCGACGCGCGAGATCCTGTATATCCCCGTCCCCCCCGAGACCAAGTACAAAGCCAAGGTTTTCATCGACCTCTTCGTCAACAAGTTCGCCGATGCTCTGGCCGCCCTCTTCCTTTTTCTGGCCATCAAACTGTTCCATTTTTCCATCCCGGAATTGAGCCTCCTGACGCTGGCCTTCATCGGTGTCTGGATCCTCCTCAACCGGCGTCTCGCGCGCGAATACGTCGGGATCGTCAAGAAGAACCTGACCCTCAAGTGGCCGGACGCCGACAAGTTCGTCTTCGACCAAGTCGATGTCGACGCGACGAAACTCGTCTTTGATACCCTCGAAAGCAAACAGCGCAGCTCCGTGCTCTACGCGATGAACCTGATGGACCTGATCAAGAAGGACAAGCTGAGCCCGGAGCTCAAAAAGATCATCTCGGCGAAGTCGTCCGAGGTCCGCGCGGGTTCGCTCAACGCCTTGATGGATGTCGGCGGAGAGGCGCTCGTTTCGGAATGGGAAGATGCCATCGAGGATAAGGACCTGGACACGGAGGTCCGGGAGATCCTCTCGCTCGACGTCTACCAGCAATTGATGCGGGACCGGGTGGAGAAGATCGCCGAAGATCAGAGCGAAGGCGCCGTCGTGTCGCAGATGGAGATCGCCAAGGCCCTGGGCATGATGGCCGCCGATGCGCCGCTCGTCCAGAACCTGAGCCGGCTGCTGAAGCATGACTCCCCTGAGGTCGTCCGCTACGCTCTGGAGAGCGCCGGACGGCAAAAGAAACGCGAATTCGTCCCTCTGATCGTCGCTCATCTCGCCCGGCCGGGGACCCGGCACGCCGCGGGCGAGGCCCTTCTCGAATACGGCGACAGGATCGCCGGAACGCTCAAGGATTTTCTGGCCGACCCGAGCGAGGACCTCAAGCTGAGACGATCGCTCCCGGAGATCCTGGCCCAGATGAAGACGCAGCGGGCCGCGGACATGCTGGTCCGCGTCTTGAAGAAGCGGGACGCGGACGTCCAGGCGGACGTTATCGACGCCCTCATCCGGATCCGGTCCTGGAATCCGAGCCTTTCCTTTGCCGCGGATGAGGTCGGCGTCGAGGTTTATTCGGCCGTCCGAAAAGCCTGTATCCTTGTCCTCGAGCTGTTCGCCGCGCGCAAGGACAGCCAGAAGGCCGCCCTCGCTGCGGAGCACGAAAATGCCCTGGGCCGGACCATGAAACAGATCTTCGGACTGCTCAGCCTCCTGTATCCGCCCGAGGACGTGATGAGGGCCTATCAGAACTACCGGGAAGGGACGAAGAGGTCGATGGATTACGCTCTCGAGCTGTTGGAGAACATGCTCCGAAGGGAGGTCAAGGAGGTGCTCATGCCCCTGCTCGAAGAACGGCCTTTGGACGAGAAAGCGCTGGTCTGCCGCAAGATCCTCAAGACCCTGGAGAAGCATCCGGGCGCGGGGCTTCCGGCGTGACCCGTTTTCGAGCGTGTCCGCTTGAACTCGATTGTGATATAATTTCCGCCGTGAGTTGAAGATGGCCACGCTCTACGTCTATCCCAAGCAAGGCGACGGATTCTCTTTCCCCTTGAAGGACAAGCAGGTGTCCTTGGGCCGCTCGGCCGACAACGACATCCCCATCCCGGACCCGTTCAGTTCGGGCCACCACGCGCTCATCGTCCCCTCCGAGTCGGGATTCGCGGTCCGCGACAACGGCAGCAAGAACGGCACGTTCCTCAACGGCAAGAAGATCGCGGGTTTGACCGAGCTCAAAGAAGGGGACGAGATCCTCGTCGGCTCGGTCCGCATCCTGTTCGACAAGGCGCTCCAGACCAACATCGAGGTCACCGACGGCCCGGTGCCGACGACCAACATCAACACCGTCATCCCGTTCAAGGACATCCTGGCCAGCCCGACCTTCCGGACGACGGTCCAGGCCGTCATTCCCATTTCGGAGGTGGACCAGGTCAAGGCGGAAAACAAAATGTTTTCCGTTCTGAGCGAGGTCAGCAAGGCGCTCCTCCTCCACATGCCGCTGGGCGAGCTCCTCGAGCACATCATGGACCTCATCTCGGAGCACCTGTCGATGGACCGGGGGGTCTTAATGCTCAAGGAAGGGAATCCCATCCAATTGATCCCCAAGGTCATCCGGGTCAACAGCAAACACCTCCAGAACCAGAAGTTCCTGGTCAGCAAGAGCATCATGAACATGGCCTTCGAACAGTCTCTCGCCGTCCTGACGTCGGATGCGTCGCTCGACCCGCGCTTCAAGGGCCGGGAGAGCATCATCAACTCCGGCATCCATTCGGCGATCTGCGTCCCGCTTTACAACAACAAGGAGGTCATCGGCATCATCTACGCCGACCGGATCTCGCTCCTTCAGGAGTTCCGGGAGGACGACCTGAGGCTGTTGACCCTCCTTTCCAATCTGGCCGCGGTCAAGATCGAGAACGCCATGCTCATCGAGCAGTTCATCGAGAAGGAGAAGATGGAACGGGAGATGCAGCTGGCGGTCCAGATCCAGAAGGATTTCCTGCCCAAGACCACGCCGTCCTGCGACCATTTCGACATCGCCGGGAGGAACGTGTCCTGTCATCAGGTCGGCGGGGATTACTACGATTTCATCCCCATCGATCCCTTAAGGATCGGCATCACCGTGGCCGACGTCTCCGGAAAAGGCGTCAGCGCTTCGCTCCTCATGGCCTCGCTCCGGGCGGCCCTCCATTCCGAGGTCCATCCGCGCTACGAAATGGAGACCATGGCTGAGAAGCTGAATAACTTCGTCTACCAAAGCTCGGCCATCAACGCTTTCATCACCTTTTTTTATTGCGAGCTGAACAAGGAGTCGGGCGACCTCGTCTACATCAACGCCGGACATAATCCTCCGCTGGTCCTCAGCCGGTCCGGCGACGTCCGGGAGTTGGGAAGTTCGGGACTCTGCCTGGGGATGCTCCCCCAGATGACCTACGAGACGCGGCGGGAGGCCCTCAAACCCGGAGAGGTCTGCATCCTTTACACCGACGGGATCACCGAGAGCCGCAACAAGTCCAACGAAGAATACGGCGGGGGACGGCTGGCTGAGGTCTGCCGGAAGCATGCCGGGACCTTGGCCTCCGAGCTGATGGACGCCGTTTTCCGCGATCTGGACGCCTTCACGGAAAAGGCGCCGCCGGCCGACGACCGAACCCTGGTCGTCGTCAAAAGAACCTCCTAGCGGAAACGCAGACACATACCGAATTCGATCTCGGAACGGTCTTCTTTAAACATCGGATAGGGGGAATTCGGTATGTGTCTGCGAATTCCCCGCTGGTATTTTCAGCGGAAATTCTCTATGATAAAGGGCCTCTACGTAAAAGGTAACGCCATGAACAGATCCGTCCGTTGCAGCGCCGTTCTCCTCTTCATGTTCTATTTAGTCCTCCCCTCGGCCGGCCACGTTCCCGTTTATCCGGCGCCGCAAACGCTCCCCGTCGACGCGGCCTTCGACGAGATCGCCAAGTTCATCAGCGGGATCCCCTGCGACTCGGAAGATCTGAAAGCCCTCCAGGAAACGGCCGAGTGGAAGGCCTTCGCCGCCGGGCTCGAGAAGAGCTGGGCCGAGCTCGAGGCGAAACGGATGGGAGCGTCGCGGAGTTGGGCTCAGACCGAGCTCGCCGAGGCGAATGCCGCGACGAGGGTCCTTTTTTATCCTTTCGGCGGCCCGGACTTCCTGACGGCCTTCGAGCTATTTCCCGACGCCGACAGCTATGTCCTGATGGGCCTGGAGTTCATCGGTAAGTTGCCGGAATTCACCAAGGGCGCCCCGAACGAAGCCCAACACATCGAAGCCTACCTCGGGAACCTGACCGCCGCCCTGGCCGATTTCTTCAACAAGAGCTATTTCATCACCAAGAACATGAACACAACGCTGGCCCGGGACAAGGTGGACGGCGTGTTGCCCGTCATCTGCTTCTTCCTCAAGAGGACGAATAACTCCATCTCCGCCGTCAGGCGGGTCGAGGTCATGGAGAACGGCCAGCTCCTGGAATACGATTTCGCCTTTCCCCGCAAGCGCACCGTCCGGCCGTACGGCATCAAGATCGAGTTCTTCGCCAACGGAACGAACAGGCTCCGTTCGCTCTATTATTTCTCCTGCGACCTGTCCGACGGGCCCTTCGCCAAGGACAAACCTTTCTATCTCTATGCGGACTGCCTGAATTTCGAGACGACCTTCATCAAATCGGCCTCCTACCTCCTGCACTACGAGACCTTTACCAACATCCGGGACATCGTCCTGCGCAAGAGCCGTTTCGTCCTGGAGGACGACACGGGCATCCCCTTTAGATATTTCAAGCCCGCGGAATGGGACGCCCAGCTCTACGGCGAGTACATCAAGCCGGTCAGCGATTTCAAAGGCGTCGAACAGCTCGATCTCGAGGAGGCTTATAAAGACCCGGTTCGGGTGAAAAAGCTGCCCTTCCATCTCGGCTATCACTGGGGTACCAACAAGGATTCAATCCTTTATTTCAAGAGAAGATGACCGATCGAACGAAATTCAGCCTGACCACGGCCACAGCCCTCGTCATCGCCAACATGGTCGGCACCGGCGTGTTCACCAGCTTGGGTTTCCAGGTCGGGCAGGACGCGTTGGGAAACCCGGTGATTTCCTCCGGGCTGGCCCTGATCCTTCTCTGGGTTCTCGGCGGAGCGATCGCCCTCTTCGGCGCGCTGACCTATTCCGAGGCCGGCGTCCTCTATCCGCGCTGCGGCGGAGAGTACCACTACTTGACCAAGATGTACCACCCGGCCGTCGGCTTTCTCTCCGGCTGGATCTCCTTCCTCGTCGGGTTCGCCGCGCCCGTCGCCGCGGCTTCAATCGCCCTGGGCAACTATCTCCGCAGCGCCCTGACCCTGCCGGAGCATCTCGCCGGGGCCTTCTCCTTCCTCAAAACCTCGTCGCTCTTCGCCATCGCGGTCATTGTCGTCCTGACCGCGATCCACGCCACGGACAAGATCCTGGGCGCCCGCTTCCAGAACGTCATCACCCTGTTCAAGGTCCTCTGTATCCTCGTCACGGTCGGCCTCGGCCTGATCGTCGGAAAATCAGCGCACCTGTCTTTTGCCCTGTCGAAGGGGGCCGTCCATGACATCTTGAGTCCCGCCTTCGCCATTTCCATGTTCTTCGTCTCGTTCGCCTACTCGGGGTGGAACGCCGCGGCCTATATCGCGGGTGAGATGGACAAGCCCGCGAAGAACCTGCCGATCAGCTTGATCACGGGGACGCTGTTCGTCATCGTCCTGTACGTTTTGCTCAACTTCGCCTTTCTCTATGCGGTTCCTTTGCCGGAGCTGGCCGGCAAGCTCGAGGTGGGATTCGTTTTCGCGACCAAGGTCTTCGGAACCCAGGGCGGCCGGATCATGGCCGGGATCATCTCGTTCCTGCTCCTGTCGAGCATCAGCGCCATGATCATCGCCGGGCCGCGGGTGACGCGGGTCATCGGCGAGGATTATCATCTGTTCCGCTGGATGGGCCGGACGACGCGGAAGGACATCCCGGCGATCGCCATCGTCACTCAGGGTTTGCTCTCGGTCTTCTATGTCCTCACTTCGACGTTCGACCAGGTCATCGTCTTCATCGGGTTCACTCTGAACTTGTTCACCTTCATGACCGTCCTGGGGGTGATGATCGTGCGGAAGAAATATCCGGAGCTGCCCCGCCCGTACAGGACCCTCGGCTATCCCGTCGTGCCGATCCTCTTTCTGCTGATCAACATCTGGATCCTGGTGTACGGGGTGATCTACCGGACGAAGGAATCCCTGGCGGGGATCGGGATCACGGCCGCCGGGCTGTTGGTTTACTGGATCGATAAGAAACTGCGGCCGAACGACGTCCGGCTCGGCGAAGATAAATCCTAGCGAAACACGACGTCTCGCCGAAATGAGATCCTTCGCTTCGCTCAGGATGATTTTTTTTTGGGCAATCCGTATTAAATAGCGATCACTGAGACCATAGCGCCGTCTTTCTTCTTAGGCGAAAAAGTCGGCCGGAAGACGCTGCAGCCGGGCGATGTCCGTCGCCCGTTCCTTCACCTGGAATCCATGGGCGCATCTGACCGCGCAGCGGTCGCAGCTCCCGCAAGGATTCTCTCCCACTTTGAGCGACGCGACGAGGTCGTAGGCCTCGCCGAGGTTCCTGTAACCGTAGGCGTACATGTAGCTCCGCATTAGGGAGGGGATGGGCAGATCTCGGGGGCATTGTTCGAGGCATTCGTTGCAGCCTTGGCAGTAGAGCCCGCCTTCCTGGGGGACGAGTTTCAAGTCCCGCCTCTCGTCGTCGGTCAGCTTGACGTCCTTGACGACGTTCAAGTTGAGCTCGAGCTGGTCGAAACTCGTCATGCCGGGGATGGCCGTGGTGATGCCGGGATTGCTGAGCGCCCATTTCAAGGCCGCCTTGACGTTGATGGGTTCCTTCCGGGCCCGGTCGAAGAAGCCGCCGGCGAGGGTCTTCATGGCGATGATGCCGAGCCCCGCGCCGTTGGCTTCGGCGATGGCCTTGTCGAGCTCGGCGATGTTGTCCTTGCGGAAATTGTAGGCCGTCAGGACGATGTCGTAGAACTTGCTCTCGATCGCCGCCCGGATGACCTCGGGCTCGTTCGAGTGCGTCGAAACGCCGACGAAGCGGGCCTTCCCGCTCTTCTTCGCGGATTCGAGGGCCTTCATCAGGGGCTCGAAGAGGACCGCGTCGCGGTAGATCACGTTGTGGATGTAGAGGGCATCCACGTACTCCAAGCCCAGGCGCTTGAGGCTGAGATCGAACTTCTCGAGAAAGGGCTCGGCCTTGGTCTCAGCCGTGAACATGCGGGTCCGGTTGTCGGCCACGGGCTCGCCCGGGACCTTGGTCGCGATGAAATAGGAGTCGCGCGGCCGGTCCTTGATGACCTTGCCGATCTGCTCCTCGTTGCGGCCCCGCATATAGCCGTGGGCCGTGTCGAGATGGAGGATTCCGGCGTCCAGAACCGCGCGGATGAGGTTTTCGTTGTCCGAGTTCATGACGCCCATCGAGACGATGGGGAGGGTGACGCCCGTCTTGCCCAACTTGCGATAGATGAATCCGTTCTTCTTGATGTCTCCCGTGGGCGCGGTGAAGGATTTCTGCCGGCCTTTGAGGGCCGACGGAAGCGCCGACAGCGCGCCGATCCCGGCCACGCCCATCAGGCCGTTCTTGAGAAAGGACCTCCGGTCGATGCCGGACCGATCGTGATGCATGCGTTCCTCCTTGGGGGGCATGAAAACCGGCCGGGACGCCCGGCTCCGACCCGCCCTAAATCCGATTTAATAGATAGATTTAATAGCATATGCTCGCCTTCTTGTCAATCGGGCCAAAATTCATCTCGCTCGGTTCCCGTCTTTTGGTCTATAATAGTAGGTGGAATTTCTGTTAAGGAAAAGACCATGAGTGACGCCTCCCCAACCCCCTCGACGCTCAAGAAATGGCTGATCGCCACCCGGCCTTGGGCCCTGCCGGCCTCGACCATGCCGGTCATCTTCGGGACTTCCCTGGCCGTCGTCGTCGGCCGGGCGCGACTCGACCCGTTTCGTTTCCTGCTCGCCCTCCTGGCCATGATGGTTCTCCATTCGGCGGCCAACATGCTGAGCGACGTCTTCGATTTCCGGCGCGGGCTCGACACGTTCGTCACGCCGGTGAGCGGGGCCATTGTCCGCGGCTGGCTGACGGCGAACGAAGTCGCGGCCGGCTCGGCCGTCCTCTTCGTCGTCGGCGTCGGTCTCGGTCTGTGGCTGGCCGCCTTGACCGGTACGGTCCTGCTGATCATCGGGGCCGTCGGCCTCCTGATCGGGGCGGGCTACACCCTTCTCAAATATCATGCCCTCGGCGACCTGGCCGTCTTCCTCAATTTCGGCATTCTCGGGGGGCTCGGGGCTTGGGTCGTCCAGACGCGTGAATTCTCCTGGATCCCCGTCCTCTGGACCGTGCCGATGGCCATGCTCGTCAGCGCCATCCTCCACGCCAACAATTGGCGGGACACGATCTCCGATTCCGAGCGCCGGGTCAGGACGTTTGCCTCGATCCTGGGCGACAAAGGCTCGCTGGCCTATTACGCGGTCCTCATCTTCGGTTCGATGGCGATCATTTTCGGCCTCATGCTCCTGCCGCGGCTTCTTTCGCCCAAGCTCGTCCCCATGCCCTGGACCTTCGTCGTGGTGCTCTTCGCCCTGCCGCGCGCTCTGCAATTGTGGGGCCGGGCGACGCACCGCCGCGCTCCGCGCCAGCCCATGGATTTCATCATTCTCGACGGCGCGACGGCAAACTACAACCTCATCTTCGGATTGCTTTGCACCGCGGCCCTGTGGCTGGAGCAGGTTTTGAAGCTGAATTGAAGACGAATCCCCGCCGCACGTTCTTGGCGGCCTTCCTGGCCGTCGTCCTCTTCGTCCCCCTGTTCATCTTCCGCGCCGTCGGCCCTTTTGATTTCTGGTGGTGGATGAGCGCGAATCTCGCCCTGCTGCTGGCGCTGAGCCTCCTCCTGGACAAGGGCTATCTTCCGTTCCTTCTCGCCGACCTCAGGTCCCGAGCGGCCTGGAAGGTCGGGCTGGGCATTCTGGCGGCGGGCCTGCTCTACGCGATCTTCTTTGCCGGCAATGGACTTTTGCGCCAAATCCTGCCCTTCGCCGGCGAGGGCATTTCCCGCGTCTACAATTTTAAAGAGGGAGCCGCGCCGCTGCGCATCGTCGGTCTCCTGTTCTTTCTCATCGGACCGGGCGAAGAGCTTTTTTGGCGGGGATTCCTGCAGCGGCGCTTTCAGGTCCACTTCGGCGGCCTCATCGGCTGGCTGCTGGCGACGGCCGTCTACGCGGTCGTCCACGCCGGCAGCGGCAATCCGATGCTGGTCCTCGCCGCCGCGGTCTGCGGCCTGTTCTGGGGTTTTCTTTTTCTCCGGACCAGATCCCTTCTTCTCGTCGCCGTCAGCCATACCGTTTGGGATCTGGCGGTTTTTATCCTGTTCCCTTTTTCTTAGGTCGGGGTCAGGACCCGCGACGACCTTGCTGGCGGGAGACTTCCTCTGCTATAATATCGATTCCTAAAAACAATGGAAAGAACAACATCCGCCGACACTCAAGGAGCCGTCATGAAGCGCTTGGGCTCGATCCTCATGGTGCTCCCGTTCCTTGGCCTTTTCGCCCTCGGCCAAGCCCGGCAGAACCAGGACATCGTCGCGGTCAAGGTCGTCCACGCCGTGGAGATCTTCAAGATCGGACAGGCCTGTCCCATCACCCTCGAGATCAATATCCGGGCGCCTTATCATATCAACTCCGACCTGCCGCTCGAGGAATTCCTGATCGGGACGACGGTCGATTTCAAAGCCCAGCCCGGGGTGACCTACAGGAAAGTGACCTTTCCCGCGGGCGAAGTGAAAAAGCTAGAGCTCTCGGAAAATCCCCTGTCCATTTACGAGGGCACGGTGAAGATCACGGCCGAGGTCGTCCTGGCCCCGGATTTCAAAGGCAAGGAACTGAAGATCGAAGGCTCGCTCGGCTATCAGGCCTGCGACGATCGTTCCTGCCTGCCGCCGACGCAGGCGGCCTTCAGCCGGAAGGTGGCCGTCGCGGGCGGCGCGGAAACCGCGGGTCCCCTAACGCCAGGGAAGGATGCGGCGGCCGGAACCAAGGAAGCCGTACCCGCGCCTGCGGCGGGCGAAAATAAAAAAGACACGGCCGGCGAACAAAAACAGCCGGACTCAAAACCCGTCGATCTCAGCGAGATCCAGAAACAGAAAGCCGCCGACATCGCCGCGAGCACGGCCCGGGCAGGGAAAGTGGCCAACTCCTTCGAGAACAAAAGCCTCTTGCTGACCTTCATTCTGGTCTTCCTCGGCGGGCTGGCTCTCAACTTGACGCCCTGCATCTATCCGCTCATCCCGATCACGATCAGCTATTTCGGCGGGCAGGGCCAGGGCAAAAAGGGGGGCATCGTCCTCCACTCGATCCTCTACGTCGTCGGCATGGCCACGACCTACTCCGTCCTGGGTGTCGTCGCGGCCTTCACCGGCAGCCTGTTCGGCGTCGCGCTCCAATATCCGCCGGTCCTCGTCGGCATCGCCCTCATCATGTTCCTCCTGGCCTTGAGCATGTTCAACGTCTATGAGCTGCGCGTGCCGGCGTTCCTCAACAAGTTCGCCGGAGGCTCACAGAAAGGATTCTTCGGCACGTTCTTCATGGGCCTGACCTGCGGCATCATCGCCGCGCCGTGCATCGGGCCCTTCGTCCTGGGGCTCCTGACCTATGTCGGCAACCGGGGGAACGTCGTTCTCGGGTTCTCGCTGTTCTTCGTCCTGGCCCTGGGGCTCGGAGTCCCCTTCCTGCTCCTGGGCATTTTTTCGGGAAGCCTCAACCGCATCCCGCGCTCGGGCGCGTGGATGGTTTGGGTCCGGACGATTTTCGGCTTCATCCTCATCGCCATGGCCCTCTATTTTCTGAAAACGCTCTTCCCGAACGCGCTCTTCTATGATCTCGCGCAGGCGCTGACCATGCTCATCGCCGGCGTCTACATGGCCTGGATCGAACCGACGAAGACGCCGGGCAAAGCCTTTCCCTATGTCCGCAATATCTTTGGCGTGATCTTCTTCGTCCTCGCTCTCTATTTCGCGGCCACCGGCATCCAGAGCTATGTGGACGAGACGGTCGCCGTCAGGCTGGAGGCGATCTCGGCCGAGAAGGGCGGGACGGCGGCCGGCCTCGGCATCCTGTGGCAGCCCTACTCCGAGGACAAGCTCGCCGCGGCCGCCCGCGACGGAAAGCCCGTCTTCATCGACTTTTTCACCGACTGGTGCATCGCCTGCAAGGAAATGGACAAGGTGACGTTCACCGACCCCGCCGTCATCGCCGCGTCGCGCGACTTCGTCATGCTCCGGTCCAACCTGACGACGGACACCGACCCCGCGATCAGGGACCTTTACAAGCGCTATGCGGTCAGGGGCGTTCCGACCTATGTCTTCCTCGGCGCGGACGGCAAGGAGATCCCCGACGTCCGGCTTGTGGGATTCGAGAAAAAACAGAATTTCGCGCCGAGGCTGAAGCGGGCTCTCGAGCTGACCGAAAAATAGACGCGGAGGACATTCATTTTCTGTTCCCCGAGGAACATTGAGCCGGCTTCGCTTATTTTCCCGCGACGATCTCCTCGATCGATTTATGAAGAATCCGATCAGCGCCGTCGGCCTATTTCAGAAATCCTCGCCTCTTCAGCAGCGGTTCGACCTTGGGCTCGCGGCCGCGGAAGCGCTTGTAAAGCGCCAGCGGCTCGTCGGTGTCGCCCCGGGACAGGATGTTCTGCCGGAAGCTCTGAGCCGTTTTGGCGTCGAAGAGAGCCGTTTCCTTGAAGGCCTGGAAGGCGTCGGCGTCGAGGACCTCGGACCAGATGTAACTGTAATATCCCGCCGAATAACCGCCGGAGAAGATGTGCTGGAAGTAGGGGCTCCGGTAGCGGACGATGATCTCGGGGATGAGTCCGATCTTCATCATCGAGGCGTCCTCGAATTTGAGCGCGTCCTGTTCGACGGGGTCCTTGAGGATGTGCCAGTCCATGTCCAGGTAGCAGGCGGCCATGTATTCGACCGTCGTGAACCCCTGGTTGAACAAGCTCGCGTTCTGGATCTTGTCGATGAGGGCCTGGGGGATGGGCTCGCCCGTTTGATAATGCTTGGCGTAGGTCTTGATGACCGCGGGATCGCCGGCCCAGTTCTCCATGATCTGTGAGGGCAGTTCGACGAAGTCTCTCGGCACGTTCGTTCCGGCCAAAGCTTCGTACGTGCAATTGGAGAGCAGGTCGTGGAGGGCGTGGCCGAATTCGTGGAAGAGGGTCTGGGCTTCCTCGAACGTCAGGAGCGAGGGAGTTTCGCCGACGGGCATCGAGAAGTTGCCGTTGTTGGAAACGAGCGGGGTGATCTTGCGCCCGCCGCGCGCGGATTGGCTGCGGAAGGTGTTGGACCAGGCGCCGCCGCGTTTGCTCGGCCGGGGGAAATAGTCCGTATAGAGGATGCCGATGTGCGTTCCATCGGCCTCCTTGACCTCATAAACGTTCACGTCCGGATGGTACTTCGGGATGTTCGTCCGCTCGATGAACTGCAAACCCCAGAGCTTGTTGGCGACGTCGAACGCGCCCTGGCGGACGTTCTCGAGCTTGAAATAGGGCTTAAGGACCTGATCGTCCAGATCGTATTTCGCCTTTTTGAGCTTTTCCGCGTAATACCACCAGTCCCAAGGCTCGAGCCGGCCGGCGAGGCCTTCTTTGTTCATCATGGCCCGGAGTTCCGCGGCCTCCCTTTTGGCCGTGGCGAGCGCCGGCGCCCAGATCTGGGTCAAGAGCTTATAGACGCCGTCGGCGTTCTTGGCCATGTTCTCCTCGAGGACGTAATCGGCGTGCGTCTTGTAGCCGAGGAGTGCGGCCCGCCTCACGCGGAGCGCGGCGATCTTGGCCGCGATGACTTTATTGTCGAATTCGTTGGCATTGTTGCCGCGATTGATGAAAGCCTTGAACAGCTTTTCCCGGAGGTCCCGCTTGGCCGAATACTGGAAGAAGGGGATGCAGCTGGGTTTGTGGAGCGTGAAGATCCATTTCCCTTCCTGCTTGCTCCGCATGGCGGCCTCGGCGGCTCCCTGGATGACCGATTCAGGAAGCCCGGCCAGGTCCTCTTTCTTATCGATGACCAGGGCGAAGGCGTTGTCCTCCTTGAGGACGTTTTGGCCGAACTTCTGAGTCAGGACCGACAGTTCTTCGTTGATCTTGCGGAACTCGGCCTTCTTGGTTTCGTCAAGGTTGGCCCCGCCCCGGACGAAGTTCTTGTAGAACTTCTCGAGGAGACGGGCCTGCTCGGGATTGAGGTCGAGTTTGTCCTTCTGACCGTTGACGGCTTTGACCCGCCCGAAGAGCTGGGGGTTCAAATTGATGTCGTCCTGGTGTTTGGCCAGGAGCGGGGCGACCGTGCTCTCGATCTTCTGCATCTCGTCGTTCGTGTTGGCCGAGGTCAGGTTGAAGAAGACATTGCCGACCTTCGTCAGCAGCTCCCCGCTTTTCTCCAGGGTCTCGATGGTGTTGGCGAAGGTCGGGGCCGCCGGATCGCCGGTGATCGCCTCGATCTCCTTTTTCTGCTGGTCCATGCCGGCCTGGAAGGCGGGCAGGTAGTGGGCTTCCTTGATTTTTTCGAACGGCGGGGTCTCGAACGGCGTCGTCCAGGCGGTGAAGAAGGGATTGACCTCCTGCGCCGGGGGCGGCGGAGGCGGTTCCTTCTTAGCGCAGGCGCTCGTCATGACGGCCAGGATCGCCAACCATATAAGGGCTTTTTTCATGTCGGAGGACTCCTTTGGGACGCATATAATTTCGAGCTCTCAATTTTAGCCTATTTCGGCGGGGGAGAAAAGGAGAAGGAGTGGGCCTTTGGCTTCGTTGCTTTTATCCGCGCCTTCGGCTATCCTGAGGGGACGAAGATTTTTTCCTCGGGAGAGGAGGGCCTCGGCATGGCCGGTCCCAAAATGAAGAAGCGGCAGATCGTCGGATACACGAGCGGCGTGTTCGATCTCTTTCATGTCGGGCATCTCCGGATCCTCCAGCGGGCCAAAGCCCTCTGCGACCGGTTGATCGTCGGCGTGACCGTCGATGACCTCGTCGGCTACAAGAATCAGAATGTTGTCGTTCCCTTCGACCAGAGGCTGGAGATCGTGAGCGGCCTCAAGGCCGTGGACCTGGCCATCCCCCAGGACGATCTCGACAAGTTCGTCATGTGGAAAAAACTGAAGTTCGACGTCATGTTCATCGGTGACGACTGGTTCGACACCGGCCGTTTCAAGGACTATGAACGGAAACTGAAATCGGCCGGGGTGAAGATCGTTTATTTGCCCTATACGACCGACATTTCGACGTCCGGATTGAAATCGAAACTGGGAACGGCCTCGCCGCGCTCGTTCCCTCACCCCCGGGTGGGCCGGAAGAAACGGAAGACCAGGTAGAAGACGGATATCAGGGCTTCCGCGAAAAGCGCGTAAAAAATGAGCTCCGGCTTATTGAGGACGGAGAATGACAAGATTAAAAAATTGTATAAGCCCCTCAGCTCGGCCTGTTGGCCCATCCTCGGCTCCTTCCGATAGATGAGCAGGAGGTAATAGATCGTGGTCTGCAGGAAATGCAGGGCGATGGCGCCGAGAGCGATGATGAGCACGACCTGACTGCCCCGGGCCCTGTACGTTCCCACCGTGAGCGCGCCAAGAACGACGAATTCGGTGATTCGGTCGAGAATGAGGTCCAAGAAGGCGCCGCGTTCCGTGCATTGATCGCGCGCGCGCGCCAGCATGCCGTCGGCGCAATCCAGGATCGAACCGAGCTGGACGAAGATTCCGCCGGCGATGAAAGAGGCGTGGAAACCGCCCAAAAAAGCGGCGGCGCCGACCAAGCTCACGAAAAAAGCCGCCCAGGTCAGATGATC